>JAQYSN010000112.1 GCA_028725265.1 Spirochaetales bacterium | reverse complement strand
CAGCTTTTTCTTTTTTGCCTAATTCGACTGCCATCTTCATTGCAGGTGCTTCTTCTGGATTTGGTTTTTCTACCGTAGGGAAGTCGCCGTTTCCTTCTCTCTGTTCTGGTACGGTGATTACTTCAAGTCCGAGGTCGCTCAGAACTTTTTCAACGTGCATTGCACCAGTTCCGTGAAGAGGAGTGTAAACGATTTTTGCTTCTGTAGCCTTTTCTTTCATCAAGTCAGGTCTGAAAAGCTGATTTTTGCAGTACTCCCAATATGGTTCATCGATTTCTTTGTCGATGATAATCAGTTTTCCGCTTGAAATTGCTTCAAGACGGCTGATTGTTTTTACATCGGAAACTTTTACGGCGTTTACTTCGTTGATGATTCCTTTGTCATGAGGTTCGATTACCTGAGCTCCATCATTCCAGTAAGCCTTGTATCCATTGTACTGAGGAGGGTTGTGGCTTGCCGTTACTACGACACCTGTGTCGCATTTTAATCTTCGTATTGCATAGCTCAATTCAGGAGTTGGTCGCAATCCGCTGAAAAGATATGTTTTGAATCCATTTGCGGCAAAAATCAAAGCCGTTGCTTCTGCAAAAACATCAGAATATCGTCGTGAGTCGTAAGCGATTACGGCTGAAAGAGTTCCGTTCTTTGCTTTTTCAGGAAAAGTCTTGATAAAATAGTTTGCCAAGCCTTGGGTTGCCTTGTTTATTACAAGCGGATTCATTCGGTTTGTTCCGCCCCCGATGATTCCTCGTAGGCCTGCTGTTCCGAATTCCAAATCCTGAAAGAATCGGTCTTCAAGTTCTGCAAAATCTTCTTTTGCAACTAAGTCTTCAACTTCTTTTTTGAAGTTTTCAATTTGCTCTTCTTGAATATATTGTTTTGCGCGAGTAAGAATTTCATTTTTTTCCATTATTTTAAACTTTCCTCCAAAAATATGTATAAAAATTATAAATCGGTTTTGTAAATCATGCAAGAAAACTCAAAACCAGCAAATACTGGGCGCTTAGATATGTGACCATTATCACGAACCGTGAATACTTGAAATCCTTCGTGAAAATCGTCATTGAAAGCACTGAATCCGAAAGCAAGAATACGAGGTTTCCGGCAAGTCTTATAAAAATAGATTTGTCCAAGTCTGATATAGCTTGCTTTAGGCAAATCGCTTCAATAATAGGAGAGAGACAGAAGTAGTTTACTATCATCAGGATGCAGGCATAGGCTACGGTTGCAAAACCAATGAATCCTTTCGGCTTTTTGAGCATGAAATACATCGGTGTAATGAAAATTGCGTATATCAGCACAAGGATGATAAACGGAACGACGGAAAAATAAGGTGGCTGCCTTAAAATCGTGAGCGTAATGTAAAATGCGTGTCCGATGGAAAAAAACAGAATGCCCATAAGGTAATTCTTTTTTGCCTGAGGTTTGATCATAAAATAATCACCGAAGCATCCTGCTATTATTGCTATTGTAAGCATAGTCAGTTCATGAAATTGAATCTCAGTGCAATTTGTCGTCGTCAGCGGTACGAGTGCAAGAAGAGGCATTAGTGTGATTTTTGTGATATCCGCAATCTTTTGATTTTTGAAAAAAGTAGAAGCAAGATGAAAGGCTGAAACTGCAAAAAACGGTATGCTTAATAAAAATAACTGGTTCATAATTAGCTTCCTTATTCACTTTATATTTTTACATTCATAATATCATACTTTGCTTGAATAAGCGAATTTTTTTAATTATAATTTTTAACGAATTTCATTTTGGAGGAATTTATGACAATAGTTGATATGCTGGGTCAAAGCTTAATCCTTACCGGTCTTGGTTTGGCAGTAGTCTTTACCTTTCTTATTATCATGATTTGTGTTATGTACGGTTCCAGTGCCTTGATAAAGGCTTTGAAACTGGATAAAAAAGAGAAGGAATCACAGAAAAACAATGCCGCGCCTTCAGCACAAAGTAATGAATCTGTAATTGCTGCGATTGCTGCTGCGATCCATGACAAACAGTTACACTAAAAATCAGGAGAAAATATAAAATGGCTAAAAAAATTGGAATTTCAGATTTGGTTCTTCGCGACGCTCATCAGTCTTTGCATGCTACACGTATGACTACGGCTGATATGCTTCCTATCTGCGACAAACTCGATAAAATTGGATATACAAGCCTTGAAGGATGGGGTGGTGCAACATACGACTCTTGTATCAGTTTCTTGAACGAAGATCCATGGGATCGTCTTAGAAAACTTCATGCAGCTCTTCCTAATACACCAATCATGATGTTGCTTCGTGGACAGAATCTTCTTGGCTACCGACACTATGCTGACGATGTTGTAGACAAGTTCGTCGAAACAGCTGCAAATAACGGTATCGGAGTTTTCCGAATTTTCGATGCATGTAACGACCCTCGAAACCTTCAGCGAGCTGCTAGCGCTGCAAAAAAGACAGGAAAGCACGTACAGATGGCAATTTCTTATGCCGTAACACCTTATCATACAAACGAAAAATATGCTGAACTTGCAAAAGAATACGCTAAATTTGGTGCTGACTCAATTTGTATTAAGGATATGTCAGGTCTTCTTAGACCATACGACGCTTACGAACTCGTAAAAGCAATCAAGGCAAAGGTTGATATTCCTGTTCAGATTCATACTCACGCAACGACTGGTATGTCTGTTGCAACATTGGTTAAGGCTGCTGAAGCTGGTGCTGATGTTCTTGATACTGTAATTTCTTCTATGTCTATGACAACTTCTCATAGCCCTACAGAATCTATCGTAGAAATTTTCCGCGGAACAGAATACGACACAGGTTTGGATTTGCCAGCTTTGGTTGAAATCGCAGATTATTTCAAGGGTGTTCGTGCTAAATATGCCAAGTTTGAAAGTGCACTCAAAGGTGTAAAACCTCAGATTTTGGTAAGCCAGGTTCCGGGCGGAATGCTTTCTAACCTTGAAAACCAGCTCAAAGAGCAGAATGCAATCGACAAGATGGATGAAGTTCTCAAGGAAATCCCACTTGTTCACAAGGATGTAGGTTATGTTCCTCTTGTAACTCCTACAAGCCAGATTGTTGGTGTTCAGGCTGTTTTGAACGTTCTCCAGGGACGCTACACAATCATGACTCCTGAGTTCCAGGGACTTCTTACAGGAAAATACGGAAAACTTCCTGCTGATCCTAACAAAGATTTGGTTAAGCTTGCACTCGAAAAGAGCGGAATGGATAAGCCTATTACTTGCCGACCTGCTGACGAAATTCCAATGGAATGGGACAAAATGGTTGAAGAAGCAAAAGCTGCTGGCGGAAACGGTACTGATGAAGATACTCTTACATATGCTATGTTCCCTAAAAAGGCTCCTAAATTCTTTGCTGAACGAAAGAATGGTCCTGTTAATTCAGATTCTTTCAAAGTTGCATCTTCTAATGGCGAAAATAAGGGTGGTTCATATACTGTTACAGTAAACGGAACTGCTTACAACGTAACGACAGGTCCTTCAAGTGATAAAATGAGCGTTACAGTAAACGGAACATCTTATGACGTAGCTTTTAGTGCTGCAAAAGCCGGAAGTGCTGCAAAAACCGTAGTATCTGGTGGTGCTACAATCAAGGCTCCTGTTGCCGGAAACGTTCTCAAACTTTGCGTAAAAGATGGGGATGAAGTAAAAGAAGGACAGGATATTCTTACCGTTGAATCAATGAAGATGGAACTTCCTGTAAAAGCAACGGCAAGTGGAAAAATCAAGTTTGCAGTAGCTGTTGGAAATCAGATTGCTGCTGACCAGGTTATCGCTACAATCGGTGGTGGCGCTGTAGTTGTAGAAGCTTCTTCTGAAGCTCAAGCTAGTGCTTCTGGAAACGGAACTGTAATCGAAGCTCCTGTTGCTGGAACTCTTCTTAAGAATGCTTGTTCTGAAGGAGCATCTGTAAAAAAAGGTGACAACATCATGTTCGTTGAATCAATGAAGATGGAACTTCCTGTTAAGGCAACAGCAGATGGTGCAATTCACTATTTGGTAACTCCTGGTACTCAGATTAGTGCAGGTCAGGCAATTGCTGAAATCAAATAACGGTAAAATACGCGAGGTTTTATAAAAATGCTTAACGAAAAAAATAAAATGAACGGCAAAATCGCAAAGGCCATGTGTGTAATTCTTGCAGTTGCCGCTGTCTTTTCATTTGTTTCAAATATTTTTGCCGATGATGCTTCGACTCCTGAATCTCCTTCATTTAGGACTGCAAATTCAGCTGTCATCCGTGGTTCTGAAAATGTTCCACGCATTAAAGCTGGTGAATTTTTGATGAACATTTGGAAGAATACGGGAATTTATCAGATTATCCACGTTGATACTCCTGAAGAAATTGCCGCAAAAGAAGCTGCAAAGGAAGATGCTGAAAGCCAGATGAAAAATGACCCGTTTGCCGGAAAAAAGGCTCCGGGCTGGCAGAAACTTCTGATGATTTGTGTCGGATTCCTCATTATCTATCTTGGTGCAGGACGAGGTTTCGAGCCATTGCTCCTTATCCCGATTGGATTCGGTACGGTTCTTGTAAATATTCCTGGTGCTGGAATGGGCGAGGGTCCTGACGGAATGCTTCATATCATTTACAACGCTGGTGTTGGAAACGAGTTCTTCCCGATGCTTATCTTCATGGGAATCGGTGCGATGACAGACTTCGGTCCACTCATTGCTAATCCTAAGATGGCTCTTTTGGGTGGTGCCGCACAGCTCGGTGTATTCTTCACATTGTTCGGTGTTGGTCTTATGAACTTCATCCCTGGAATTGAATACAACATGTTCCAGGCTGCCGCTATCGCAATTATCGGTGGTGCAGATGGTCCGACCTCTATTTATGTTTCTGCAAAGCTTGCTCCAGAAATGATGGCCGTTATCGCAGTAGCCGCCTATTCTTACATGGCGCTTGTTCCGATGATTCAGCCACCTATCATGAAGGCTTTGACAACAAAAAAAGAAAAGACTATCAAAATGAAGCAGCTTCGACCTGTTTCTCGAATCGAAAAGATTTTGTTTCCTATCGTTCTTCTTGTAATTACGCTTTTGCTTTTGCCACCAGCAGCTCCTCTTATCGGTATGCTATGTTTTGGTAACTTTGTTAAAAACTGTGGTGCTGCAGACCGACTTTCAAAGACAATGGAAAATGAATTGATGAACATCGTTTCAATTCTTTTGAGCCTTGGTGTCGGAAGCCAGATGACTCCTGAAAAAATCATCAACGGTAACTCAATCGGAATCATTATCCTTGGTTTGGTTGCATTCTGTGTTGCTACAGCCGGCGGTATCCTTATGGCAAAATTGATGAACCTTTTCTTGAAAGAAAAAATCAATCCTCTTATCGGTTCTGCAGGCGTTTCGGCTGTTCCGATGGCAGCACGAGTTTCAAATAAGGTCGGTCTTGAATACGATCCAGGTAACTTCCTTTTGATGCATGCTATGGGACCTAACGTTTCTGGAGTTATCGGAACTGCAATTGCAGCCGGTGTATTTATTTCGACTTACGCAAGATAAATCTGAGATTTTGCTTGAAGATTTTGTGTAAAAATGTCAAAAAATAGGGCATATTGAGTGAATTCTTTTTGCTTGATATGCCTTGTTTGTTTTATGGTACTTGTATTTTAAGTCTGATATAAGTATAGTTTAATGTGATGAAAACTATTAGCTTTAAATTTCCTTTTTTAAAAGTACTCTCTTTAATTGCTTCCGTATTGTTAATTACTTTTGTTACATCTTGTGCATCAACGTCAAACATGATTGAACCTGTAATGGGTGAAAGTGATATGGTTTTGATGGAATCTTCGATTCCTGTTGTTGTAAAAGGGGTGGAAGTCCTTCATTATGCAAAACCTCGTAACAAAAAATTTGCTCAGGCTTCTTCGATGCTATACGTAATGTATGCAAACGTTTTTGTTCAGTCTAAGGCTGACCTTATGGAAGATTCTGAGTTTGACGTTCAGTTAGCAGAAAAACAACGCGCAAAGATGCATTATCTTCGTGGAAAACGCTATGGACTGGATTATTTCAACTGTAAAAACAAAAATTTTGAAAAATATATTACCAGCCGAAATCCAGAGCTGGAGCAGAAAGCCTTGAAATCGATGAAGAAAAAAGATGTTGCCGCTGCTTATTGGATGGGTGCTGGATGGCTTGGTGCTTTTGCCTTGGATCCTCTTGATCCTGATATGCTTTCCGATTTACGTGCGCCAATTTTAGTTCTTGAAAGGGCTTGTGAACTTGATCCGACTTACAGTAATGGTGCTATCTACGATGTGCTTTGTGCATTTTATGCTGCTGCTCCATACGATTTTGGTGGAGATAAGGCAAAGGCCGTTGAATGCTGGCTCAAAGAAGTTGAAATCAACAAAGGGCAGGGAACTGCTATCTTTATGACATATGCAAATGCCTTGTGCAAAGGTAATGTTAATCTTGATGACTATGAATGGAAATGTCCTTACTCGTTCGAAGAAATGGGTTGGGTAGTTCCTGAAATAAAGCATGATGAATTTTTGGAATCTATCGGCATGGGGCGAAAACATGATACTAAATGGCCACTTCCAATTGGTGTCGATGGTTTTGACTGGGCTTTGGATAAGGTTCTTTCTCAAAATACTGATGATCCGAATACCAGGATGCTGACAATTTTGGCACAGAAAAAAGCGCAGTTCCTTAAGGATCATCGTGAAAACTATTTTATAATTTGGTAAATAATCGTAGGGGGATTTTATGAAAAAAAATCTAAAGAATGTCGTTGTTTTTATTTTTGCATCGTTTCTTGTTGCGGGAGTTTTTGCACAACAGAAAATTAATTTGAAGATTGGTTCTGTTTCTCCTGATAACTCTCCGTGGGCGGTTGAACAGAAGAAAATGGCTCAGGAATGGGCTAAAATTACAAATGGTGAAGTTACCATTACATTTATGAATGCGACGGCTCTCGGTGGTGAAAACGGCGTAATCCAGAAGATGAAGGTAGCTCGACCTGGAATGAAGGCTCCTCTCGACGGCGGTATTTTTACAAACATAGGTATTTATGAGCTTGCTCCAGAAAGTCACGTTCTTACCCTTTGTATGCCGTTTATGTTTAAGAATCAGAGTGAAATTGATTACGTAATCAAAAATACTGAAAATCATATCAATAAAGCAATCGAAGATCAGGGATTTTACCTTATTGGATGGTTCAACGTAGGAATGCTTTATTTCTGCACAAAAGAAGAGGTTAGAACTCTAGATCAGCTTAAAAAAGTCAGCCTTTCGGTTGGTGGTATAACAAGCCCTGAATTAGGAAAAGCTTTTCAGCATGCAGGATACACAACAAGTGATGTTTCAAATGAAAAAATTCTTTCTAGTTTGAAGTCAAGTACCGGTTGTGGAGGACTTTACACGATTCCAATGTATGCGTACGCAGCACAGTATTCAAAATATGCAAGATACGTTCTTAACATGCCGATTTGTCCTGTAATGGCAGGTTTTGTAGTTAACAAGCAGGTTTGGGATTCAATTCCTGAAAAATATAAGCCAGCTCTTCTTGAATCTTTGAGAAAGACTGAAAATGTTTTTGTTGGCGTACAGCAGAAAAATGATGCTGATTATCTTCAGAAAATTGCTGATGATGGAGGTGTCATTACAAATCTTACACCGTCTGAAAAACAGGCTTTCTATGATTCAATGGCGGATGACGCTCTTAGGATGACAAATTCTGGAGAAGTAAAAGTTATCAATTATGATTTCTTCAAGGAAATTGAAGCTCTTCTTAAAAAATATCGAGGACAGTAAGAATGGCTTCAAGATTCGTACAAAAATTTTCTGGAATCTGGAAAAAAATTGAAGATTGGGTTGCTGTCGCTATCGTTGCCTTTATGGCAATTTTCCCACTTATCGTAAAGATTATTGAATCTTCCCGTGGCGCATCAATTATCAATAACGAAAATATTATGCTCAATATTGTTTTCATGTTTTCTTGTGTTGCTGGTGCAATTACTTGGCGTGAAGACAAGCATATAAGTCTTGCTTCTTTGTCCGAAGTTATCGCAAGAAAAGTTGGAAAACCGATTATCGATACAATCGTTCAGAAAATCCGAAATGTTGCCGTTGTTGCAATACTTACGTCAATTTTTCTTTCTGCTTTTTCTGAGTTTTTCATGTTTTTCTCACAGACTATCTGGGGAATTCCTACGAAAGTTTTCTATACTCTTTTGCCTCTCAGTTATTTCGTGATGCTTTTTAGATCTTGTTCTAAAAAGGATAAATGGATTTCTTCGCTGATAGGACTTGTTATCGGTCTGTACATTGCGTCAGGTCCTCTTTCTGGAATACTGTATTCGCTTTTTAACGGAGCAAACCTTGATTGGCTTTATTCAATTTCCAATTCTTGGCTTTGGTTTAGTGAGAAGGCTTTTGTTTTTGTACTTATTTTGTTGATAATTCTTGCAATTATGGGAGTTCCTCTTTTTATTTCTCTTGCAGGAATTGCCTATCTTTGTTTCAGTCAAGGTGGCGGATACGTTGAAGTTATTCCGCAGGAGACTTATTCTGTTCTTACAGATTCGAGTATCGCTGCTATCCCGCTTTTCACGATTGTAGGTTATTTGCTTTCTCAGGGTAGTGCTGGGCGTCGTCTTGTCGATGTTTTTAACGCTGCTTTTGGTTGGTTTAAAGGCGGTACTATTATTGCCGCCGTTCTCGTAGTAACTTTCTTTACTATGTTTACTGGAGCTAGCGGAGTTACGATTCTTGCTCTCGGCGCTCTTCTTTCAATGCTGATGACAGGAACCGGCTACGATAAGGATCGTGCTGAAAGTATTATTACGGCATCTGGCGCTCTTGGACTTTTGTTTCCGCCTTCCGTTGCAATCATCATGTATGGAACCGTAAACTACTTTAGCGTTGATGTATTTGAAATTTTCAAAGGAGCGATTATTCCTGGTCTCATTCTTGCCATTGCAACGATTGCTTGGGGAATTTTCAAGGATAAGAACAATAATCGTCCTAAGTTCAACGGAAAGTTCCTTGGTAAATCATTGCTTGCAGGTCTTTGGGAATTTCTTTTGCCAGTTTCAATCATGGTATTGTATTTTGGTGGTTTTCTTACGATTATGCAGACATCAGCTTTTGCACTCATTTATACCTATGTCTTGGAAACTTTTATTCGCAAAGATTTTGTTGCAGATGACAAACGAGTTCTCGATATGTCGAAATATCAGGGAATGAGTTTTAAGAAATTAAAACCATATATTGGAGAAATTCTGAAACTCAACGGAAAGGATTGTTGGGAAAGTTTCAAGGGCTCTTTTAAGATTGTTGCTGGAAGTATTCCGATTACAGGCGGAGTCCTGATGATTTTAGGATCAGCGCGTGGTCTTTCGTACTTCCTTATCGATGCTAATGTACCTTTCTTGATTTCGGAGTTCTGTCAGACTTATATTCATTCAAAATATCTATTCCTTCTTTTGCTCAACATTGTTTTGATTATCGTTGGTTGTTTGATGGATATATATTCAGCAATTATGATTGTTTCGCCTTTGATTATTCCGATTGCAGCATCTTTCGGTCTTTCACAGGTTCATATTGCGGTTGTTTTCCTTATGAACATGCAGTTAGGCTTTTTGACGCCTCCTGTAGGAATGGACCTTTTTATTTCAACTTATGCTTTTGATAAGCCGTTGATGAAGGTTGTAAAGGGGATTTTGCCATTCCTTGCTATTCAGGCAATCGTACTTTTGCTTATCACTTATATTCCTTGGTTTACGACAGTATTGTTATGAAAAAGTTAAAAGGTATAAAAGTTGTTTTTGTTTTATTTTTTTTGATAATTTTTGTTTCGTTTCAAGCTTTTTCTTTTTCAGCTCAAAGCGATATGTTTTTTGAGCGATTGAATCAGCTTGAAAATGATTCGTTTTCTCCCTTGTGTGTTTCTCGCTATGTAAGCAAGATGAACGCAAGGGAAAAGATTGCCCAGCTTCTTATGACGAGCGTTCATGGTAAGAGCGAATTTGATTCAAAATCCGACTTTAATGATGGAATCGCACCGGGTGGTTATCTTTTTTTTAAGTTCAACTGTGAAGATAGTGCAGATAAAATACAGCATTTTACTTCGTCAATTAAGAATTATTATCGAAACAAAGGACGAATTCCGCCTTATCTTGCAATAGACCATGAAGGAGGACTTGTTAATCGCCTTAGGGCTATTTATCCAGATTTTGTTTCTCAACTTGATGTTGCACAAAATTATGATAGGAAACAAGCTTATCAAATTTATCTTGAGCAGGCAAATGCATTGAAATCACTGGGGTTTGACATGAACCTTGCTCCTGTTGTCGAAGAACTTACTGATGAGAATGTAGATTTTCTTGTAAATCGTAGTTTTGGTTCTTTGGATACAATAAAAGAATATGGAAGTGTTTTTTTGGACTCGCACTTTGAAGCGAACGTAATGCCAGTTTTAAAGCATTTTCCTGGAAATACAAATGATGATCCCCATTACGGAGTTCCAGATTTAAAAGTTGATAAAAGCGGTTTTGACCACATGATAACACCTTTTAGGGATGTCTTGAATCGTTCAAAACTTTCAGATCAGATGTGCGG
This sequence comes from Spirochaetales bacterium, assembly GCA_028725265.1. GTDB lineage: Bacteria > Spirochaetota > Spirochaetia > Treponematales > Treponemataceae > RGIG9060. Next base: position 13,130 of record JAQYSN010000112.1, on the reverse strand, counting down.
AATTTTGATTTCGCATGCAATGGTAAGTCAGGTGTTTGGTAAAACGCCTTCTTGTTTTTCAAAAGAGTTGGTCAATGACCTTCTTATTGAAGAAATTGGCTTTAGGGGTCTTGTTATTTCAGATGATGTTTATATGGCAGCTCTTACAAAAAGTGGCTATATGCCTGAAAGTTCGGCTGTAAAAATGATCCTTTCTGGAATTGATGTAATCATGATTTCAGGACAGAAGTTTATTCCGATTTTGAACTACCTTGAAGCTGAATATGCAAAGAATCCTGTTTTCAAAGTTCGTGTCGATGAATCATGCGAAAAAGTGATTGCTTCAAAAGTCAAGATGGGCTTAATGCTTCCTGATACAGTTTCTTCTTCGGCTAATTATTATCCTGCTTTCGAAAAATGTGGTTTTCCTGTATTCCATTATTATAACTTGGAGTTTTTTAATTGATGCAGGATTGTCTTGAAAGGCGTATTATTGTTTTCTATGATGATTTTTGCATCGTAACAAAATATGCCGGTGAAAATGCAGAAACCGATATACCTCGAATTTTCGAACCTGTCATCAAAAAAAAACTTGGTAAAGAACCCGAAATTATATCATGTCCTCATCGTCTTGATATGCCGGTTGGAGGAGTCCAGATTATAGCTTTTACCAAAAAGACTTTTGAGTACTTCACAAATGTATTTTCAAATAAACTTGCGCGTAAAACTTATTTTGCAATTGTTGAAGGTGTTGATTTTCCTCAAAAAGAAGGACGAATCGAGAATTACCTTGTTTTCAGCCCTGAAAAGAAAAAGGCTTTTGTCTATGATTATGAAAAGCGAAAATCAAAAAAAGCTATCTTGAATTATCAGATTTTTGCGCAAGGGGATCGTTATTCATATTTGATTGTTGAACCTAAAACTGGCCGAACTCATCAGATTCGTGCCCAACTTGCAAGTAGGGGAATGCACATAAAGGGTGATGTAAAATATGGTGCTAGAAGGTCTGATACGATCGATGGCATAAGACTTTTTGCTTATTCAATCGAAATGCCACTTCAAAAAAACGATAAAAACTGTTCTTCTTATCGTTTTGAAGCACAGATTCCTGTACTTGATAGTCTTTGGCAGGATTTTCTTTCGAAATACAAAGAGGTTGAACTCTGATGGCAAAAAAGAAACTTTCCGGTAAAGAAGCTTTTGAACAGTATTACTCAGAACTGTATGGGGATCGTTGGCCGATTCTGAAAGATTCGTTTGCGCTTGAAAGTCGATATTTTGAATACAAAATTGATGGGTACAAGAGTTATTTTTTAGACTGCGCAAGCGTTATAGCAGCCATTTGTCTTCCTTTGAATAATGCGAGTAAGATTCTAGATCTTTGTGCAGCTCCCGGCGGAAAAACTTTGGTTCTAGCATCTAGAATGGAAGAGAATGCAAAATTGATCAGTAATGAGCGCTCTGCAGAACGAAGGAATCGTCTTCTTGATGTGATTTCAGAAAGCCTTCCGGATTCTATAAATAAACGAATCTCTGTAACGCCTTTTGACGGGAGTCTTGCTTGCAAAAAATATGACGAGGCGTTTGATGCGATTTTACTCGATGCACCGTGTTCCTCAGAAAGACATGTTTATGCAAGCCCGAAATATCTTGATTTGTGGACATCCTCCAGAATTAAGAATCTTTCGTTTACGCAATGGTCTTTGCTTTCATCAGCCTATCTTGTTTTAAAAGACGAAGGTTTCCTTCTTTATTCAACTTGCGCCATTGCAGAAGATGAAAATGATTCTGTGATCAAGAAACTTCTCAAAAAATATGATAGCGCAAAAAATGTCGAGATTGATTTTGATAAGATTTATGAAAGCTTTGCAGAAAATGCCCTATTTAAAAACGGAATCCCGCACCTGCAGATTGAGAAAACTCAATTCGGCTATCAGATTCTTCCAGATAAAAATGATGGTGCAGGTCCAATATATTTTTCTTTGATTCGAAAAAAATTAATTCTAGACAATTAGTCTGGATAAAGTTAGAATATTTAAGTAGCAGTTTGATTAGAATTTTCTCAATGAATTGCGAAATATTTTGTGGGAGTTTTGAAATGTCAGTTGACAAAAAGGATGAAAGATTTCAGAGTCTGATCAAAACAGAGAAAAAATTAAATACGATTCAGGACGTGGACGTAATGCTCGAAAACTTGCTTAAAGAGGCAAGGGCTATCGTTCATGCAGATGCCGGCTCTATTTATGTTTATGATTCTGTGCATAACGTTCTTAAAATCAAATACAGTCAGAATGATTCAAAACAGAGAGAATTGCCTCCTGGAGAAAAACTTCCATATAATTTTTATTCGTTTCCTGTAAATGAATCTTCCATTTGTGGATGTTCTCTTTTGCATCGCGAAATCATCAATATCGAGGATGCTTATAAAATTCCATCGGATAAGGTTTATAAATTCAACAGACTTCCTGATGAAGATATGAATTACCACACCGTTTCTATGCTTACGATTCCACTTGTCATACCTGGCAATAAGGAGCGAGTTTTGGGCGTCCTTCAGATTATTAATGCACAGGATTAGAAAGGAAACGTCATTTCTTTTACCGATGATGACGTTCTTTTTATGAATCACTTTGCTGAAAGCGCTACAAGAGCGCTCGAAAGAGCTTTTTTGACCGAAACGATGGTTTTGAGAATGGTAAGAATGGCTGAAATGAGAGATCCTAGGGAGACAGGTCCTCACGTAACTCGTGTAGCTCGTATTTCAAAGGAAATTTATGACCAGTGGGCTTTCAATCATAACATTCCTCATGATGAAAGGGAACGATACCGAGACCTTCTTTCTGTTGATGCAAAACTTCATGATGTCGGAAAAGTAGGTATTTCTGATGAACTTTTGAAGCTTCCTCGTCGATTTACGACTGAAGAACGTAATAGAATCAAACAGCATACTTATATCTGTGAGTTTTTGTTTGATTCGATTTCTTCGGATCTTGATAAAATGGCAAAGGAAATTGCTATCAGACATCATGAACATTGGGATGGAAACGGTTATCCTGGTAAATATGATATTCAGAGCGTAAAGAATCTCCAGACTGTTATCGATGTCTCGAAAAATGAAAAAGTTTCGGGAGAGGCCATTCCTCTTTCGGCACGAATTGTTGCTATCGCTGATGTTTTTGATGCACTTTCTAGTAAACGTTATTATAAAGAGCCTTTGCCAAGTGAGGATGTTTTGGAAGAAATTCGAGGTCAGTCTGGACATCAGTTTGATCCAGAAATCGTGGAGGCCTTTTTTTAAGCTCTTCCGCGAATAAAAGAAATTTATCAGTCTTATCCAGACGACGAAGATTGATTTGTTTTTTTTGACGGTTATATCAATTAGTTTTTTGTTCTCGTAATTTTTTTTGGATTTCTCTGTCGAAACAGTTTGCAAAGTTGTTGGTGTCCTTGCTTGAAAAAGTAGATGTCTTTTCACTGATGATACCATTTGTGTAAAGTTCTTTGTTGAAATTTCTGATTGAGAGGCGTTCTCGTATATTTTCCGTGCAGTAAAGAGTTCCTCTGTCATTGATTACTGTTATTGCTTTGTCTACGAGTCGAGAAGCAAGCGGAATATCTCTGGTTATCACGATGTCGTTTTCTTTTACATTGTCTACAATGTAATTGTCGGCCGCGTCTGGGGTCGAATCGCATACAATCATCTTGAAAAGGGGATTTTTTGGCATTGGTATTTCTCTGTTGGCTGCAAAGAAAAGGGGGAGTGAGAGTCTCTTGCAAAATCGAAAGATTATTTCTTTTACGCTCGCTGGACAAGAGTCTGCATCAACCCAAATCGAAAAGGTGCTCATGAATTCTAGATTACCTTGTCTATATTTTCTATTATTCTCAACGCGATTTCTTCGGCTTCTACTAAATCTTGCTTGTTTATTGTTTGGTTTGTGAATTGAAGCTTTTGCTTTTCTTTGCAAAGTTCATCACAAATCATTATGCCAGAAATAATTGCAACTTTAAGAGGATCTTTGATTTTAGCTTCCTTATCGACCTGGTTAACTACTTTTTTGTAATAATCTAAAAGCTTTTCTAGATATTCAGGACTTTCATTTGCCTGAATCGAGAAAGATGTTCCTAACAAGTCGATTTGAAGATTGCCCATTAAAAGATATCCAGAGAATTTTTATCGGTTGGTTCTTCTTGAGAATTGTCGTCAAAGTTCAAAAAATCGAAGACATCATCATCAAGATTTACTTCTGTTTTCATTTCTGTTTCTTCTGAATCTTTTGTTTGGACTTCAGGTTGAACTTCTGGTTCTGAATTTACCATGAACGATGATGTTGAAGTTGTTGACGATGAGTGATTTTCAACAACAGGTTCAGACTCTATGGCATCTGACACTGTTGTTGTGTTTGTTTCATGCATTAAGGATGTACTGTTGATGCTATCATTTTCCATAGCGTTAAGTTTTTCCAATGCATTAAGGATTCCTTGCTCGATCCTGCCCTGATCTGCTTCGAAAGTTGAAACTTTCTTTAGCAAAACTTGATTTTGTGCATAGAGATCTTCATTTTTGCTTGCGAATTCTTTGTTCTGTGCAAGCAAATACGAATTCTGTTTCTGCAATTCATTCATTTTTGCAACGATTATTGCAACTTTTTTTTCTAACAGTTGGACTTGATCGAGTGAAATCATGTTTTATGCTCCAATAGCTTTTTTGGCAGTGTCAACAACTGCTTTGAATGCTTCAGGATCTTCAATTGCCATGTTTGAAAGAGCTTTTCGGTTAATGATAACTCCAGCTTTGTTCAAACCATCAATAAATCGTGAATATGAAATTCCCTGTTCACGACATGCAGCGTTAAGACGTGCAATCCAAATTGAGCGCATATCACCTTTTTTGTCTCTTCGTCCTACATAAGCGTCAGACAAAGCCTGTGTAACAGCGTCTCGTGCAGCCTTGAAGTTAGTGCTTCTTCTGCCCCTAAATCCTTTGGCCTGTTTAAGAATCTTCTTTCGGCGGTTTAACCGCTTGTTTCCGTCAATTGCTCTTGACATACATTACTCCTTAATTCCCGGCGAGTGTTCTTAAAACTCATCCGTAGAAACATAATTGTTTTCGGCAATTCTTTTTGCCAATCGTTGTACGGCTAATTTTTAGCCGTATGGTAAAAGCTGCTTTCTTACTCGTGCTGAATCAGCATCGCTCAAAATTCCAGAGGCTCTTAACTGTCTCTTTCGTTTTGAAGCTTTTTTTGTTAAGATATGTCGAAGATTCATCTTCTTGTACTTAACTTTTCCGCTTCCAGTCATTGAAAAACGTTTTGCGGCAGCTTTCTTTGTTTTCATTTTAGGCATACTGCTTACCTCGTTTATTTTTTTGCCTTCGGGCTGATAGTCATGGACATAAGCCTTCCTTCCATAGCAGGAGTCTTGTCCATTACATATTCACCTTCAAGGCGTTTTAAAACCGCATTCAGAACTTCTTCTCCAAGTTCCTTGTGAGCAAGTTCTCTTCCCCTGAATCGGATAGAAACTTTGACTTTGTTACCGTCATCCAAAAATTCTTTAATATGCTTTGATTTGAAATCTAAGTCTCCAGAAGCAATTTTTGGTTGCATTCTGATTTCCTTTAATTTAAGAACTTTCTGGTTTTTCTTTGAATCTCGGAGTTTTTTCTCCTGTTCAAATCGGTACTTTCCATAATCGATGATTTTGCAAACAGGCGGTGTTGCGTTTGGTGCAATTTCTACCAAATCAAGTTCCTGTTCTTTAGCCATTTTTAGGGCCTCTATCGTAGAAATAATTCCTTTCTGCGATCCATCATTGTCGATAAGTCTTACCTCGCGTACTCGAATCTGTTCATTAATACGCAAGCCTTTAGTCTCCGCCAACTATCCTCCTCGTGTTCGTCTATTCAAATGTTAATTGATAGAGATACTTTTTCTTTATAAAGCGTGTCTTTGATTATATCAAAATATCAATATTTTTGTCTATACGATATGAAAATTCTTTGTGTCATAAGTTTTTAGACTAAAACAAGGTGATTAGTGCAATCACACTTGAGAAGAGTTTTAAATCGTGGTATTGTAAAGATATGTATTTGTTTATGGTCGTTTTTCTTCCGATAATGGCATTGCTTTTCGCTTCTGTTTCCAAGGGAAGATTCGTTTATTTTCCGGAAAATTCTCTACAAGTGTTTTTACTGGGGGCTGTGACGGCATGCTTCTATTGCTTTTTTGAAGTGCTAGCTATAGTCTCTTTGACTTACGTTCAAATTTCGGATTTTGCGATTTTTAGTTGGCTGAGATTGCTTTTTATCGATATAATTTTGCCTTCTGGCATTCTGTTCTTTTTACTTTTTATCTCAAGTCGAAAATCCATCGAAGAAAAAAGCTTCCTGTTTTTTCCATTGCTTCTAGGCTTTTACTCGGTTTACCTTGTTTATTCGTCTCTTTTAAAATACGAAAAGACTGATTCGTTTTTGCTTTTTACAAAACCTCTTTTAGTTTTTTGTTTCATTTTTATTTTTTCGCAGTCGATGGTCTTGCTCGTAAAGACTTCTAGAAATCCTGATGCTGCGAACAAAAAGGTTTCGGTAACTATTTATTCAATTATTTTGGCTATTTCTCTCGTTACGGAACCTTTGATTCAGGCATTGTATCTTGTCGGTAAGCTTTCGTTTATAAGGCTAATTTTGGTCGTGACCTTTGAGTTGCTTTTTATTGTTTTTTTTATCCATACTTTGTTTTTTAAAAAGAAAAATGGTCTTTCGGTAAATTCCGTTCAGGAGGGGTCGATCGTAGAAAATGCGGCTGACTGAAAGAGAAACTTTAGAATTCAATTTGATTCTACGCGATTATTTCTATGATGATAACGTTCAGAAAATGAAAGGTTATTATCAGCATGGAAAGGTTTCGACTTTTGATCATGTTGTGAATGTCGCAAAAGTTTGTTTTTATCTTAATCGAAGGTGGAATTTACGTCTGAAGGAAAAAGATCTTGTAATCGGTGCTTTTTTACATGATTTTTATCTCTATGACTGGCATTCAAAAGATAATAATACACACAGACTTCATGGTTTCCGTCATCCATTTTTTGCAGCTCGAAATGCAGTAAAATATTTCCATGTTGGTCCTCGGGTTGCTGATATAATATTGACTCACATGTGGCCACTTACGATATTGAGTTTTCCAAAAACACGCGAAGCTTTTCTTGTGAGCATGGTCGATAAATATTGTTCTGTTCATGAGTCGCTCTTGCAACGACGCAAGCTGTTTTCTATTTGCAAGTAGTGTCTTCGTATGGCAGGTTTGCACCTCTTGAAGTTTTTCCGTAAATATTCAGAACTTCTTCGGTGTAGGTCTTGTCTTCGTTGCTGATAACAAGGTTTTTCATTACTTTTAGTTCCGGGAAAAAGTCTTTTTTTGAATGAATCAAGAACATCGTGGGCTCTGTATTTTCATCAGGGCAGATTAGCCTTAAGTTTTTTGGGCCAAGATTGTATTTTTGTAGAAGGACGAATGTCTCTCCGAGACGCTCCGGTCGATTTATCATAAAAAAATTTCCATTTGATTTTAGAACAAAAGATGCGGCTTTTATAACGTCTTCGAGATTGCATTTTATTTCACTTCTAGCTATTGCAAGTTTTTCATTTGAACATGTTTTTCCCTTGGTTTCTTTCATGTAAGGCGGATTTGTGACGACGTTTTCGAAAGAGCATGGCTCAAAAAGTTTTTTAATGTTTTTTATATCGCCCTGTTTTATTATGACTTTTTCGTCAAGGTTATTAAGGATGACGTTTCGTTTTGCAAGTTCAGCTGCATCTTCTTGTATTTCAAGGCCGCATATTTTTTCAGCACGTGAAATTTCTGCCAGCAAAATGCTGATAATTCCGTTTCCGCATCCTAAATCCAAGACGCTATTCTTGTTTCTGATTTCCTTGGATGCAAAATCGCTTAAAAGGACTGCATCAATTCCATATTTGAATAGCGAGTCGCTTTGGATCAGTTTTTGTCCTGTGTGAAGTCTTTCTGTTTTTTCGTTCTTATTTTGCTGCATTTTTATAAAACAATTATAGCACGAAAAAAAACTGATGACGACAATAATTTGGATTTGTGTTAAAGTATCGTGATGAATGTAGTTTTTTATTCGACAAATTCAAACAGGTATTCTCAAGGCAAGATGATTTTTAAAATGAATCCATCTTGCCGCAGCCAGTGGGATGAGCTTTGTAGAAAATTTCCGCTTTGTAAGTTTTCGATCGTGATGCAAAGGCCTGGGATGTTTTTATTTGATGATGATGGTTCTGATTCTTCTTATGGTACTTCGCTTTGTTTTGGAGAAAAACGAAATAATGGAGATAATGTCGAATATTGTTTTATTGGAGATAATAACGAAAAATCTAGTTCTGATAATGCATCGTCAGATGTCTTTGTGGAAAAGATTCTTTCTCTAAAACCTGATATCGCAATTGCCGTTACTTACTGGACGCAGCCCTTCGATTGGATGAGTTTGAAAGATTCTGTGATTGCGGAAAAACTCCGAAATAAAGGTGTTCGAGCAGTCTGTCATAGTTCAAGGACTTCGCAGATTTGTTTTGATAAGTGGCAGACTCATCAGTTTCTTGTGAACCATGGATTCAGTGCTGCAAAGGCCGTTTACGTTCATCATGAGATGTTTTATGCCGAGAGGCGAGTTAACGTGATTCAGGAAAACGTTTATCGTGAATATGTTTTTTCTCAGATTGAAAAACTCAATTATCCTGTAGTAGTGAAGGATATCTATGGGCTTTCATCGTTTGGAATGGATGTGGTGCAAACCTTCGAGCAGGCAAAAGCTGTCTTGCTTTCAAAGAAAAATAACGGAGACAGGTTGGTAGAAGAATTTATCGAAGGCTACTCTTTTGGCTGTGAAATATACGGTTCGAAGGGGAATTATTTTGTAACACGGCCTCTTATCAACAGCCTCAATCAGTTTGGGCTTACAAGTCCAAAGCAAAACGTGAAATTGGGACCTGCGGGAGTGGGGCTTGCATCTTCATCGCAATCTTTGTCGAGCGATTTTTTTCATCTTGATGATTTGGAACGCGATATGATTCGTCTTGCAGGACTTTTGGATTTTGATGGAATTGCCCAGGTTGATTTGATTTTTAAGGATGGCAACTGGTATATAATTGAAATTAATTCAAGAATCAGCGGAATGACACAGACAATGGCGTATAGTCTAGGGATGAGCCTTTATGAACTGATTTTGAAGTCTAGTGGTGTGGAATTGCCAGGATTGGAAGATTGTTTTAAAAAGCGCGATTACAGTTGCGTTATGAACCTCAAATTTCCTCTTTTGGATAATCAAGAAATTCAGAAACTTATGTCTTATGATTTTGTCAAAGCCGTAAACCAGATTGAAAATAAAGAAGCTAAGCAACTTCGAGAAGTTGGCTATACGGAAGTGATTTTTGGAGGAAAAGGCACTTTGTCTGAGACGATGGAATATCTGGAAGTTTTAAATCGAGATTTTTCTTCCCGAATGGTAGATGTTTTTTACGAAAATGCAAAGAAACTTGCTTGCATTCTAGAGTGTCGCGAAAGTTAATTTTTTTGTGAAAGCTGGCTATTTCGTTCCCAAAAAACTCCGTCTGCATATCCTTGAATTGATTTATCGATATCAGCTTCGTTCAGCCGTTTCTGAGCCCAAATGCAGTATTCGGTGTTGATTTCGACGCCTACGTAATGCCTGTCAAGTTTTTTTGCCGTTACGGCGCTGGTTCCGCTTCCTAAAAACGGATCGAAAACGACATCCTCCTTGTTGCTTGAAGCCAGAATGAGTTTTGCATAAAGTTTTTCGCTTTTTTGCGTCGGATGGTCTGTGTTTTCGCTCATTGACCAGAACGGAATGCTGATGTCATCCCAGAAATTTGAAGGATGCGTCAGCCTGAATTTACCGCCGTCAGTTTCTTGCCAGTCTTTTGGTTTTCCGTTTTCTCTGTAAGGCGCAATCACTTTTCGCTTTATCATAACGTCATCGATATTGAATGTGTATTTGTCGGGATTTTTTACGGCAAACCAAATGTCTTCCATGCCATTTTTCCAATTTGATTTGCTGCCACGACCTTTTTCACGTTGCCAGGTTATTCTATTGATGATTTCAAGTTCTTTTGACAGGGCGCTCTGAAGTGATGATGTGCATTTCCAGTCGCCGCAAAGGTATAAACTTCCGTTTTTTTTGAGTTTTTTACAGACTTGTGGAAGCCAGCTTGCAAGATAGTCATCGTAATCTGAATCTTTCATAGCCGAAAACTTTAGTTTTCCAAAATCTTTTGAAAGATTGTAGGGCGGATCTATGATTATCAGGTCTGCAAATTCATCAGGAAGAAGTGGAAGCGTTTTGAAAATATCCGCATTTATGATTTTATCCAAAAATGATGATGAATCATTAGAACAAATGGAATTTTCTGTTAGAAGTTGTCTTTCTAGTTCAACGGATTCTTCTTTTGTAACTTGCAAGGTCCTGTTGTTTTTGCCACGAACTTTCTCTTCCATGGATACAGTTTGCCATAAAGCAAGTTTTGTGTAAACTGAAAAAATATGATATCTTGTAAATGATTGGTGCTCAATTAAATCATTTGGCTGCTTTTATTGGAGTTTTTTATGAAACAATTTTCCAGAACTGAAATTTTGCTCGGCGAAAAATCAATGGAAAAATTACGCTCAGCCTGTGTTGCTATTTTTGGAATAGGTGGAGTAGGTGGCTACGTCGCTGAAAGCCTTGTCAGAAGCGGTATCGGGAATTTTGTGCTTATCGACAATGATGAAGTTTCGCTTACGAATCTGAACAGGCAAATAATTGCAACTCATTCATCTCTTGGAATGGCAAAGGTTGAGTGCATGAAAGAAAGGATGCTTGATATCAATCCTGAAGTGAACGTTGTCTGCAAAAAAATGTTCTTCCTTCCTGAAAATTCTGATGAAATTGATTTTTCAAAATTTGATTACGTAGTCGATGCGATTGATACTATAAGTGCTAAAATCGAAATAATAATGAAATGTCAAAAACATGGTATACCAGTGATTAGTGCGATGGGGGCTGGAAACAAACTTGATCCGTCTAGGTTCAAGGTGGCTGACGTTTATAAAACTTCTGTTTGTCCTTTGGCACGCGTGATGAGAAATGAACTGAAAAAACGAGGTGTCAAAAAACTCAAGGTTGTGTATTCTGATGAAAGTCCGCAAAAGATCGGAATCAAGGATGAGCAATCAGGAAAGATGATACCGGGAAGTATAGCGTTTTCACCGGCTTCTTGCGGTCTTGTGATTGCAAGTGAAGTAATAAAAGATTTGATTATTGACATTTGTCAGTAATGATAATATATTATACTTACGGAGTAAGATATGGCAAGACCAATCCGTTGCAGGAGAATTTGTTCTCTTCCAGATTATTGGACTTTTGCACCCGAAGGAGAGGAAGTTCATGGGGATGTGATAATGACTCTTGATGAACTTGAAACTATCCGGATTTTGGATTGTGAACTCAAGACTCAGGAAGAATGCAGTATCCTCATGAATGTAGCAAGAACCACCGTGACAGCAGTGTATGAATCGGCCAGAAGAAAAATTGCCGACTGCATTTTGCACGGAAAAAGACTTGTGATTTCAGGTGGAAAATGGATTTTGAACGAAATTTCTTCTGAAAATTTGAGAAATTTGAAGGATAAGGGAGAAAAGACGATGAGAATTGCAGTAACTTACGAAAATGAAAATATTTTTCAGCATTTCGGTCATACTGAAAATTTTAAGATTTACGACGTAGAGGATGGTAAAATCATTAATTCGGCCGTAATCGGAACGAACGGACAGGGACACGGAGCTTTGGCTGGATTTTTGAAAAATGCCTCTGTCGATGTTTTGATTTGTGGTGGAATCGGTGGTGGTGCTCAGATGGCTTTGGCAGAAGCTGGAGTAAAGCTGTTTGGTGGTGTTACAGGAAAGGCAGATGATGCGGTTAATGCTTATCTTTCTGGAAATCTGAACTACAATCCTGACGTGAAGTGTAACCATCATGGTGAAAGCCACGGAGAAGGTCATTCGTGTGGAGGCGGTCATAAGTGCCACGGCTAAAAGAATTTACAGGTAGTAGGTTGTCATTGGATCTTTGCCTTTGACTTCGATTTCCTTCCTGTCAGAATATTTTATAGCGGACTTAACTTGTTCATAAGTTATGTCCGTGACGTGGATTTTCATTGCTTCTCCTGTGCTTTCCATTCGACTAGCGACGTTTACGGTGTCGCCCCAAACATCATAGATAAACTTTGTTTTTCTGATTACGCCTCCGATGAGGTTTCCTGTATTGATTCCAAATAGGCATCTCCGATAGTATTGATTTTTTCTATGCCTTCTTTTTTTGCACGTTCGTCAAACATCGTAACGATTTCATTGAGCGCATCATACCAAAAAAAATTACGCAAGCAATAAATAAGATTTTTAATGTTGCAATTCATTGTAGTCTATGATTCCTCCGATGTCATAGACATTTTCATAGCCCCATGTGGCAAGTTTTTGGCTGGCCTGTTTGCTCCGGCGTCCTGTTCTGCAATAGACGAAAATTGTCTGTTTTTTGTTCGGAATAAGACTATTTGCTTCTTCTTCAGTCATCTTCTCATTTGTGAAAAGGGTGGCATTGGGAATATGGCCTTCTTCGTATTCATCCAAGCGGCGGACATCCAGTAGAATATAATCAGATGATTTTTCCATACGGGATAAAACTTCTGCCATGGAAATTGATGTAAAGGAATTTTCCTGTGATGTAAAGTCTGTTTTTTGTGAAATGGTCATCTTTCCGTTTTTCTGGACTTCTATCTCATAAACTTGCTTTTCGATTGCAGGATTATTCTCCCAAGGTCTTTTGTATTCGAGTTGCAGTGAAGTCTGTCCTTCTTTTAGTGAACGTGTCGTGTATTTGAAACGGCTTGGAGAACCCATCAAACCGCAAACGTGAAGGCTTTCTGCAATCTTCTTTGTATATTCCTTGATTGTTGCAAGGTTGTCAGCTGGAATCGAAACGGGAGGAATTACACCGAAAAATACAAAGGGGGAAGTCTCCCCCTCGCTTCAGTCCGCAAGCGGTCTTACGCTACCCCTTCTAGCGGGGACACCCCGCAACGC
>JAQYSN010000111.1 GCA_028725265.1 Spirochaetales bacterium | reverse complement strand
CTCTTTGGATTTTGAAAACATTCCGACTCCAAAAGAATTCAAAGAATTTCTTGATCAGTATGTAATTGGACAAGACTATGCAAAAAAAGTTCTGTCCGTTGCAGTCTACAATCACTACAAGAGAATGAGTCAGAATTCTTTCACAGATAATGACGAAGTACAGATTGAAAAATCAAACATTCTTTTAATTGGACCAACTGGAAGTGGTAAGACACTTCTTGCAAAGACTCTTGCAAAAAAATTAAATGTTCCATTCGCCATCACTGATGCAACAACTCTTACAGAAGCAGGCTATGTTGGTGAAGATGTTGAAAACGTACTCTTGAAGCTTATCCAGGCAGCTGATGACAATATAGAGGCTGCTGAGCATGGAATAATTTTTATCGATGAAATCGACAAGATTGGTCGAAAAAGTGAAAATACATCTATCACTCGTGACGTTTCTGGCGAAGGTGTACAACAGGCCCTTTTGAAAATCATCGAAGGAACAAAAGCTAGTGTTCCGCCTCAGGGTGGAAGAAAACATCCGAATCAGGAAATGCTCCAGATTGACACGACGAACATTCTTTTTATCTGCGGTGGAGCTTTCGTAGGATTAGACGGAATCGTTGAGTCTAGAATCCATCAGCATAGCATTGGCTTTGGTGCAAACCTCCAGACAATGAATGAAAAAGAAAAAGAAGATCTGTTGAATCAAGTTATTCCAGACGATCTTGTTAAATTCGGACTTATTCCAGAGCTTATCGGCCGAATGCCAAATTCGTGTGCTCTCAAACAATTAACAAAAGAAGACCTTAAAGTTATTCTTACAGAACCGAAAAATTCAATCATAAAGCAGTTCAAAACAAGCTTTAAGATGGATCGTGTTGACCTCGACTTTACAGAAGAAGCCCTTGATACTATTGCAGATATAGCAATAAAGCAGAAAACAGGAGCTCGTGGATTGAGGGCAATCGTAGAAAAACTTTTGCTGAACATTATGTTTGAAATTCCATCTGTTGAAGGAGAAAACAAGCTTACTATAACAAAGGAAATGGTCGAAGATAGCACAAAAATCAACGTGAACGCACTTCGCTCGTTGACTGACGTTAAGGTTTCTTAAAGTTTCAACAAAACGAAAAAATAAATTTCATAAAATAAAAAATTATCGAAGAATCTGCTTTATCAAACGGTAAGTTTCTTCGATATTTTTTTGCCATGAGAATTTTTCAGCCCAGGCAATTCCATCTTTAACAAGTTTATCTTTGAATTCCTTGTCGGATGCAATTTTTTCAAGACATTCACAAATTTCGTTCGCATTATTGCTGTCAAAAAACATTGCATTTCCACCAGTTATTTCTGGAAGAACTCCACTTTTTGAACAGATTACAGGAATACCAGATGCCAATGCTTCAAGAACAGGTCCACCGCTTCCTTCAATTGACGACGGATATACACAGGCTTCTGCACTCGAAAGCAAATCAGGCAGATTCTGGTGAGGAAAATAACCTGTCAAAAATATATCTGAATTTGCAGGACAACTTGTAACCAATTCATGTACGGCATGTGAAATCTGCCCTTCACTACCAGCAAGAACCAATCTGTGAGGGAGAGAAGTTTTTTCTTTGAAAAATGAAAAACCATTAACAAGATTTATATGATTTTTTTCATAATCCGTAATTGATGAGGGATAGATAAAAAATGGACGTTTAATTGAAAATGGGCTTATCGTAACGAATTCATCAGTAAAATCTGTTTTTGGAAAAAAGTGCTGATGATCAACCCCTGTGTAAATAACATGGATTTTTTCAGGATCAATACCAAGCTGAACCATATCGTTTTTTACATACTGACTGGAACTTATGATAGCATGTGAGTTTTGTAGCGATTTTAGGAGCAATTTTCGCTCCATTGCAGAATCGATGTGTTTCAATGACTCTGAAATAATTTCATGAACAACGGCAACTCCCTTTACTTTTCCGGTAAAAGGATAGCATTTTTGCCCTACCTTAAAAAAAACAAGATCGTAATTGTTTTTTTTAACAAAAGACGGCATCATTCTTCGGTGCCAGAAATTTTCAGGAAAACCGTCATAGGTTACGAAACTGTTATAAATATAATTTGATTCATTTCCATAGGTATAGCGATCAACTTCTGTACCAAAAAGTTCTATCGTCACATCCTCACGCAAATCGTGCAAGTTATGTAAAAAAGAACTTAAATAAAAGGCAACTCCTGACCTTCCATGCTTTAATCCGATTGTATCAACACCGATTTTCATAAAAGTATTATAGCATAGTAAAGTAAAATATGCTATATTTATATAATGAATGAAAATAAACGCTCTTTTATAGATTTAGGGATAAACGAGTCTTGCGTTGAAAGACTTGCAAACATCGGTATCACAAGCCCATCCCCTGTACAGGAACGAATTATCGGTGAGATTCTTGAAGGAAAATCCGTTCTGTTCCAGTCAGAAACAGGAACTGGAAAAACTTTTGCTTTCGTATTACCAATCCTTGAAAAAATAAATCCAGAAACAAAGAATCCTCAGGCAATAATCGTTTGCCCCACACATGAACTTTGTGCCCAAATAAAACTTGAAATACAAAAGGTTTGCGATTATAAAGTCTCTCTCTGTTTCGGAGGCGCTCCAATCAAACGACAGATAGA
>JAQYSN010000110.1 GCA_028725265.1 Spirochaetales bacterium | reverse complement strand
GAAAATGGCTTGCATTGGGAACTGGATGTAGTTTTTGGAGAAGATATATCCCAACTGCGGAAAGACAATTCAGCTGCAAATATGAATATGCTCAGAAAACTTGTCATAAACATATTGAAACAGACTGATTTTTCTGAGTTTACAAAGGCAAAGAATCTGTCTATTTCTGGAAAGCAAATGCTTTGCGATAAACGCGAAGATTGCCTTGAAAAAGTCTGTAGATATATATAATGCGGAGCCCCTGATTTCGAAAACTGTGATATTTGAAAAACTTAAATACAAATATGTCTTTTATAATTTTACTTAACCACCTTTCCATGTTATAGTTTAAGCGGAGTTTTTTGATGAAAACAGAAAAGGGCGTTAACTTACAAGCAACCTTCGTGATTCTTGCATGCCTTACTTTTTTTCTCACAGGCATGACAATTTATTTTTTCTCTGATGTAGCCAAATGCTATAAAGTCCTTCAAGAAAGTACACAAAAATATTATCAAGCAGAATTTTATATCTCTGAATTTTTAGATGCGACAGATTATCTTTCTGAACAAAGCAAATTTTATATCGTTAATCAGGATAAAGAAAATCTCGACAATTACCTTTATGAACTGACCAAAAAGGTACGACGACAAATCTCAGTTGCAAAACTCAATGAAATAACTAATGGTGATGAAATCTCTTCGGAAGAAAGTCCTGCCTACGAATATCTGATGGAAGCTCTTTTTTTAACTGACGAATTGGTTGATTTGGAAATCCACGCCATGAAGCTTGTAGCTATTGCAAATAATATCAATCTTGAAGAACTTGTTGAGGATTTACAACTCTACGAGTTACCACAAAATGAATTGACACTTTCTAAGTCCCAGAAAATTAGCAAGGCCAGGGACTTAATTTACGGCGAGCAGTATCAGCAGATTCGCAGTACTGCTATGGAAAATCAGCAGATGGCCAAAAAGCTTATAAATGAATTTACAAAAGATAAACAAAACCAAAGTTTCAAAAAACTTTCCGTTGCCATTACAGTGCTCGAAGTTTTTATTTCAATTTTGGTTGCCACTGTTTTTCTTTTAATTTTGATGAATCAGTTCTTGCTCCTAAAACCTTTAGAAAAATTTATTGATTGCCTGAAACGAGACTATCCACTTCCGAAAGTCAAAAGTCAGGAAATGGGTTACCTTGCACGAACCTACAACAGAATCAATGAAATCCGAAAAGAAAACACAATGTTCCTTAAAGAAAAAGCTGAACGCGATGCCCTGACAAAACTTTTCAATCGACAGGTTTTTCAGCAGAATGCCACAGGTCTTGCAAACACAAAGACAGAATTGCTTCTCTTGCTTTTAGACATCGATAGCTTTAAATCAATCAACGATACTTATGGCCATGATACCGGAGACAAAGTAATCATCAAAGTTGCAAACTTGATACGTGATTATCTTGGAGGCGACAATGACACTTACAGAATCGGTGGTGATGAGTTCGTAATTTTTATCAGAAATAAAGATGCATCTTATTATGACATTATTAAGAAAAATGTCGAAAAGATTAATTCAATTCTTTTTGAGGCAAGCAACGGCATTCCAGAATCATCCATCAGTGTTGGCGTTGCCTATTCTTCAAACGGATATTCAAAAGAGCTCTACAATAATGCTGACCAAGCCCTTTACTTCACAAAAGAGCATGGTAAATGCGGAATCAGTTTTTTTGAAGAAAATCTCGAAGAGCTTTGATTAATCTCGTCTTTAATAAAAACTAAAACAAAAAACCGGCAGAGAACTTCAATCTGCCGGTCATATTTAAATCACATTTAAATTATCAAACATGACATCAATTATTTTTTCATGACTTCCTGAATAGAAAAGTCCGCCGTGCGATTATGCTTTTCTGGCCCAATCATCAAATCTGTCATATTTAAAAGCTGGAATACTTTGAATTTTTCAACCTGTCTAACCCAGGCCAAAATATGCCATTCGTTTTCATGATAGAAAAACTTGACAGGTTCGGTAGAACAAATCAGCATCTTTCCCTGTGGAAGGTGATAAGTAAAATTCAAAACATGTTTTGTAAGAATTGCTTCCTTGCAGACAACAAACTTTTTATCGATTTTAAGTTCGATTTCTTCCTCAGAAAATGAAACCTCAAGCCAATCAACATAAAATTGCTCAACTTCAATTTTTGACTCGATTTTATTTTCTGGCTTTTTCTCAGAAATCTTTTTAGTTTTTTTTGGTGTTGATTTTGAATTATGATTTACCGATTTAGTTGATTTAACGACGTCAGCAATTTTTTTAGCATCATCATCGGCATCCGAAGAAACAGCATTATCTTCAGGATTTCCAAGATAAACTCCTCCTGATCGTCCGGCTGTTGAATAAATAGAAAAACCTTCTTCAGCCAATTTTTCTACCCATCGATAAATCGTTCGAGATGTTACATCTAGAGCCGCTGCAAGTTCAGATGCAGTACGCGGACTTTTGTCCTTCAATAAAATCAATAAATCTTTTTTATCACTCATATTTAAAATTATATTCCAGATTTACTTTAAAGGCAAATGCTTATTGCCGATAACAAAAGTATGAAACCAAAATTTTATAGTACATCTTTTTATATCGTATTTGCCTGCGCCGTAATTATGTCTTTCACTGGCGCATGGATGGCTTGTGCTGAAACACAAACTTCTCAGCACCAGACACCTTATGTTTTAAAATCCAACGCGGTCGCCTCATTTTATGCCGAACAATATCACGGACGAAAAACTTCGAACGGTGAGACTTTTAACATGAACGATATGACCGCAGCGCACAAAACTTTACCTTTCGGAACAATTGTCAAAGTAACAAATCTTTCGAACGGAAAATCTGTTCAAGTTAGGATTAACGACAGAGGTCCTTTCGTCGCAGGACGTGAAATCGATCTCTCGAAAGAAGCTGCTCGTCGCCTCGACATGATTGGGTCAGGAACGGCAAATGTAAGACTCACCGTAGTGAAACTTCCTGACGAAAATACATATAGATACCAGTTTGGATCCTATAATTCCAAGGAAAATGCTTCTGTTCTTGCAAGACAATTAAAGAACAAAGGTTTTGATGTTAAATATGAAATTGCAAAAAACAGCAGCGGAAATAGTATAGTACGAGTCGTAATTCCTTATGTTCCAGAAAGTAGCCGTTCTGAACTGGAACAAAGACTCAAGGCCACGGGCTACACCAACTTCGTGGTAAGAACCGAGAAAAACTAACGTAAAATTTCATTTGAAACTATTGGCGGCATGGATGCCGCGTTCAAACCAATTTTATCTAAAACTTCGAGTTTTAGCTTGATATAACCACCTGCCAAAACTCGTGTTAAAATTTCGTACGGATGTAAACAATTGCACGATACATGGATGTATCGAAAAAGAAAACTTATAGACATATATATCAGTTTTACAGAAAGTAAAACTGATTTTTAATTTTCGTACGGATGTAAAAATGCCACGGTGCATGGACGCACCGATGTTTTATTTTTGTTGGAATTGCGTTAGTTTTATCAGAGATAAAACTGATTTTTAATTTTGTTTCACGTGAAACTTTGGCGGCATGGATGCCGCGTTTAAACCAGACTTAATAATCTGTTAGTTTTACTATTTGTAAAACTAACCTTTGTTTTTTGCAAGGATGCAAAAAACAAAGATGTTTCACGTGAAACAGTGTTTAGGAAATCGTCCTCTGTGTTCTGCCAGTACAGGTATTCGAACATCCTAGGATGGACAAGGATAGACCACAAATAAATCATAAAAATATCATTTAAGATAAACGGCAATTAATTAAAAATCCAAAAGTCAAAAAAAAACCCCGAGCAAAACGCCCGAGGCTTTTTATATTCTAAGTGTTCAAATTAGAACCAGAATCGGACACCACTAGCGTAACCACCCCAAAGTCTATTCCAGTTCCATCCAAAAGGAAAAAGTGTAATGAAGAAGTTTGGCTGCCACTGTCCAAAGAATTCAACTCCGAAGTTCTTGCTGAAATCGAGGTAAATGTTTGTTCCGAAGAATCCGTAAACACCTGCACCAATAGCAAATCCGTTACCAAATCCTAAACTTACGTTAGCACCTGCTCCAGCCTGTAATCCCCAGTTAAAGAATCCGCCAACATTGTTAAGAAAATTCCATTCCCAGAACTTATATTCACCAGAAACTGCTATACCACCACCATTCCAGCTATCATAACCAACGCCCAAATAAAGACCCTGATGTCCATCAAGTGCAAAAGTCAAAGCTCCTGTACCTGCTACGTTAGAGTTCATAGCACCAATTCCAAATGCAAAAGCACCAGATACTGCAAGCGCTACAACCAACAACAATGCAATAATTTTTTTGTTCATATCTGAACCTCTCAAATTGTTTTTATTATTTCATACGAAATAATTTACAAATTTAATTCTTATTCAAAATAGTAACTTTGTCAATAGAAATATGTTTAATTCAATTACGTCTACTCTTCATCATCCAGAGCAGCTTCATCATCAACTATGTCATCTGCTTCACTGATTGAGCTTTCAGCATCATCTTCAAAAACCATTGGTGCGTCGTCGTCATCAGGTTCTTCGACATTTTCTTGACTTTTGTCAACTTCCTGTTTTACGACTTTATCCAAACCGATAACCATATCAGGACTGTCGATATTGAACATGTGGATTCCTCCAGCAGTTCTGGAACGAATTGGTATTTTCTTGCTCTTAAGTCGCAAGGTTTTCCCCTGGCTTGTGATACAAACCAAATCGTCTTTTTCCGCGATAGAAATTGCTCCGACAATTTCACCTGACTTTTCGGAAATGTTATAAACCTTCATTCCTCCAGTTCCTTTTCCGTGTGGCGTGAAATTATCAAAATCAACGCGTTTTCCGTAGCCATTTTCAGTGATTATGATGAGTTTTGAATCCTCGTCAATTGTCATGGCTGCAACCAATTCATCGTCTGTTGCAAGTTTGATTCCACGAGTACCGCTTGAAGAACGACCCATTACACGAACTTTTTCTTCGTTATATCGCAAAGCTTTTCCGCGACGAGTAATAAGCAAAAGTTCGTCGTTTCCTTTGGTAAGGGAAGCAGAAACGAGTCTGTCACCATCCTTAAGTCGAATAGCCAAAATTCCTCGTGTTTTAGCATTCGAAAGATCACTGATTGCGATTTTCTTAATCGTGCCGTTAGCGGTTGCCATAAGCAAGAAATAATCTTCGCTGAATTCTTCCATCGTTACGACAGTCGTTATTTCCTCGTTCGGATTAAGGCTCAAAAGACCCTTGATGTGTGATCCTCGAGAAATTTTGCTTGCCTCTGGAATTTCGTGAATTTTCAACCAGTACGCTCTTCCTTCCGTCGTAATGAAAGTAACATAGGCGTGAGTTGATGCGATAAAAATCTGATTGATAAAATCATCATCGGTAAGCTTGGTACTGTTGTTTCCTTTTCCGCCTCGACCCTGCGTTTTGTAGGCAGTAAGTGGCATTCGCTTGATGTAACCGAGCTTTGAAATCAAAACAACGACTTCTTCTTTTTTGATTAAGTCTTCTATGTTGATTTGTTCGACTTCACTTGGAATGATATCAGTCTTTCTATCATCCCCGTATTTTTTTGACAATTCCTGAGTATCTTCTTTGATAAGGGCAAGAATTTTCTCGTGATGTGCAAGCAAATCTTCAAGATGATCTATTTCAGCCTGGAGAGCTACGATTTCATTCTGCAAATCCTGAATCTGTAGATGTGTCAATCGTTTGAGTGGCATATCAACGATTGCCTGTGCCTGAACATCATCAAAGTCGAATCTCTTTTCAAGGGCAAGTTTTGCTGCATCCGTATTTTCACTAGCACGGATAATTTTGATTACTTCATCGATATTGTTGATTGCGGTAATCAAAGCCTGCAATATATGCATTCTGGCTTTTGCTTCTTTGAGTTCAAATTCACATCGTCGGGTGATTACTTCATCACGATGATCTACGAAATATTTGATAAGCTGCTTCAATGTCAGAATTTCTGGTTTTAGATAGCGGCTTCCATCTTCCTTTCGTACAGGAACCAAAGCAAGATTGATTACACCGAAATTGGACTGCAAATCCGTCTTTGCAAAAAGCTGATTTAAAACAAGCTTCGTGATTGCACCTTTTTTGAGGTCAACGACAAGTCTCATACCAACGCGGTCAGAAGTTTCATCATTGGCATTGGTAACGCCTTCAATCTGCTTGTCTCGAATAAGTTCCTTTACTCTTTCGATGATATTGGTTGTATTTACGCCGTACGGAACTTCTGTAAAAACGATTGATTCGCAACCTGATTTATCAGTCTCAATCTGGAACTTTGAGCGAATCGTAATTTTTCCGCGACCCGTTGAATAGGCCTTTTTGATTCCAGCCGTTCCATAAATAGAACCGCCTGTCGGAAAGTCCGGTCCTTTGATATGCTTCATAAGACCATCAACGGTTATATCTGGATCATCGATGTATGCACAAATCGCATCGGCAACTTCACGGAGGTTGTGGCTAGGCATATTGGTTGCCATACCGACTGCGATACCTGTTGTTCCGTTACAAAGCAAGAACGGAAATTTTGCCGGAAGAACGGACGGTTCTTTCGTAGTGTCATCAAAGTTCGGCATCATATCGACAGTTTCTTTATTTATGTCAGCAACCATTTCTTCGGTGATTTTGCTCATCTTTGCTTCGGTGTATCGGTAAGCAGCGGCTGGGTCACCGGCAATAGTACCGAAATTTCCGTGTGGAGTTACAGTCGTATACCGCTGGGAAAAATCCTGTCCTAAGCGAACAAGGGCATCATATACAGACGCATCGCCATGCGGGTGATAGTGACCCAACACTTCACCGACAATAGTCGCACATTTTTTTTCTTTTCCGCCCGCAGTCAAGTGGAGCGTATCCATTGCGTACATAATGCGACGATGAACAGGTTTTAGTCCGTCGCGCACATCGGGCAATGCGCGTTGCACAATGACAGACATGGAGTAGTCAATGTATGCTTGCTTTACTTCGTCTTCAATGGGAATCTTTATTACTGATCCACCTTCTGGTGTCTTTTCTTCTTCTAACATTTTTATTTCCTAAATATCCAAATTAGCGTAACTTGAATTGCTTTCGATGAATTCGCGACGAGGTTCTACTTCTTCGCCCATACAAATCGTGAAAATTTTGTCGGCGGCTTCGGCATCAGGAATCGTTACCACGCGCATTTTTCGGCGAGCGGGATCCATTGTTGTTGCCCACAATTCATGTCCATCCATTTCACCAAGACCTTTATATCGTTGTACGTTGATATTGTCTTTTTTCTTTTTGTCTTTGCCAGCCGCTTCATTTTCAGATGCTGACGCTGTTTCCTGAGATTCTTCTGTTTCGCTTTCTGATTCTTCTTCAACAGGAGTTTTGTCTGCACGAAGGTCTTTAAGAATGGCGTCTCGTTCTGCATCAGAATACGCATAGAACATTTTGCCTTTTTTACCTTTCTGAATTCCGTACAGCGGAGGCATTGCAAGATAGACATATCCACGCTCAATAACTTCCGGCATATAGCGGAAAAAGAAAGTCAAAAGCAAAGTTCTAATGTGCGAACCATCGACATCGGCATCGGCCATAATTACGATTTTATGATAGCGGATTTTATCGATGTTAAAATCTTTTCCGATTCCAGTTCCAAGCGTCTGAATAACAGGTTTGAGCTTGTCATTGTTGTGAACTTTATCAGCAGTAACTTTTTCGACATTAAGCATTTTTCCCCAAAGAGGAAGAATTGCCTGAGTCTTTGAATCTCGGCCTTTCTTTGCTGAACCGCCTGCAGAATCTCCCTCGACGATATACACTTCGCAAAGTTCTGGATTTTTAAGAGAGCAGTCGGCCAGTTTTGCAGGAAGACCAAAACTGTCTCCAAAACTTTTCTTTCGGCTGTTTTCTTTAGCCTTCTGAGCATCGATTCGAGCCTTAGCTTCGGAAACAACTTTCTTAAGAATGATTTCTGCCTGTTTTGGATTCTGTTCAAAAAGAAGCGTTACTTTTTCACGAACGAGTGCATCGACTATTGAACGAACTTCAGTATTACCGAGCTTTGTTTTTGTCTGACCTTCGAACTGAGGTTCAGGAACTTTTGTCGAAATAACAGCCGTCAAACCAGAAAGACAATCTTCGGCCTTGAGTTTTTCGAATTCAATTTCTTTTCCGGCTTTCTTTGCTTTTTCTTTTTCGGCTTTCGTAAGTTCCAAATTCTTTTGGATTTTTGAATACTGAGGCATTTCCAAAAACTTGTTCAAAACTGCATTGAGAGCAAATTTAAATCCGTCTAAGTGAGTACCGCCTTCGATTGTATTAATGTCGTTTACATAGCTATTTACGTTATCATCTGGAGACGAATTGTATTGGAATGCAATTTCAACGATGACATCATCTTTTTCAGCTGAAAAATAAATAGGTTCATCTGGAACATAAAAACTGCTTTTTACAGATTTATTTAGTTCTGCAACATAGCTTGTAATTCCGCCGTCATATTTTAAAACTTCTTCTTTCGGTGTTTCTAGTCTTTCGTCTCTAAAAGTTATTACGATACCGCTGTTAAGAAAAGCAAGTTCCTTAAGACGTTTCATCAGAACATCCCAAGAATAAACAGTCGTTTCGGTAAAAATAGTTTTATCAGCTTTCCATCGGATTGTAGTTCCGTGTTCGCTTGTATCACCTATAATTTCTACTTTTGTTTTTGCAACGCCTTTTTCGTATTTTTGCTGATAGATATGACCATCGCGTTTTACCGTAGCTTCAAGCCAATCTGAAAGGGCATTTACGCAGGAAACACCTACACCGTGCAAACCACCAGAAACTTTGTAGGAACCTTTATCGAATTTTCCACCAGCATGAAGACGAGTCAAAACCAATTCAAGGGCACTAACTCCTTCTTCAGGATGAATATCAACCGGAATACCTCGACCATTATCTTCAACACGAACGACATCATTTTTTTCAAGAGCAATAACGATGTTATCACAATATCCTGCCATTGCTTCATCAATTGAGTTATCAACTGTCTCATAAACCAGATGATGAAGACCCCTTGGTCCTGTAGAACCAATGTACATACCAGGTCTTTTTCGAACTGCTTCCAATCCCTTTAGAACCTGAATATTACTTGCTGAATAAGACATTTTTTTTCCTTTTTGATTTTTTTAGTGGAAATAAAGAACGTTAATATATGTAAGAATTATTATAGTCTTATTTTACAAAAAAGTAAAGGTAAGTTATAATTGACCAATTATGAACTTGTATAATTATAATGCCTTTTTGACAGAAGCACTTATTCAGACAAAAGAAGAATTTAATCAAAAAGAACATGAAGCTGAATTTTTTATGCTTTTCAGTAATCTAGAATATATTGAATCAGATGAACTCAAAATTATTGCTTCTGTACCTTCTAAATTCATTTATGAAAGATTAATCAATGGTAAGCACATCATAGAGCTTGAAAAAAAATTATATGAACTCAGCGGACAAAATATAAAACTTGAATTAAAAATAAGTCATAAAAAATCCCCTGAAAACAAGACATCAAATTCTCTTGTAGAAAATTCATTTTCATCATCAAAAAATGAAACTGTCAAAGAAACCGAAGAAAAACCACGTCATCCGCAACTTAATCCTAGATATACTTTTGAAAATTTCGTAAAAGGTGCAAACAATGAATTTGCCCTGAATGGATCAATTGCTGTTTCAAGAAATCCTGGTAAAGTATATAACCCAGTTTTAATTTATGGTGGTGTAGGACTCGGAAAAACTCACCTCATGCAGTCAATCGGAAATGAAATATATAAAAAATCAGATTCTAAAATTATTTGTATCACGGCCGAAGATTTCACTAATGAATTCATGCAGGCTTTAAATTCAGGAACAACTCAAAAATTTAAGAATAAATATAGACAATCAGATGTTTTGCTCATCGATGATATTCACTTCTTGATTGGAAAAGAAGAAACACAACAAGAACTTTTTTACACTTTTGAAGCTTTGTATAACAATAACAAACAGATGGTTTTTACATGCGATAGACCAGCAAAAGAGCTCAAAGGAATAACTGATCGCCTTAGAAATCGATTTGAACGAGGTTTGAATGTTGATCTTCAAGTTCCTCAATACGAAACAAGACGAGCAATTCTTGAAAAAAAAGTTAATTTGGAACATTTAAACATTGATAGTGATGTTCTTGATTTAATAGCAAAAAATATATCGACTAATGTCCGTGATCTTGAAAGTGCTTTAACGACAATTAAAGCTTATGAAGAATTGATGGGTCAACATGTTACTATTGAAATTGCACAAAAACAACTTAAAAACATGATATCTGACTCTAAAGATACAAGCATAACAATTGAAACTATACAAAAAGTAATTGCTAACCAATACGGACTTTCTGTATCAGAATTAAAGGGAAAAAGCAGAAAAAAATCTGTAATTATTCCTAGACACTATGCAATATATCTTTCAAAAGAACTTACAGAATATTCAACAACTGAAATCGGAAGCGAATTCGGAGGACGAGATCATACGACCGCATTAAATTCTCTGAAAAAAGTTGAAGAGATGAAAATTACAGATCCTTCCACAGAACAAATTTTATCTTTGCTCACACAGAAAATAAAAGAATTTAAAAACAAATGATTTTATAACCTGTGGAAAACCGGTAAATAAACTGATGAAAACTCAGAATCTTATGTTGAAAAAAAAAGATGGCTGTGGATATGTGTAAAAACTAAAATTAGCAGTCTAAAGTTTTACACAACTGTAAATCATTATAAAATAACGAAATAAAATGATTTTACAGTTATCCACAACTACTACTACTTCTACTACTATTTTTTAAATAAATAATAATAGAGTCATATTATTTCAATTCATAAAATTCATAAGGTTTCATTTCAAAAAATCCTTCAGGATTAATATTTCCATCATTACAAAATAAAACAACTCTAGTCATTATTTCATTTGAAATTTCATAGTCGCGTTCTTCAAATTTTCGCCAAGTATGCATCATAAGATTTCCAAAAAAATACCAAAGATCACTACTATGAAAAGCTTTTCCTTCTGGTGGCAAACCACGGTTAAAATAATTTAGATAAACTTTATTTCCAATTTTTTTTGATTTTTTGCTGTATTTTTTAGCACTCTTTTCAAGGTAAAATCTCGGTTGAAGATCATCTTTTGTAACAGAAAAAAAACAATCCATCTGTGCATTTTTAAATGCATTTTTTATATTTGATTTCTTAACTATTTCTCCATCGAAAGTAGGAAAAACACTTAAAATAGCGGCATTTATCGGCCTTTTTTTGCATACTTGATGAAATGACTCGAACAACTGTTGAGAAGTAGATTGTAGAGCGTCTAGACCCCTTTTCCGAAGGTCTTTTTCAACTGATTTATAAAAAGATTTTGCCCAAAACTTGGATTTTGGTGCGAAAATTCCTTTAAGCATTGCTCCGCCTGAAAGCATGATGGCTCGTCGCACGTATTTTTTTACATCGGCGTCAAAAATTAATTGCTGACATGACATCGCTCCAGCACTTTGAGCTGAAAGTGTTATGTTTTGGCTGTCTCCACCAAACTCACTGATATTTTTATAAACCCATTCGATTGCTGTTTTCATATCATACAGCATTAGATTTTTACCCATATAAGTTCCAAAAATATTTAAACGATAATTTATTGTAACTACGATTATCCCGCGGCTTGAAAGATTTGAACCATCGAAAGGACGTTCTGCAGAAGAGCCTCTTGTAAAGCTTCCGCCGTGGATATATATCAAAACTGGATATTTTTTTGATGAACAATTGATTTCGATTTCATCTTTTTTATCTTTGGGCATGAAAATGTTTAAGAAAAGACAATCTTCAGAATATGTAAATTCGAGATTTTCACGGAATTCTCTGTAATACATGGAATTAGGATCTTCTGGAATATATGTTCTCATTTGAGGGCAACAAGGTCCATATTTTGTTGCATCATAAATTTCGTTTTCGCTGTAATCAGTTTTTAATGTAGCACGCTCAAAACGTTTTGAATCTGCATACTTAATTCCCAAAAATGAATATGATTTTTCGTTTGAAAGTCCTTTGAATGAACCAATTTTTGTTTTTAAAGTGATTTGTTCCATAAAAAAATTATAAATCTAAAAATTAAAATCCGCAAAAAAAAGCCGCCTGAAAAATAAAATGAATTATTTTCCGGGCGGACTCATAAAATTAATCTAATGAGTAAGATTAGTTCAATTTAACTTTGTTGTTAGCAATAGCTTCTTTAAGTTGTTCTTCTTTCAAAACCTGAAGTTCAGCAACATGTTTCTTTGAAAGCGGATACCAAGCAAAGAGGAAAATAGCCATCAATCCAAACATTACAGCAGTAATTATCGTTGCAAGAGCATACATTGTGCTTAACTGTTCGTTGCTGAATGTAAATACATCTGATGACTGTTTAACGCCTTCGAAATAACCCATTGCTATAAGTGAGCTATTAACAGCTACAGCTGCAATAACCTGACCAAGTTTTCGGAAGAACATAAAGAATGAAAATGCTGTTCCGTTATCGCGACTTCCGGTTTTTACTTCGATATCATCGATACAGTCTGAAACCATAGCCCAAACCTGAAGAACGAGGAAGTTAAGTCCAATACCACTGATGAAGCAGAGTCCCATGAAAGGATAAATAGCTGTTTCTTGATTCATAAATTTGAGGAAGAACATTGCAAGGTTTGCAACAGCGGCAAGAGCCATACCAAAACCTGTAATTTCCTGTTTACCGAATTTTCTAACAAGTTTTGGTGTAAAGAACATCAAAATTGCCATTGGAAGATAAGTTAAAACGGTAGGAAGCATAATCCAAATTCCGCCTCGGTTAAAATACTGCTTAATCAAGTATGTATAATAGCTCAGTATAAACATCTGACCAGCGAGCAAGAGCATAGAAATTATGGAAAGTGAAAGCATTGATTTGTTTGTTGCAAGTCTCTTAACGGCTTTCCAAGTATCACCCTTCTGTGGTTTTACAGGATGAGATACAACTCGCTCTTTATTTCCGGCAAAAGCAAGCAAGAACATGATGATACATCCAACTGCAATAATGATAGATCCTACAATGACAACTTTTTCATCGACATACTGACCTATTTTGATTCGTTTTCCAGCCTCATCAAGGATGTATTCACCCGTTGTTTCATCAGTCATGAATTTAGATTTGATGTACATGGCTGAAATTGCCATTACAGGGAAATTACCAATAGTAGCACCTACAGAACGGAAAACAGAAAGTTTACTTCGTTCTTTTTCGTCAAGCGTAACGACTGATGCGAGGGAGCCGTAAGGAATCTGAATCATTGTATAACACATACCAAAAAAGATATAAGTTACAGTTGCGTAAATAGCCATTCCTCGGCTACCAATTGAAATTCCAGGCCACTTGATAAACATTAATACAGCAGAAAGAGCAAGTGGAATACAACCATACAAGAACCAAGGTCTATATCGTCCCCAGCGACTAACTTTTACAGTATCACAAATACGTCCCATAATAGGGTCATTTATACCGTCCCAGATTCTTGCAATAACAAACATAATCATGATGAAAAATGGATTAAGTTTGAAAACGTCGGTATACCAGACTTGTAAAATTGTTGTTACGAGGCTGAATACAAGACAGCCACCAACATCACCAAGGGCATAAGCAATATAATCTTTTGCTTTAAGACCGCTGGCTTTTGAAATCATCGATTCTTGTGTAGAATTTTCTGACATGCGATTTCTCCTCTTTTAGTTAATTAATTAAAACCGTTAATTATTTTAAGATACAGTTCTCATTTTTGCAAATAAAATTGTATGTAAAAACCAGTATTTTAGATATTTTATCATGCTTTTTGGTTTTGACGAATTTTTAGATACAGCAATTTTTTTATTTTACGCGTTTTTAAATCTTTCCGCGTTTTTAAATCGCGCCTACGGCGCAAATTTTTTTTATATAAACCTCCCTCTAAACATCCCTCGCGCGATGCGACACACATTGTCGTACTTTTATCGTTGAACACGGCCACTTGCGTTTCCTCCAGCAAGTGATTGTACTTCTGAAACGTTGACCATATTAAAGTCACCTTCAATACTATGCTTGAGGCAACTTGCAGCAACAGCAAATTCAATTGCATCTTTGGCAGAAAAATCGTTACTCAAGGCATAAATCAAACCGCCTCCAAAACTGTCTCCGCCGCCGACTCTATCTACAATTTTCATGTTATATTCTTTGCTGAAATGACATTCGTCAGTTTTTCCATCATAAAGCATTCCTGCCCAGTTGTTTTCGCTTGCAGATATTGATGTTCTAAGCGTGATGGCAACGTATTTGAAACCAAATTTTTCCTTCAACCTTGAAGCGACTTCTCGGTATCCGTCTTTGTTGAGTTTACCGCTTGTTACGTCAGTGCTTTCTGATTTGATTTCGAAGACATCTGAAGCATCTTCTTCATTAGAAATGCAAACATCAACGTATTTGCATAATTCGCTCATTACTTGGCCAGCTTTTTCGCGAGACCAAAGTTTTTTTCGATAATTCAAATCGCAGCTTACAATAATGCCTTTTTCGTGAGCTTTTTTGCAGGCTTCAAGACAAATTTCTGGTAAATCTCCACCCAATGCAGGAGTTATACCAGTAAAATGGAACCAAGAAGCGCCTTCAAAAATTTTATCCCAGTCAAAATCCTGTTTTGTTGAAAGAGCTATGGAAGAACCTGAACGGTCATAAATTACTTTCGAAGGTCTTTGGGATGCGCCTTTTTCACAATAATAGATTCCAACGCGTGGACCACCTCGAACGATGGATTTAGTATCAACTCCGAAACCTCGCAAGCTACGAATACAAGCATTTGCAATGTCATTATCGGGTAGTTTTGTAACGAAAGAAGTTTCCATACCGTAATTTGCAAGTGAAACGGAGACGTTGGCTTCACCACCACCAAAAGTTGCTTCAAATCGAGGTTCCTGCAAAAATCTTAAATATCCTTCAGGAGCCAGGCGAAGCATTATTTCACCGAAAGTAACTATTTTTCCCATAAAAATCTCCTAAAAATGCTATAACGATGCTATAGTAATGAGACCGCTTCTCTAGAAAGTCGTTCGATTTCGTCAAATTTTCCTTGAGCAATCAAATCACCTTTTACCATCCAGCTTCCACCGACTGCGGCGATGAATTTTTGGCTGAAAAATTCGCCCATATTTGAAGCATCTACTCCACCTGTTGGCAAAAATTTAACTTGTGGAAAAGCGGCGCTCAAAGCTTTAAGAGTTTTAAGACCGCCAAAAGCTCCAGCAGGGAAAAATTTAAGGATTTTCAAATTGTATTTTAGGGCTGCCATAATTTCAGTTGGTGTGCAGACTCCAGGAAGATATGGAACATCATGTTTTTTGCAAACTTCTGCAACGTCTGGTCCAAATCCTGGCGAAACGATAAATTTCGCACCCGATGAAATGGCCTTTTCGCACTGATCTGCATTTATTACGGTTCCAGCACCGATTAGGATATCAGCACATTCACTTGAAGTTGATGCGAGTTTGATAGCATCGGCAGCGCATTCTGTTCGGAAAGTGATTTCTGCAACTTTGATTCCGCCACGGCTCATTGCTGTAAGAGCCGGAATGGTATCTTCGAGTTTGTTCAGAACAACTACAGGAACAATTTTATGCTTTTCTAAAAAATCATAATTCATTTTTATCCTCACTTAAACGTATATATTTTAAATGTAGATTAATTTTTGCTTTAAAACTAGACTCCGCTATAAGAATTAAATCCGCCATCAATTGGAAGGACGACGCCAGTAATGAAACTTGCATCTTCTTCGGAAATGAGAAGTTTTACTGCACCTATCAACTCTTCAATTTTTCCGAAACGATTCATCGGGGTTGCAGCAAGAATTTTTTGTGTTCTTGCCGTCGGAGTTCCATCTGGATTGAAGAGAAGAGATTTGTTTTGCTCAGTTACAAAAAAGCCTGGTGCGATTGCGTTTACACGGATGCCGCTTGGCGCAAAATGAACGGCAAGCCATTCCGTAAAATTGCTCACTGCAGATTTAGAGGCACTGTAGGCAGGAATTTTTGTCAGAGGTGTGAAGGCGTTCATTGAAGAAATGTTTAGGATAGAACAGCCTTTTTTACCAATCATATCTTGAGCGAAAACTTGTGTTGGCAGAAATGTACCCAAGAAGTTCAGGTCGAAAACGCTTCGAACTCCGTCTTCCTGAAGTGAAAAAAAGTCTTTTTCATAAGACTCGCCCGGAACGTAAGTTTCGTTCGATGTTGTGGCAGATGGATTATTTCCGCCAGCTCCGTTAATCAGAATGTCGCATTTGCCAAAGTCGTTTAGAACTTGTTTGTGGGCTTCTTCGATGGAAGCCTTATCCACAACATTGACGTGATAGGCCTTGGCACATCCGCCATTTTTCAAAGTTTCACTGTCCGAATTGATTTTATCAGCAACAACTTGTGCTTTTTCGAGCGTTCGGTTTAACAAAGCAAGTTTTGCACCGCATTTTGCAAGTTCTGTTGCTATTCCACTGCAAATGACTCCACCGGCTCCGGTAATTACGATTATTTTATTTGATAAATTCAAAATTATGCTCCTCGACAAGTAGAATTAAGTAAAATTAAGATAGCAACTCAACAGCTTCCCAAACACCGTTGATGTAACTTGCACCAAGGGCGCGGTCGTAAAGGCCGTAACCTGGTTTTCCAGTTTCGCCCCAAATCATTCGGCCATGATCTGGTCTGACGTAACCGTCCCATCCGTTTTTGACCAAAGCTCTGACGATGCCGACTATATCCATCGAACCATATTTTTGGTCGTGGGCAGTTTCTTCAAAACCATTTTCTACGTGTTTTACGTTTCTGATGTGCATGAAGTGGATTCTGCCCATTTTTGAGTATTTGTCTACCATGCTTACGATATCATTTTTAGGATCTGCACCAAGACTTCCTACACAGAAAGTCAGACCATTGTATGGATTGTCCACGAGTTTTAAAAATCGGTCGATATTTTTTTCGTTCGTGATAATTCTTGGAAGTCCAAAGATAGACCACGGTGGATCATCCGGATGGATTGCCATTTTCACGTCACACTGCTGTGCAACAGGTATAATTTGCTCTAGAAAATATTTGAGGTTTTCAAAAAGCTTTTCTTCATCAACAGATTTATACTGGTCAAAAAGTTTTCTCAAATCTTCTTTTTTGTAGCTTGAATCCCAACCTGGAAGACTAAGTTCTCCGTTCAGAGGGTCCATCTTTTCAAGTTGATCTGCATAATAAACAAGTGAAGTGGAACCATCGAAAGAAACCTTATCAAGTTGGGTTCTTGTCCAGTCGAAAACAGGCATGAAGTTATAGCAGATGCATTTTACGCCTGCTTTTCCAAGCCTTCGAATGTTTTCTTTATAGGCTTCGATATATTTATCACGTGTTGGAAGTCCGAGTTTGATGTCTTCATGAACAGGAACGCTTTCTATTACTTCCATTTTCAAGCCTGACTTTTCGGTTACAGTCTTAAGGCGCCGGATACTTTCTTCGCTCCAAACTTCTCCGACAGGAACATCGTAAACGGCCGTTACGACACTGTACATGTTCGGAATCTGCCTGATTTTTTCTAGTGTAATTTTGTCATCTTCGCCGTACCAGCGAAAGGTCATTTTCATGTGTAATTTTCCTCCATCTTTTTATCGTGAAAAATTATTTTTTGCATTATAGAAACTGATGTTTTTTACTAATTCCACGGCGTTTTCATCATCGGGATATTCTCCGTTTTCAATCCACTCCCCGATTACAGAGCACAGGATTCTTCTAAAATAGTCGTGTCGCACATACGAAACAAAACTTCGACTGTCGGTAAGCATTCCGTTAAAAACTCCCAGCCCACTAGTGTTAGCAAAAATTTTGAGTTGTTCTTTTATACCGTCCCTATGGTCCATAAACCACCAGGCTGCTCCCATCTGCATTCGGCCGGGAACCTTTCCTGCAAAATCTCCTATCATAGTTGCTATCGGATAATAGGAATTTGGATTCAATGTGTAAAGGATGATACGAGGAAGGCCGGCACAATCAATTTTGCTAGAGTTAGCACAATCTGCTGCTCTAGAAGCAGCTGTTTTTTCGATATCGTCAAAAAGAAGGCCTGCAGCTTCGATATTGATAGAATTTCCAACGCTGTCGATTCCACAATCTGCACCACATTGAGCAAATCGTGTTGTATTTTGGTTTCGCAAAACTCCGGTATGAATCTGCATTGTCATGTTTTTTTGCGCAAACATAAGTGCAAGATTTTTTATCATGCAATACTTGAAAGTCATGTTTAAATTTGACAATTCATCATGGATTATGTCAGATTTATCAGAATTTAACGCTATTTTTATGGCTTTGTCACAAATAGTTGTCAATTTTTCTGATGTCATATTTTCATCAGATGTCATAATTTTTGGAAAATCTGTGAAAGAAATGTCAGCAATAGCGCATCCTTTGTCAACAAAAAAATCAAGGCGGTTATTCAAAGCTTTCACAAGGCTGTCATAATTTTCGATTTTTTGATTGTTACAGGCCTTTTCGAGTTCGGCGATGGCTTTTGGAAAGTCAGGTTTTTCAATGTTGACAAATCGGTCTGGCCTGAAACTTGGCGAAACTGTAAAGGTGACATCAGAATTTTTGGTCTTTTCTTGTGCGAGAAGTGCATGGTATTTCAAGTCGCTTGTCGGGTCATCAGTCGTAAAAATCGTATCGACATTTGATTGTCTTATTAAATTGCGTGCACAAAATGAACCATCGGCCATTATTTTTTTTGTTTGTTCCCAGATGGCAGATGCCGTCTTTTCTGAAAGAGGTTCTGTTATTCCAAAATATTTTTTAAGTTCCAAATGTGCCCAATGATAGACTGGGTTTCCTGGAAAAAGAGGAAGAGAACGTGCAAAAGCCAAAAATTTTTCGTACGGATCTGCTTTTCCAGTGACAAATTCTTCTGAAACACCAGCATTACGCATTACACGCCACTTATAATGATCACATTCAAGCCAAAGTTCCGTAAGATTATAAAAAGAACGGTTTTCATATATTTCTTTAGGGTCAAGATGACAGTGATAGTCAAAAATCGGCAGGTCTTTTACCTGCTGATAGAGTTCAGCACCTTTTTTATTTTCAAGTAAGAAATTTTCGTCCATAAATGTTTTCATAATTTGAATACTACATCTCAATTTTTACAAAAAAAATATCAAATATTGCGGAAAAACTTGCAAAACTTGCGATATGTAAATAAAATTTGCTTGTGTCCGATACAAAAATCCTAAACCAGTTGATGAGGAATAACAGTTATGAAATTTCTCATTCACGAGACATAAATTTGAACAACGTCGTCCTTCATAGCCATGATTTTTACGAGTTGTATTTTTTTATCAGCGGAAAAGCCGTCTATTCCGTAGAAAATCTGCACTATAATCTTGTGAGCGGTGATATTTTATTGATACCGGCGAATGTCCTTCATCAGCTTAAAGTTACGAATCCAAATTTAACCTATGAGAGAATTGTTTTATGGCTGAATCCTCGCTATGTTTCCAAGCTTTCGACGAGGCAGACTGATCTTTCATCATGTTTTTTTTCCTGTGCTTCGAACAGGTCTTATCTTATTCGCGACTATTTTGTTTCGCAAAAAATTCGTGACCATCTGCTTTCTTTGGAAAACTTGCAGTTCGCCGAAAATTTTGGAGTTGACGTTGAGCGCGAGCAAAAAGTTCTGTCTATATTGCTTGATATCAATAAATTTCTTAAAAGTGATGAATTTAATGCTCCTGCGATTAATGCACGATATGCACGACAGTCGAACATGATTGTTTCTAGAACGATGGATTACGTCGAGAAAAATCTTTCGGGCGACTTGAGCCTTGAATCAATTTCAGAAAATATTTTTGTGAGCAAATATCATCTTTCACATCTTTTTAAAAGCGAAACGAATATTACGCTTCATCAATTCGTGTTGAAAAAGCGTCTTTTGTACGCAAAGCACTTGATTGAAAAAGGAAGGGCAATCAAAGAACTTTATCTAGAATGCGGATTTCAGGACGAAAGTACTTTTTTCCGTTCGTTTAAGGCCGAATTCGCAATTACGCCGAATCAATATCGCAAACTGATTTTGACAGTTTAATATTCATATGCAATAATTTATTTTATGAATTTTATGAGAAAACAGGGTTTATTTTTTTTCACTTTAATAATCGCATTTTACAGTATAGTTTTTCCGATTTATGCATCACCAGCACAGCGGACTTCAAAGGTAAAAGATATAAATGGTTTTTGGAATGAAAATGATATCAGAATCGTAACAACGACTATCGTTCAGAAAATCGGAGAATCAGATAAGATAAGAGAATTTAGCAAAGAAAATGGGCGAAAACCATTCGTGGTCGTCGGTCGAATCAAAAATGAAAGTTCTGAAAGAATCGATACGAAACTTGTTGCCAAAAAACTTCAGGATGCAATAATCGAAAGCGGAACCATTGAATTCGTTGCGGACAAGGATGAACGGCCGATTTTGGAAAATGCAGAAAATACAGAAAATGCAGAAAATACAGAAAATTCAGTCATCGGTGCTGATTTTATTCTTACGGGAACGGTAAAATCCCTTGTTGAAAATGGCAAAAAAGAACAGCAGCGAGTCTATTTTGTTACGATTCAACTTGTGGATGCTCAGACTCACAAAATTATTTTTAGCGCTGATGAAAAAATTATCAAGATTTTCAAAACGTCAAAAAAACATTATTAATGATTATAGTTAAGGAGAAAAGAGGAAAAATGAAAAAGAAAACACATTTTATCAGTGTCGTCATGGGAATTATCTATATCTTAACATTTTTTATCCTTTCAGGATGTGCTTCTGTTCCTATGGCAAATCAGAAATTCAATCAAAAGCGATACAACGAATCTGCTTCAAATGCTGATTTTGAAAAATGTCTTGGAATGATAGAAAGCAAAACAGGTTCTAAAGATGGAGTTCCCTTAAACTTGGATATCGACAAGGGTCTTGCCTATCACTTTTTGAATGATTTTGACACAAGTGCAGATAGTCTTTACAGCGTCGATATGGTTTTGCAAGGCGGTCCGAAAGGCAAAAACTATTGGCCTTCCCTTTTTGAGGCATATACCCTTGTAGCGATGGATGCGTTGAGCAACTACAATGGCGCAGACAAGGAAACTAGTCTTGAAAACGCAATGACAAGAATCCGTCGACTTGGCGAAATTCAAACGATGTATGATGAGTACCGAGTCCAGATTGAACAGTTGCAGAAAGAAGCTTTGGAAAAAGAAGTCGAAACTAAAGACGGCAAAAAAGTGTCGCTTGGTGTTGCCAGTGCTTTTCTTGGAATCGATTTGAACCAAATTGCCAAAATGGCGCCACCTGAAAAAAAAGAGTATGAACGATATGCCGACTCTGATTTTGCGCGATTGCTTTCAGTTTATATTCGAAACGAATATGGTGATTCAGATAATGTTTATGACATGAAATTATTGAAAAACCAGGCTTTGAAAAAAGAGGCTCAGGCTGCCATTTCAATGCCGAAAGGAAAAGGCCGTGTTGAATTTTTTGCTTTTAATGGGATGCTGGCTCAACAAAAAGTTAATTTTGTTGAATTTCCAGGAAAGGATAAATATGGTCGCAGCATGAGCCTAAATTGTCCAATTTACGATCTTTCTGGAAAAATTGTGGATAATGTCCCGATTAGCTTTAAATTCAGTTGGCCTGGTTTGGATTGTGATTCAGAAGGAAAAGTAAAATCGACTTCTCGTGTAAAGCGAATTATGATAACGCCGTTAATGCCTGAATCAACTGAAAATGCCGTTGCTGAAGGTTCAAAAGAAATGATTTTGCTCGAAGATTTTAACGAGTCGCTTCGAAAAGAAGTGAATTATGAAGCGCATGATAAATTTATGAAAAATATGGCAGAGATAATTGCGGCAAAATATGTAGCCGTAGTTGCAAGTTCTGTTAGTTTGAATCTAGCTTATGAAAATGTTCAGAAAATTTTGAATAATCCGATAGAATTGGTCCTTGCCCAGTTGGCCTATACGGCAGCGCGTGATTCTATGATTTCTTCAGTCAATGAAATTGACGAGAAAAATGCAGTTTCCACTGAACAGGTGAAAATTTTACCAGAAAAGGTTTCTTGCGTAGGATTTTTCATGGATCCAGGAGAACATAGTTTTCAGATTGATTATTTGGGGTTAGATGGATTTTCGCTATATTCAGAAACCAAAACGGTCGTTGTAGAGGAAGGAAAACCAACAATTGTCGAGAGTTTTTACCTCAAATGAAGATTAGAAATGTAATATTCTAAATTGTTGTTTTTACGACAAAAATATGATAAAATTTTTTGACACTTATAGACAAGGATGTAAAAATGAAATTTATTTTTGATAGAGATTCTCTTTTTAAGGAAATGTCGATTGCACAGGAAATCATCGCTACAAAAAACGTAGCTTCGATTTTATCAAATGTGCTTTTGATTGCAGAAAATAATACGCTTACAATCAAGGCTACTGATATAAAAATCAATTTTGAGACTAAGATTCCTGTTGAAATTCAGCAGGAAGGAATGACGACTGTTTTTTGTGATAAATTCGTCGGAATTCTCAATTTGATTGAAACAGGTGATGTTGAATTTAGTCAGGAAAACTCAATCGTAGTAATCAGGCCGCTTACCGGTAAAAAACAGATTTTCAAATTGAACAGCATGGCCAGTGACAAATTCCCAGAATTTGCTTCTGCCGAAAATGTTCCATACTTTGATGTTCCAGTCCAGGAATTCAAAGAGATGATTATGCATACGATTTTTGCTGTATCAACAGACGGAAATCGAATTTTCATGAATGGTATCTACATGGAAAAGAAGGGCGACAACTTGGTTATGGTCGCTACGGACTCACGCCGATTAGCGTACATTGCGAAACCTCTTTGTGGCGGAGTTGCAGATTTCGAGAGTGCCATTGTGCCACCAAAAATCTTCGAAGTTTTGCTTAAAAGAATGCCAAGCGAAGGCTCTCTTTCAATTGCCATAGTTGATAAGGTTATTTTCTTCCGATTTGGAAATTATAATTTCACATCAGTTTTGATTGATGGACAATATCCTAACTATCAGCGCGTAATTCCAGAAGAACAGAAATACAGCTTTGAAGTTGATAAAAAAGATTTGCTTTCAGCTCTTAAAAGTGCAAGCCTTTTTGTTGAACAGAAATCAAACCGAGTATATTTTGATTTGACACAGAATCAGCTTACGATTCGTTCTCAAGGCTCAGAAGTCGGTGATGCCAATGTTGATATTCCATGTGAATACGATGGTGAAAATGTCGAAATGGCTTTTAACTACATGATTGTTGAACAGCCGATGAAGGTTATCAATACAGACAAAATCCGATTTGAATTTTCTGAATATATGAAGGCTGTAACGATTAAGTCGGTTCCAGAAGCTGATTTCATTCACATTGTCATGCCAATGCAGCGTGAATAGCAAACAGGGCGTTCATGCCGATATTATCTTTAACGGTAAATAATTTTAGAAATCTCCAAGATGCAACGATTGATGTCCATTCTAAAGAGGTCTTTTTTGTCGGTGAAAACGGACAGGGAAAAAGCAATCTTTTGGAAGCGATATACATGTCATCCTATGGTAATTCCTTCAAGACTCATGCAGAAGCAGAAATTCCTCGTTTTGGCTCGGATTATTTTTCGGTAAAGACGTTTTTTCGCGAAGAAAGCGGAGTTTCCCACACAATAAATATTACTTATGAAGGCAACAAGGCCATAAAAAAAACTATCGTAAAGAACGGTAAAAAATTAAAAGACCGCAAAGATATGATTAATACGATTCCGTGCGTTCTTTTTTGCCATGATGATCTTGATTTTGCCGTGGGTGAGCCTGAAAGGAGGCGCTTTTTTCTAGATCAGTCTCTTTCAATGTATGATGTTATGTACATCGATGTGATGAGGCGCTACAAAAAGGTTTTGAAAAGCCGAAATCTTTTGCTTAAGGAAAAAAAATACGAAACTTTGAACGTTTACGATTTTCAGCTTGCCGAAAATGGACGTGAAATAATCCAGAAACGAAAAAATGCTGTTTATCAGTTCAATCGAATTTTTTCGACTCTATTCGAAAAGATAACTGGAATTTCAGGCGTTTATATTGCTTATGAGCCTTCATGGAAAAGTAACGAAATGGCAGAAATAATCCAGACTCTGAATTCCAAGCTTGAAATGGACAAGGCTTTAGGTACTACGATGAGTGGTCCTCATCGGGACAAGGTCCGTTTTATGAAGGGCTCAAAACAATTTATTCCGTCAGCTTCGACAGGCCAGCGCCGTCTTGTTGCTCTCATCTTGCGTATAGCACAGGCCCAGTATTACAGCGAAATTACCGGGAAAAAGCCAGTTTTGCTTATGGACGACGTTCTTCTAGAACTAGATCCAGATAAACGACAGAAGGTTACAGCATTGCTGCCTGAATACGAACAACTTTTCTGCACGTTCTTGCCAGGCGAACCGTATGACAGGTATAAGAAAACAACAACTAAAATTTACAATATCGAGGGAGGCGTCTGGAGTGAACAGTGATTTTGATGACGAAAACCAGAATGAAGCCTTCGAAACTAAGTATTCTACTGATGTAAAATTCCGACGTGCGGATGCTATATTGAACTCACTTTTTCCGAACATTGATGCGCAAAAGATGCAGGAATCGATTGCCGTGAGCAAGGGATGGAAAGAAATAGTCGGTACAATTTCAACAAATCCTGCTGAAAAGAACAAAACAGGAATGCTTCTTGCTGCACATTCGAACGTAGTCGATTTGAAAAACGATATTTTGTTGGTAGAAACCGATCATCCGGGTTATATCCAGCTGATGCAGAATTACAAAACCTATATTTTGCGCGGCTTAAAAATGAAATATCCGCAACTGAATGTCAAAAATCTTTGCTTTAAACTTCAAAATTCGCAGGTACGGATTCCAGATTATCAGGAAGATATTCGGCCGGCTGGAATTTCAGATGAGGAGCAAGGAGATAAAAGCAAGATTGAAGTTGATGAAAATCTTGCTCCAGAACTTCGCGAGAAATTCGAAAAGCTTAAAAGCAGTCTATTGACCAAAAATCGTTAAAAATGTTATATTTTCTAACCTAGTATAGACTCATAATACGGGAAAATTCTAGACTGCTTAGGCGGTCTTAAAATATAGAAGGAGACGTGTTCAAATGTTAAGGACATATCAACCAAGTAGAACAAAACGAAATAGAAAATTTGGATTCAGAGCTCGGATGAAGACTGCAGGTGGACGAGCTGTACTCGCACGCCGAAGAGCTAAAGGTCGAAAAAAGCTTACTGTATCCGACGAAAAGAAGCCATATTAATTTTAGTATAGGGAATGGGAACAGGCTTAGTTAAAACGGGCCGATTTACACGCGATGAGCATGTAAAGAAGGCTTCAGAAATTCGAACGTTGTACAGGGAAGGCAATAAGGTTAGTACTTCAGGTGCGAAACTTTTTTATCTTCCCAACCAACTTGGTATTAATAGAATTGCTTTTGCCCTTCCTCGCGGTTATGGAAATGCTGTAAAGCGAAACAAATCCAAACGTTTAAGCCGCGAAACTTATCGTTATTATAAAGCAAATATGAAAAAGGGATATGACATGATTTTTCTAGTTTATCCCGATGCAGAATCTTTCAAAAAAAGATGCGAACAATTTCATTTTCTATGCCAAAAAGCAGAATTGTTGTTACAGTAAAGAACTTTCTTAAAAAAATTTTTTACTACTTAATTCGTTTTTATCAAATCTGTATCTCACCTCTTCATCCGCCTTGTTGTCGGTATTATCCAACATGTTCGAATTATGCGATTGAAGCTATAACTAAATATGGTCCTTTCAAAGGCATCGGCATGTCCACAAAGCGAATTTTAAGGTGTCATCCATTTGCAAAAGGTGGATACGATCCTGTTCCCTAAAGAAATTGATAGTTTTTATCGTTTCAAAAGGAGAAATCTATGGATAAAAGAACAATTGGAGCCGTTTTAGTTTCATGCGTAATTCTTATTGGATTTATGGCGATTCAAACCAAGTTTTTTGCGCCAAAACAAACAGGCACAGAAGTTACTTCCGAAACAACGGCAGAACAGACTAGCACTGAAATTTCAACTGAACCTACAGTACTTGTATCAAAATCTTCAAAAAACATTCCAGAACAAACATACGAAATCACAACAGATAAAATCCATGTAGTTTTGACGAACAAAGGTGGAGACCTTGTTAAATATGAACTTTTGGAATTTGATGATAAGGATGCCGGCAAGGTTCAAATGGTCGATTCTGTAGAAGAAAATAATAGAGCATGCTCTATTTCATTTGGAAATGCAAACGACAGTTTTGAAAACGGAATAATCAACGATACATTCAATACAAAAAAAATCGATGATTTGACTTATGTGTTTGAAAAAGAATTTTCAATAAAGGATGCAGACGGAAAGGTAAACAATTTTGTCCTTCAGAAAAAATACACTTTCAAAGAAGGCGAATATCTTTTCAAGCTTGATGTATCAGTTATTGCCGATGAAAACGCAACTTTGAATTTGCATGATGCTGCCTATACTTTGAGAACTGCGCCTCAGATTGGACCTCATTACGACAGCAAACGCGACAGATATGAAAACAGAACTTTAATTATTTTTACGGATAAAGAAAAAGCAAAAAAGAATACACTTAAAGACAATCAATTCAAGGTTTATGACAAGAAATATCTTTGGACCGGTGTTACAGGAAAATATTTTGCTTTCCTCATTGTTCCTCAGAACTCGACAGAAATGAGCGATATTCTTTTTTCAAAGGCCTATGATTCGACACAGTATGCAAATGCACAGGCAATGCTTTCAAGAAATGCTGCGACAGGTAGTTTCACGGATAGCTACTATGTTTATGCTGGACCAAAAGTTCTTAAAGTTTTGAAAAACTACAACAATGTTGAAAAGAACGGATGGGGCCTTTCACAGATTAAGATTGACGACTGTTTGAACACATCAGGTCTTTTGTCTTGGCTTGAAGTTGCAATGAAATGGATTATGGAAGTCATCTATAAGGTAATTCCAAATTGGGGTGTTGCAATCATCATTATGACATTGCTTTTGAGATTTGCACTCTTCCCTCTTACAAAAAAGAGTTCGGAATCATCGCTTAAGATGCAGGAAGTTCAGCCTAAGGTTCAGGAAATTCAGACTAAATACAAGGACAATCCTGAAAAGATGAACGTAGAAATGCAGAAACTGTACAAGGAAAACGGATACAATCCGATGATGGGATGTCTTCCTCTTTTGATTCAGTTCCCTCTTCTTATTGCAATGTATAATCTTTTCAATAACTATTTCGAATTCCGAGGGGCTATGTTCATTCCAGGTTGGATTCCAGACCTTTCTGTTGGCGATACTGTATATTCTTTTAAGAATTTCAGCATGCCGTTTTTAGGAACGGAAATCAGACTTTTGCCTATAATTTATCTTGCTTCTCAGATTCTTACCGGTGTTTTCACTGGAAATGACGGAGCGACAACGGCTGCAAATCAGACTCAGAAATCTATGAAGATTATGATGTATGTAATGCCAGTACTGTTCTTCTTCATGTTCTACAATGCACCAGCAGGATTGATTCTTTATTGGACGATTAGCAATATTTTCTCTTTGTTTCAGCAGTTGATTCTCAAATCGATGAAAAAGAAAAAGGACGCAAAAAAGGCATTGGAAGCACAGAGCAAAAAAATTCCCGATTTTGTTCCTAAAAAGAAGAAGAGAACCCGATAAAATCGGATAATTACTATATTTACAACAGAAAATAATTTACCGAGGAGACATTATGGTATACGAATATGAAGGAAAAACCGAAAAAGAAGCCATTGAAATGGCTGCTGCAGATTTAGGATTGGAAAAGGATCAGTTTGATGTAGAAATCCTTGAATCTCAGAAAAATTCTCTTTTCAAAAAGGGATTTGTAAAAATCCGAGTACATACTGAAGAAGCAGTTGCATCCCAGGATGATGCAGAATTTGATGGACACGTTACGTCGTCAAATAGCGGATTTTTTGCAAATCCACTTCCACAGGATGAATTTGAAAAGCAGCTTATTGATTTCGTAGCATCAGTTATTCGAAAAATGGGATATGAGGCAAATGTTGAAATCATGTTCCGGGAATCTAGAAAAATTGGAATCAAACTTTCTTCATCTTATTCATCAATTCTTATTGGAAAAAAAGGTCGAAATTTGGACGCTTTGCAGCTTTTAGCAAACGTTTATGCTGGACGACTTGGCAAATCAGATGTTAGAATTGTATTAGACACAGAAAATTATAGAATGCGTCGAGAAGAATCTTTGGTCCGTCTTGCTTACAATACAGCGGACAAAGTTAGACTTAGTCGAAAATCTGTTTTGCTTGAACCGATGAATCCGTTTGAAAGAAGACTAATTCATACTACACTTAACGACATCAGTGATGTTGAAACAAAAAGTGAAGGAGAAGGTTTGTATAAACAGGTTCGTGTAATTTACAAGGGCTTGATTTGATGATTTTTAAAAAACAGGCACCGAAAATTCTTGTAACAGGAATTCTTCTGTGCCTTTTTTCTTTTAATTTATTTTCTCAGGAAAAATCTTATCTGAATATTTCGGAAGTTTTGGATGAGGTGACGATTACTGAACTTTTGAACAAAAGGGTACTGCGCAATTTTTCTGTAAATGAAAAGGAAAAAAAATTAATTTACGCGCCAAATCTCGAAGGTGTTAATGCCGGAAGGAATAAATGGAGCGAAATTCACGATTATGAACCAAATTATGTTTTGGAAAACATCTATTATTTCGACTTAAAGGAAG
This sequence comes from Spirochaetales bacterium, assembly GCA_028725265.1. Taxonomy (GTDB): domain Bacteria; phylum Spirochaetota; class Spirochaetia; order Treponematales; family Treponemataceae; genus RGIG9060. Next base: position 8,977 of record JAQYSN010000110.1, on the reverse strand, counting down.
AAAATGGTTTTTCAAAGCAAAATCCATCTAAGGAACAGGAATTTATCAAGTTGAATAAGCTTGTTCGGTCAGTGTCAAAAATGACAGGCCTTAAATATTTTTCCCACACGCGTCATAAGATGGATGTGTTGTATGACAGATGTTATACAATTGATAATCCAAAAAACAAAAACCGAATTGCTGATGTTATGGATACTTCAGTGAATCCTATTTACGTGCTATTTGATGATAATTCATTTGGTGAGTATGTTGGCGAATTGACATACGGACAAAATGAAAATGAAATTTATTTGACGGAAATAAATGAAAATCCTCTTGGATTGCCAGGTTTGAAGGCGATTAAAACTAGGGATTTATGTGCTTTTGTTGATATGATTCCATGTAAAGATGCGATTCTTGTTTATATTTTGATAGAGGCAAAAGTTGCAGTTCCATCTGGTTTCAAAAATATGATTTTGGAATCATTTACGACTCGTTCTGATGCAATATTAAATTGGATTAAGTCAATTTACTGATTGAAAATTTATTAAACGGAGAAAAACGTGAAAAACAAATCATTAAAAAAAATTCTGCTTATCATTACATTGGCAGTTTTAACAATTATAGAAGGAGTTTGTTGGCCTATGAGTCAAGCTTTAGAATCAATTAAAGGCAGAGACGGTGTCTTTGCAATTATGGAAACAAGTAGCGGAAATATCGTTCTTGAGCTTTTTTATAAAGAAGTTCCACTTACAGTTACGAACTTTGTAGGTTTGGCAGAAGGAACATTGGATGCTGCCAAAGGGAAACCTTTTTACGATGGATTGAAATTTCATCGTGTAATTGCAGATTTCATGATTCAGGGCGGTGATCCACTTGGAAATGGAACTGGTGGACCAGGATATAAATTTCCTGATGAATTTGTCGAAGGATTGATTTTCGACAAGCCTGGAAAGCTTGCGATGGCAAACAGTGGCGCAAATACTAACGGAAGTCAGTTTTTTATCACTCACGTTCCTACGGATTGGTTGAACTACAAGCATACTATTTTCGGCGAGGTTGTAGAAGGACAGAGTGTTGTAGATAGCGTAAAACAAGGCGATAAAATTGAAAAGGTGACAATTATTCGTCAGGGCGAAGAAGCAAAAAAGTTTACAGCAACACAGAGCGATTTTGACAGACTTCAAAAAGAAGTAATCGCTGAAAATGATCGAAAAGAAAAAGCTGCTTTTGCAAAATTGATAGATGGTTGTGAAAAAACTAACTCAGGAATATACTATAAGATTAACAAGAATGGAAAGGGCGATAAGCCTTCGAAGGGTCAGACAGTAACGACTGAATATATTGGAAAACTCACAAACGGCCAGATTTTTGATGCTTCGCAACATTTTCATCCACAGGGCCATGCCCCTCTTACTTTCAAAGTTGGAGCTGGAGAAATGATTCCTGGTTTTGACGAAATGGTCTTGGATATGAAAGTTGGAGAAATCCGATATATGCTTTTGCCACCAGAACTTGCGTATGGAGCTCGTGGTATTCCACAGGCTGGAATTCCAGGAAATGCACGACTGATTTTTGAAGTTGAGCGCACTAAATAGCACTAAGTAAAAGAGAACAAAGTGAAAATCAGGCGGAAAATTTGACAATAATGTCAGGTTTTCCGCTTTTTTTATGTATTGGAAATTTTAAATATGACAAATATGACATTTAAACTAGACAATTTATAGCAAAAAGTCAGGGAACGGCGTAAAAAATTTCAGATTTATGTTTATTTCCTAAATATGACAGGGCATCACTTAATTTCATGTTTTGATTTAATTTTTGAAATTCATTAAGGTCTATTATGAAGCGATTCATTGAAAAATGTTGAAAAACAAACATATTGTCATAATTTGATTTGTTTTGATTGATGTCATAATATTTTTCAAATTCTTTTCGGTATGGAATGAAAACACCTTTGTTTTTTATTTCTGAGTAGCCAATCAACCAAAGAGAACATCCTAGAATTTTTTGTAGCTCCAAAGTTTGTTTTGCCATCCAAATCTGACTTTCAAGGATTAAGTTTGAAAGACTTTGTGATTGAGAGCTTAAATAGTTCAACTCTTTTGTCTTTGCAGTATGAACAGGTGTCTTATTTAAAATTATGACATTTTTTCGGAAATCGATTTCTAATTCTGGATGTTTTCTAAAAAATCCTTCTGCAATTTTTCCTGATTGTCCGCACAGATATTTTTTATTATAGATTCGTTGCTCGTCTTTTCCAGGATTATCTCCGATTAAGATGAGTTTTATTTGTGAGTCCTTGGTAAATAAATCTAAATCAGTATTATAGACAATCGGAGTTTCAATCGGATAAAAAGGGACATTGTCCTTTTCATATGCGGTTTTTTGGAAGGATGGCAAAATATTCGCAAATTGATTTAGCCAGCTATTACATTGGTCTTTGAAAGATGACCTGAAATTACAAAAATAATCCCACTGCGAGTCTGTCATTCTTTATATTCGTTTTTAGTATAAATACTAGTTCTGAATTGAATGTCAGAAATGTAACTTACAGTCTTATCCTTGCTGTTGTATTGAACTACATCATTACAGATTCTGAAATAACTGTTGAAATTATTATCAATTTGATATTTTCGGATTCGGGCATTTATCAGGTTGAAAACTTTTGTCCTTTCAAAGTGAGACTGTTCTATCGTAAGAATGAATTTTGCCTGCGAGAAGTTTTTAATTTCAAGAATCTTTATTGAATACGATTCCTCGGTTTCTTCAACAACCGTTACTTCCATTGAAAAAGCTGATAAAGAGCATATTACGAGTAATAATAGAGCGATAAAAATTTTTCTAGCATTGGTTTTCATAACAACTTCTAGAAAACAGTATAGTCCGTGATATCCATATTTTCAATGAAAAAATCCCCTTCAACGAAATATTGTCCATGCTGAATGAAGATTCTTGGCTCACCTGTAATTAATATTGTGCCTGTGATTTCTTTCGGCTTGTTTTTGGTGATTGTTTGTGCGTATGAACGAATTGCTTTTTTGATGGCATCCTCAAAGGCGTTTTCAATACCTTTTTCACCATCACGGACTTTTCCGCTTCCTCTGCCGTGGGTTTTCGGCATGGAAATTGAATATTTTCTAGAAACTCTTTTGTATAAATCGTCGGTCAGGTGAAATTCAGCCCAGCAATAAAGTGCGTTATCCTGGAAAAATCCGTCTTCATAGCTTATGTGTTTGGCAAAATCTTTATGTGACTGATAGTTCTCACGTGAAAAATTTAATTCGAAATATTCATCAACATTACGAGTTTTATCTGAAGGAGTGTAGTCAAAATCAAAACCAAAGATGATTCCTTCGAAGACGTAAGGTGCCAGTTTCTTAATCTCTCGAATGGAATTTGAATAAAACGCATCACCGCTTTTTGTTTCGACTGGTACGGAAGGATCTGAATCTATCAATGACCATAAAAGGATTCTTAACCTTGGCATCGTTGCAGGCCCTTCATTGTAATTTTGTGCAAAAAGTGCTTGGCAAAATATTGCTGCGATAATCAGTGCAATAATTGCTGTGCGGGATTTAAAAAAAACTGGGCGGAAAAGAACTAGGCGCGGAAATTTCGCTTCCAAACTTTCCATGGACTTTCTCCAAAACGGATAACGCTGTAAAGCCAGGCAAAACCGAATCCGGCAAGATGTGTTAAATGAGCGATATTGCTTCCCGATGCGAAGAATTCGCTGTAAATTTCGATTGCGGCATAAATAAGCACAAGAATGGGTGCGGGAACCGGTAATACACCCCAAACGTAAATCTTAGCTCTCGGATAGGCTACAGCAAACATGAGAAGAACGGCATAAACTGCACCAGAGGCGCCCATCAGATAAACATTGTATTGATGTGTTATTAAATAAAACAAAAAGGAAAATAATCCGCTTAAAATTCCGGTTGAAAAATAGAAAAGCAAAAATTCTTTCGAACCAATTGCTCGTTCAAGACTCACACCAAAAAAAAGAAGTCCGAGCATATTTGAAATAATGTGAGACCAATTGGCATGCACGAACATATAAGTCACAAACTGCCATAAATAATAGTTTCTTGTTATTGAAACTACATTTAGTGAACAATAATATGGCAAAGAGTTGATTTTAAGAGAAAGTACGTAAAAGACAAAATTGGCAATTATCAATGCAAACGATGCATAAAAGTAGCTATATTTGAAAGGATGACGAATTTTATTAAAAGGATTCATCAGGATTCCTCATTCTTTTGACTTTGTTTTTGAGGTGGATTTGCTTTTTGTAGTTTTCGCCCCTGATTTTGAACGTTTTTTCGTCTCTGGTTTTTTTTCGGAATCTGCATTCTTCTTGTTTTCATTAGCAGCCAAATTATCTTTTACGGAAGGCATATCTTTTGAAGCAAGTGTAACGCGGTTTCGTCCGTTCTCTTTAGACTGATAAAGGGCGCGGTCTGCATATTCAACGAGGAGCTTAGCTGAAATAGGCTCTTTAGAATCTAAGGTTGCAACACCAATAGAAATCGTAACGTGAAGTTCAGAACCTTCGTAGACATACTTTTCTGTTTCAATTGCGGATCGAATCCTTTCTGCAACTGATATTGCGGCTTTGGAATCTGTCTTATAAAGCATGACGACGAATTCTTCTCCACCATAGCGTCCTGCAAGATCTTGACCTCGAATTTCACGTGCAATTATTTTTGAAATTGATTGCAATACGTAATCTCCGCAAGCATGGCCGTACGTATCGTTAAACTTTTTGAAAAAGTCGATATCAAGCATCAAAACTGAAAGCTGAAGATCTTCATTAACTGAAGTTTCGATTTTTTCTTCGAGCACGGTGTAAAAGTATGTTTTCAACTTAAGATGCGTCATCATATCTGTTGTAGTTTGCTCTATCAAAGATGTATTGTTGATGGCTATCGCAGCAAGAGAAGCAAGCATCAAAATCCATTCTCGTTCATACTCTGTGTAAGGTTCCGAAATGATTTGCTCTCCTAAAAGAAGTACCCCATTAAGACGATTTTTCTGTTTAAGCGGAATTATCAAAGTCGGTTTAAGCGAAGAAATCTGAACTGGCAAATTTTCATTCCCGATGGCTGTTTTCAATTCAGGAATTGTGAACGTTTTGTTCTGTTCTGTCAAAAAATTAGTGAATTTGCAATTAACTGGAATTTCATATTCTATATTGGCATCTGGTTCAAGACCTGTATAGTTATCATCGAGCGAAAAAGTATTAGAGTCAAAAGTTCGCATTACGAACATTCCGGCCCCGAGCGTTCTCATCTGAGCCAAAGTTGTGTAGTTAATCGTCTCAATCAATTTTGTAAGGTCCAAAATTGTTGAACTCAAACTCATAGAAATTTGAATCAGTTGTTTGTAGTCAAAAATTTGTTTTTCATAGTCTGCAATTACAGAAGAGGATGAATTGTCTTCTTCTTGAGCAAACATGTTAGTAAGATCTTCGAATTCCATTATAAGTTTTCCGCTCTAATTTTCCACAAGTGTAGTAATGATAATATAATTTTTCATTATATCAATGAAAAAAGGCCATTTCGGGAATTGTTGTTCCAACAACACCACTTTATCTTTATTTCGGCTTGAATTAAACAAAAGTTTAATGTTTGTTATGTCATTTGCATTGACTTTGTGCGCTTCTTCCAATAAAGCCTGAATGACGTTGTAGAGCTGCTTGAAAACGATACATTCACTTTTAAGGATTTTATTTGCATTATTATTAGCAGTTTCAATCGCAATAGTTAGTTTTTTTCCGAGTTCAGGATTCGAAGTACATTCTTTTGCCCAACTTTTCAAAATGGCAATATCAAACTGGCCACCTTTAGAAAAAGATTCTTCGAAAGCTTTAATTTTGCCCATCGTTTCGCTTCCTGCAAAAACTTTCTGAGCAAAGTTTGATTTATAATCTGGTTTATTGAAAAAGCCTTCTACAACAATATCGTTCAAGAGGGCTTGTATTTGCTCAGAATAAAAGAGAGAAACGAAAGACTTGAGAATCCTAAGCGGAGTTATCCACAAGAAAGAAGGAAATCCAACTTCGAGGAAAAATGAACTGTTATCAGCATTATAATATTCAAGGTCAAGCAATGGATGATTATCAAAAAGCGCATTAGTATCTTCGGCAATTCGTTGATCCTGAAGTTCTGTTTCGATTCTATTAACTGTCGTCGTAAATTGACGCTGAAGCCTTGTCGAATAGGACATCAGTTTGTTTGAGCTAAAAGTAGATTCCTTGAAGTTGATGTCAGTTTTCTGTTTGATTACCTGGACGAAAAGTTGCAAATTCGATTTTGTAAGGATATGGTTGAAAATATAGGCCATCTTTCTAAGCGATGACAGAATCTGTTCTTCTTCCTTTTCTTCTGTGTATTTTCCTGTAACTGTTTGCCAAAGAGCAACCACTGCCCTTCCCTGAGGAGCCGTTATTTCATAGTTGCTTGTCAGAAAAAGCAAATCCATGAAATAAGAATCGAGTTTATTTGATTCTACGCTGATAAAAGCAGGTGTCTGATTCGGCAAATTTGGATTGAAATCAGGCGAAAACATGTTTACCAAGTCGATGTATCTGAAATTACAGATGTCGTTGAGTCGATCGAGCTGGCACATAACATTTTCTATTCTTTTGAATTCTTCCTTTCGGATGGCTTTAAGGACTTCATCCAAATCTAGTTTAAGTTTTTCGCGCGTGACTTTTTTGTTGGAGCCTTCTATAAAAGCTTGTCGCATGGATTCGTAAGAAAGATTTTCGAATTTTTTGCGAACTTCGCCTTTAAAACCTGTTTCAATCAAAATGTTGGAAAAGTGATTTGCAACGGCGGCATCTTCGGAGCAAACAGTATTCTTCAGAATTTTTGAAATTCTGTTTGATTCTTTGTAGAGGATGTAAAAAGCCTGTCCGACATTTGGTGTAGCGTACGTATTTTTATAGATTTCTGGTCGTATTTCTCTTAATTCTGCTTCGATTTTTTTTAATTCCAACTTTGCTTTAATTTCAGGCCGGGATGAGAAAAATAATTGTTGAAAAGCTTCGATAATTTTTTTAAATACGGACATAAAATAAACTTACCAGTTTTTTTATTCTACCATATAAATTTAACTTTTTATAGGTTTAAAATTAAATTTGCAATTTTTTTATAATCTTGAACTGTGCAGGCAGAAACAATTGATGTTCGGATTTGGGCTCCATTGGAAATACCTTTTGTATAGCAACAGAACCGTTTCCGCATTTCGCGGCAAGCTATATCCTCTCCTTTGTCTTGAACTAAAATATCCAATTCTTGCAGACCAGTTTCAATTTTTTTGGAAATCGGGATTTCTTGATAAGAGCCTGTTTTCAAAAGTTGTTTTGTTTGTGCAAACTGAAAGGGATTGCCCATTGCTCCGCGGGCGAACATGACGCCTCTGCAGCCGGTTTCTTCTAGCATGCGGCGGGCATCTTCTGGTGAAAAGACGTCTCCAGAACCAAAGATTGGGACTTCAGGAGCAATTTTTGCCGCATATTGAACCAATTGCGCAAGGATATTCCAATCGGCTTTTCCTTCGTAGCCTTGTTTTTTAGTACGTGGATGAATCGTAATGGCCTTGCATCCAGCTTCGAGAGCGGCTGCAGAGGCGTCCTTCCAGGTGAGGCTGGAACTATCCCAGCCAGAACGTATCTTGACCGTAATCGGAACGGGATTTTCTTTATCTGGTGAAAAATCATTCGAAGCTTTTATTGCGGCTTGAGCAATTGATTTTAGCTTATCTGGATTTTTTGTCAAAAAAGAACCTGCACCACTTTTTATGATTTTAGGAACTGGACATCCACAATTTATATCGATTAAAGAAGGATTGTATTTTTCAATTACGATTTTTGTAGACTCATAGATGGCCTTTTCGTCACCACCAAAGAGTTGAACTGCAAAGAATTTTTCGTTATCCGCGCGAGCCAAAAGATTTTCGGTTTTGCCTGAACCTCTGTAAAGCGCTTCGGAACTTACCATCTCGGTGTAGCACATGTCTGCACCATTTAAAGTGCAGACGTAACGAAACGCTCGGTCTGAATAGCCAGCTATCGGTGCGAGAAAAATATTTCCTGGAATTTCCAGATTACCTATTTTTACGGGATGGTAAAGTTCAGCCATCAAATCGTCCGTATTTTATTATTCTGGCAATCTAAAGAATTTACAGCTGTTTTTCCAAAGCTGTGCGCTCAATTCTTCAAGATCCATTTCAAGTATTTCAGCAAGGAATTTTGCAGTTGAAACTAAGTATGAAGGCTTATTTCGCATGTTTCTAAATTCAGCTGGTACCATAAACGGACTTTCCGATTCAATCAAGATTCGGTCAAGAGGAAGAGACATAACTGTTTCGTGCAGATTTTTAGCATTTCGATACGTCAAGTTTCCTGCGAATGAAAAGTAAACTGGCAAATCAAGGGCTTTTTTTGCGTATTCTGCATTTTCTGAATAGCAGTGGAATACGGCTGAAGCCTTAGGTATTCGTTCAGAAAGAATATCCATGATATCTTTGCCCGCATCTCGGTTATGAATGATGATAGGCATATCATTTTTGTTGGCAATTTCCAACTGTGTTATGAAAAGTTCAATCTGGCTTCGTTTGTCACCATATTTTTTAAAATAGTCCAACCCTGTTTCACCAAGTGCGACAACGTTAGGCAATTTGAGGTTCTTTTCGAGCTGCTGAATCCAATCTTTTCCTGGAGAGTTAACTTCTGAAGGGGAAACACCAACGGCATGGTAAATTCCAGAAATTGGTTTTAAATTAGCATATACTGTCGAAAAATCATGAAGGCTATTACAAATACTGATAATTCTGGTAACGTTTTCTTTTTTCGCTTCCTGAATTACGCGAAGTTGGTCAATAGGATCATCATAGATGAGGCCCAAATGGGCATGAGTATCAAAAAACTGCATGGCTTTCTTCCAAACGAAAAAATAAATAAAGAGTACTGAAAGTACTCTTGCAT
>JAQYSN010000109.1 GCA_028725265.1 Spirochaetales bacterium | reverse complement strand
CGTAATCATTGCCGTAATGAACGGATTCCAGTCTACTTCAATAAATAGTCTTATGGAAATTAGTTCCTATCACGTAAAAATTACCACGGATGACAAAGTTTTTTCGTTGAATCAAAGTTTTGTTGATGAACTAAAAGCGATGGAAGAAGTTGAATGCGTAATTCCGATGTGCGAAGTTCAATCTTTGATTGTCGGTTCTAGAGGGAAACAGGATGCGGCCTTTATTCGCTCTGTTCCGGAAAGGCTTATTTTCGAAGACGATGGTTTTGCCCATAATATGAAAATGATTTCAGGGGACTTCAAACTCGACAGGGAAAAATCGATTATTTTAGGAACTACTCTTGCCAAGCATCTTGGAGTAAGGGTCGGTGATACAGTGAATCTTCTTGCTCTTTCCGGTTCATCTCAGGTGGAACTCTTTTCTGAGGATCGTGTTTTAAAAGTTGCAGGTATTTTTGAATGTCCGTATCTTGAAATAAATTCTACTTTTGCTTTTACGTCCATTGATGCCTTGAATCAAATGACTGATAACGGACTTCCTGTTGCCTATGGAATAAAACTTAAGGAAAAAAACAGGGATGGAATTTTCATCCAGAAAATCCTAAAGGACGAAAAATTGGCCGAGTGCGGCATCAATTTGAGCGAAGAAAATGTTTTGTCATGGCGTGTTTTGAATAAATCTTTTTTTGGTGCACTTAGAATTGAAAAAAACGTTTTGCTTCTTTTGGTTTTTTTGATTTTTCTTGTAGTTGGAATCAATATCTACAATGGAATGAGACGAATGGTTTTCGAAAAAAAAGAAGATATCTGTATTTTAAATGCCCTTGGAGCAAGCAGAAAGCATATTCAGCTTTCGTTCGTTATGCAGGGGTTTTATGTTGCCCTTGCAGGTGCCGTCCCGGGCTTGCTTTTGGGCCTTTTAATCAGTTCGAATATTGATGTGGTTTTTACACTTATCTCTAAAATTACATATTATTTTCAATATTTTTTTATGTTGATTTTTTCTCCTCAGAATGCTTATTACGTAACTGAAAATTATGTCTTTCTATACTATGCTGAGATTCCAGCGATTATTGGATTTTGGGAAACCTTTTATGTTACGCTCTTTGGAATTTTATCGGCATTAATATCGTCTTATATTGCAAGCCGCAAGGTTATGTCATTCAAAATAGCGGAGGTTTTGCACGATGAATGATGAAAATTTGGTGTTGAAAATTGAAAATCTCACAAAAATCTATAAGGATGAGCTTTCAAATGAGAATCTGATGATTTTGAATTGTTTGGATTTTGATGTAAAAAGTTCTTCTAAAAACATCATAATCGGGGAGAGCGGAAGCGGTAAGAGTACGCTTTTGAATATCATAGGATCCCTTGATACAGCAACATCAGGCTCGATTACTTTTTTTGCCAAGGATACTCAGTTTTGTCTAACATCTCTTAAGGAAAAAGAACTTGAAGAATATCGTTCAAAGTACCTCGGATTGATTTTTCAGTTTCACTATTTGTTGAAAGATTTCAGTGCGCTTGAAAATGTTTTTTTGCCTGCTTTTATTGCTACAGGAAATAAAAAACAGAGCATGGAAAGGGCAAAGCAGCTTCTTGTTGACGTAGGTCTTGAAAACAGAATGAATCATGTTCCTGCAAAACTTTCCGGTGGTGAAAGACAGCGTGTTGCAGTTGCACGAGCCTTAATAAATGAGCCGGAACTCATACTTGCTGATGAACCTACTGGAAATTTGGACCACGATAATGCCATGAACGTAAGCGAAATTCTATTTTCGATGGTTGAAAAATACAATAAAACTTTGATTCTCGTTACGCATGATAACGATATTGCTAGAATGGGAGACAATGTTTATCGAATTGAAGGCGGAAAACTGGTATGAGTTCTTTCAAAAAGTTGAAATCAATTTTTTTTATTGCCTTCAATTTTCTTTTCTCGAAAAACTCCGGGCCTTCGAATGCCAGAAAGAGCATGATAGGAGCTGTCTTTTGTATCGCCCTCAGTATTCTTCCTCTTTTGGTCGTCCTAATCGTGTGCGACGGTATGATAGAAGGAATGACCAACAGAATAGTTTCTCTTTCAAGCTATGATCTTCAGGTCGTGCTTGCTTCTTCAAATCTGAATCTTGACGAATATGAGGCTGCTTCAAAACTTATTTTGGAAGTTCCGAACGTAAAGTCATCTGTCGTTGAAAGGCAAGGTATGGCTTTGGCAGGTTCAAGGAACGCAAGAGCGGGTGCAATGATTCGCGGAGTTGATGTAGATTTATACGAAAAAAACGAATCGTTTAGAAAATATCTTAAGGTTTTGGATGGCAATTTTGACCTTTCTGCAAAAAATTCAGCCGTAATCGGTGAAAAGCTTGCTTCGGAATTAAATCTAAAAGTGGGCGATACTCTTAGGATTATCAGTTCTTCGGAATCGAATGGTAAAACTCATCCGAGGTTTGCATCTTTTAAGGTAAAGGGAATCGTTTCATCTGGATATCAGGAACTAGATGCCCATTGGATTTTCATTCCGATAAAAACAGCTTTCGATCTTTTTTCGACATCATCAAGCAGGATTATCATCGGTGTGGAAACGACGTGCCCTTTTGATTACGAACTTTTTGAAATCCAAAAAGAAATCAACCATCATCTAAGGCAAGAATCTTCCTTGCAACCGACTATCTATACATGGAAAAATATTAATTCATGTAAGTTTGAGAACTTTGCTTCAACAAAGCTTCTTTTGGTTTTGATAATGTCTATTATCGTTTTGGTTTCTTCGGTAAATGTTGCTTCCTCAATCGTCATGCTGATTATGGAAAAGAAAAAGGAAATAGCCATCCTCAAGAGTTTTGGAACTTCGAATTCTGATATCATTTTTATCTTTTTGCTGATTGCTTTTTTCATAGCATTTTTAGGCATTCTATTTGGCGTTCCTCTGGGGATTTTGTGTTCGGTAAATGCAAATTCTATCATTGCTTTCTTGGAAAAAGCCATCAATGTGGTTATTCTTTTCGCTATGAATCTTGTAGGACAAGGGGAGAAATTTAGTGCTGTTTCTGTCCTGAATCCTGAATATTATCTTCAGTCAATTCCACTTGTTCTTCCATTTGGGGAAATATACGCGATATCAGTTTTGGTTCTGATTCTTTCGGTTTTGGTTTCTCTTGTTCCTTCTATAAAAGCTGGAAGGGAAAAGCCTGTTTCAATTTTCAGGAAGTTTTAGTGATGATTAAAAAGTGTGAAATTTGTTTTAAAAATCCATCTTCAATAGTCTTAAACTGTAAGACACCGTTTGGTTCGGAACGTTTTTATCTATGCATGAAATGTGCCTTACAAAAGGATTGCGTCGTTCTTGATGACAAACCTTTGCCAGAAGTTGATGCGATAATAGCTTCTGTGAGACAGGAAGTTAAGAAAACTGAAAAAATTGTCTGCCCGGAATGCGGAACTAACCTAAGACAAATTGGTGCATCGCATAGGGCTGGTTGTGCAAACTGCTATAAATTTTTCAAAAGACAAATCGGAACTTTTACCAATCGGCTAATCAATCCTGAAGAAGAGGAGTTGGAAAAATTGAAACTCCAGATGAATAGGGCAGTTGAAATCGAGGACTATGAGACTGCTGCAGTTTTAAGAGATAAAATAAAAAAAATTCTCGACAATGGTGATTTTTTAGGTGAAAATGATGATGTGGTATGAAAACGAGAGCTACGATCCTGTAATTTTGTGTTCGAAACGTGTTTCTGTCCGCAATGTCTTGGATTTCAAGTTTGTCGACAGAATGACGGATACTGAAGGTGTTACTTTTCGAAATGCAGTTGATGCGATTTTTGAAGGCTTTGACGGTAGCGAGAATTTTTTGAGCTATGATTTGCCGAATGAAAAAAACACAATTACCGAAAAATTTACCAGAAATGGTATTATCACGACTGATGGTCGTATTTGGAAAAATGCCGAGATGTACTATTCTGATGAGAAAGGCGTTTACGTGACAATCAATGTGGACGATCACATCAGGATTATAGATTTTATCAAGGGATTGCCTGAAAATTTTGACAGAGGTCTGGAAAATTATCTTTATGAAAAGATTTTTGCCATGTACGATGTCGCAAAAGATAAAAGCGGAAATTTGCTTTCAAGCTGTATAGACGAAGCTGGAAGTGGCTGTGTATATTCGACATTACTTCATCTACCAATTTTTGAGACGATGGGCAATGAGTTTAACAAAAAGCGCCGGGAATTTGCTGAAATCGGAATTTCCATGACAGAAATTGTAGCACGAAATCCTTTGCAGTCTTTTGGGTTGCAAGGATTTTATAACATTTCATTTTCTCCTGTTTTTGGAAAAGAGGAAAGTCAGTTACAAAAGTTCATTGAGCTTTGCAGCGAAATTGCAAAATTTGAAGTTGAAAACAGAAAATTTGCTCTGGCTAATAAGCCTTCTTCTGTTATTGATGATATTTGCAAGGCATTTGGATATCTTTCTGGAGCCTTGATGTTGAATTACTCGGAAGCGATT
>JAQYSN010000108.1 GCA_028725265.1 Spirochaetales bacterium | reverse complement strand
CTACCAAGCTCATTCAAAAGAATAAGTCCTACGAAAACCAAGCACCAACCGAGCAACTGTGTTGCTACTGTTGCTGATCCATAAAGTTGAAACAACATTTCATTTCCTCCTATTGTTTCTTTTTTTAATTATCTATCAGCGTTCCACGAGAACTCCCGTTTCGCACTAAAACCATTTCTAATAAATAGGTTTATACCGAGATTTTACAAACGTCAAGTTTTTTATATATCTCGGTAAACTTTTTGACCTATTTATATCCACATTTATTTTTTGAAAGCAAACTTAATCTTCTGCTTAATCATATTTGGCAAAATGTACTTAAGTTTGTCTTCTGACTTTCTCATTGTGCTACAACCTGGGTTTTCACGATAAATATGAATTGCATCAAATTCACATCTTGTTGTACAAACACCACAACCTACACATCTGTTAGTATCAACAATTGTAGCACCACAACCAAGACATCGGGCAGTTTCTTTCTTAACCTGCTCTTCTGTAAATGGAAGTTTTGCATCACGGAAAGAAAGTTTGTCAACATCAGTCTTAACAGCAGGTACCTGACGTCCTACATGGTCATAATCCTTAACTTCAATATCGTCCTTGTTAAGTTCAACAAAGTAATTAGGATCACGTCCAATTGTTAAGCTTGAATTAGGCTGTACAAAACGATGAATAGAAATAGCACCTTGTTTTCCACATGCGATTGCATCAATTGCAAAGCGTGGTCCGTAGAACATATCTCCACCAACAAAAATATCTTTAACATTTGTCTGGAAAGTAACTTTATCTGCAACAGGAGCTGGACCTCTGAATTCAACGCCTTCATCTTTAAGAAGATCTCCCCAGATTGTTGCCTGTCCAACAGAAAGAATTACGTTGCTACATTCAATTGTCATAGTTTCGTTTTCATCATATTTTGGAGCAAATTTCTTTTTACCGTCAACAACGTCAAATACCGAAGTACATTTCTTGAAAACGATTCCTGTAACATTTCCATCTTTTGTAAGAATTTCTTTTGGTCCCCAACCACCATTGAACAAAATTCCTTCAGATTCAGCAATTTCAATTTCTTCTGGAAGGGCTGGCATGATATCACGTGTTTCAAGAGAAACCTGTGTAACTTTAGAAGCACCACAGCGAATAGCGGTTCTTGAAACGTCGATTGCAACGTTACCACCACCGATTACAACAGTATCACCAGTAATTTTGTAAGATTCATCATCGATTACAGCATGAAGAAGATCTACACCTTTCATTACGCCTTTTGCATCTTCGCCTGGGACATTAATTCCACGTCCACCCTGACATCCGATTGCGATATAGAAAGCTTTGTAACCTTGTTCACGAAGCTGTTTAAGAGTTATGTCTTTTCCAACTTCTACTCCAAGCTTAATTTCAACTCCCATCTTGCGCAAAATATCAACTTCAGCTTCAACAACATCTTTTTCAAGAACGAAAGAAGGAATTCCATAAGTAACCATTCCACCTGGTTTCTTATTCTTTTCGAACAATGTAGGCTTATAACCTTTTTCAGCAAGGTAGTATGCACACGAAATTCCTGCAGGACCTGCACCGATAATTGCAATCTTTTCTGAAAATTCACCTTTAAGCGAAGGAACAACTTTTTTAGGAACGTATGGAGTTTTACTGTTCAAATCGCGCAAAGAAACAAACTTTTTAACTTCATCGATTGCAACTGCACGATCGATTGTTCCACGTGTACAAGCAAGTTCACATCGTCTGTTACAAACAGAACCACAAATTGCTGGAAGTGGATTATATTTTTTGATGAGGGCAAGAGCTTCATCATATCGACCCTGTGCACACATTTTAAGATATCCCTGAACTGGAATATGTGCTGGACAAGCAGTTTTACAAGGTGATGTTCCTGATTCGTGGGTATTAATTCGGTTTTTATTACGATAATCTTCTTCCCACATATGAGGACCCCATTTCTGAGTTCCTGGAAGAGGCTGCTTTGGATATACTACTTCGGTTCCATCTTTTTTACAAAGCTTCTGACCAAGTTTAAGAGCACCTGCTGGACAAGTTTCTACACAACGTCCGCAAGCAACACAGTTCTCTTTTGTTACTCGTGCAACATAAGCAGAACGGCTCATGTTCGGTGTATTGAAAAGCTGTGAAGTTCTAAGAGCATAGCAAACGTTTACGTTACAGTTACAGATAGCAAAGATTTTTTCTTCACCATCGATATTTGTAATCTGATGAACGAATCCGTTTTCTTCAGCCTTCTGGAAAATCTCAAGAGCTTCCTCTTTAGTAATCCAACGACCACCTTTATGAGTTTCAACGACATATTCTGCCATATCACCCATGGCTACGCACCAGCCTTCTGGATCGTCTGCACAGCCTTCATCGTAAGTTTTTCGTGAACAACGGCAAGAACAAGGGCTAGCTGCATATCGTCCTTCGTATTTATCAAGCCAATGAGAAATGTGTTCAACTGGAACTGAATGCTGTTCTGTCGAAATAGCTTTCTCAACCGGAATAACGTGCATACCAATTCCGGCACCGCCTTCTGGAACAAATGCTGTAACTTTTTCAAGTGGAAGTCGGCTCATGCGTTCGAAGAATCGACCCATTTCTGGATGTTCTTTCAAAACATCTGCATTCATGTTCGAAAACTCAGCAGAACCTGGAACGTACATCGGAAGAATCCATCGTTTTTCACCTTTTGGATTCTTTCCATCAAGATTTTCATAGTTCCATTCAATAATACCCATATAAGACATGTGTTCGAGAATTTTTTCGGTTTCTTCTTTTGATTTTCCTGTAATTCGAACCATATCCTCCAAAGTATGTGGAACTCGTTTTCCCATTTTCAAAGCAACTTCTGCTTCTTCATCAGTAACCAAAGCACGTATACCAATGTATTCAGGTGAGTCCTTAGTAATTTTCTCAAGTCCCAAAACGACTGGAATTCGGTCTGTTATCAGTTTTGCCAATTTTGCAACAGGCTCTCTGAATGGTTCATCTGGACACGGATTCGTGAACGGTGGTAGTGGATCTGCCATAAATTTTCCTCCTAACAGATTATAAAGCTTCTATGTTTCTTGTTTTTAATAAATTATTAATTAGGCTTCTCGCCAAATTTTTACTTCGTTAAGGAGCCAATCTGCCCATTCCTGCACGCCTTCTCCGGTTTTTGCACAAATAGGAATGATTTTAGCCTTTGGATTTCGCATGTGGATGTATTCCTTACATTTTTCCATGTTAAAATCAAAATAAGGCATTACATCAATTTTGTTGATAAGAACTACATCGCATACCTGAAAGATAAGCGGGTATTTTAAAGGTTTATCTTCGCCTTCCGGTACCGAAAGAATCATTGCATTTTTAACTGCACCTGTATCAAATTCTGCAGGGCAAACTAAGTTTCCGACGTTTTCAAGGATTGCAAGTTCGACATCTCCTGTTTCAAGTCCATCCAAGCCCTGACGAGTCATTTCTGCATCAAGGTGACACATTCCGCCAGTATGAAGCTGGATTGATTTTACACCTGAAGTTGCAATTGTCTTTGCATCAACATCAGAATCGATATCAGCTTCCATAACACCGATTTTAACTTTATCTTTCAAAAGATTGATTGTAGACATAAGAGTTGTTGTCTTTCCACTTCCTGGGGAAGACATAAGGTTCAAAAGAAAAACTCCTTTTTTCTTTAATTCTCCGCGAAGAATATCTGCCTGTCGATCGTTGTTTTCAAAAACACTCTGTTTGATTTCGATAATTTTTACAGAATCCATTGGTTTTTCCTCAAAAATTTTTCTTTTCCTATGATATAACGTTACGATTTGTAAATTATAAGACAGCGTGTTTCGAATGTCAAATTTAAAACCCCTCTCTGTGAAATTTTCACAACTATTTTTTACAAAATCAAAAAACTTGTCATCCATTTTATGAACCATCAGATGCCTGGCATGGACGGAATCGAAACTTTTGAAAAAAAAGAAGCTTCTAGAGCAAATTCAGGACAAGATAGAAAAACTAAAATCGGCAATCGGAAACATCGATTTTGAAAAAATCAGGCAGATAATAAACGATAATAAACGAGTTTTAGCATCGGTCCTTCATCGTACCATGTAAGCAAATAATGCTTAATTTGCCTTGTAAAATAAAAAATATTCTTATATATTAAATTCTAAACGTTTTTCTAAAACTTTCGGAGGAAGTAAAAATGTTTGCTACTTGCCTAGATTTGGAAGGAGTTTTGGTCCCAGAAATTTGGATTGAATTTGCTGAAAAGACCGGTATTCCAGAATTCAAAAAAACAACACGCGACGAGCCTGATTACAACAAACTGATGAACTATAGAATCGATTTGTTGAAACAGCACAATTTAGGGCTCAAAGAAATCCAAGATGTAATTGCACAGATTAAGCCACTCGACGGAGCAAAAGCTTTTCTTGATGAGCTTAGAACTCTCACACAAGTAATCATTCTTAGCGATACATTCACGCAGTTCGCCTTGCCTTTGATGAGACAACTTGATATGCCGACTATTTTCTGCAACGAACTTAAAGTTGATGAAAACAAATTCATCACAGGTTTTAAGATGAGACAGGACAATGGAAAATTCCATGCAACAAAAGCCCTTCAGTCCATCGGATACAAGGTAATCGCAAGTGGTGATTCGTTTAATGACCTAGCAATGATAAAGCAGGCAGATTACGGCTTCCTTTTCCGATCAACGGCAAAAATCATCGCTGATAATCCTACGGTAAAAGCCTTTACGGAATATAGCGAGCTTCTTAACGAAATTAAAAAAATTATTAAATAGAAACGAGAATATGAGGACATTTATGAAAGGATTAGTAAAAAATTCTTTAGCTTTTCTAATTTGCACTTTGGCTGCAACTTTTGCTTTTGCTCAATCTGCAAATTTCGTAACAAAAATAATTGATACTCAAAAAATTACTTACGGACAAGCTGCTTACTTCATCTGCTGTGACTACGGATATATTGATGAGACTGATGATGAAAGTTCTGCAGTTTCTGCATTGGAAGAAAACTTTCCAAATATGATTAACAAATTGAAAATTCAGCAAGTTGATAAAGTACTTTCAGCCAAAGAATTTTCTTTCATGTGCTGCCAGGCATGGGATATCAAATCAAGTTTGATGTACATGATTTTCCAGAATCAGAGATATGCTTTCAAACAGATGAAGGCAAAGGGATATTTCGCAGCAAATACGGATCCAAGTTCTACCGTTGACGGACGCAAAGTTCTTTACATCGTAAGCGACTTTGCCGGTGACAAAAAAGTTGAAAAGAAACCTACAAAGGCTTCAATTTCAACAGATTTTATGATAAGTCGCTAAAATCAATTAATATACGGATGACAAAATGAAAAAGATAGTATCAATTTTAACAAGTTTGATTTTGGCAACTTCAGTATTTGCCTTTGAATGGGGTGGAATCATCGGAGAAACCAGCTACGTCGATAATACAATTTCAACACTTTCTTTCAACGAATACGCTGATATCGATCTTTGGATGCGTGCTCAGTTCAACAAAAATCTTTCGCTTTCTGGCGATGCATTTTACTCTTTGGACTACGACTTCTCTCAGGACTCTTTCGCATCTGCTGCGATACAGAAAGCAGACTTAAACTCATTCTTCCTTCGAGGAACTTACGCTTTGGGTGATTCAAATTGGAGCACGGCATTTTCAGTAGGACGATTCATTGTAGCAGACACGACAAGCTACATCCTTTCGCAAAAACTTGATGGAGCCGGAGTTTCGTTCACATCTCCAAAAAGTTATGTGCTTAAGTTCTATGCTGGATATACAGGTCTTTTGAACTCACTTACAAATTCAGTTTATTCGCCATATTATTCACAATCTGATTCGATTATCTATACATTTGCAGTTCCTTACATCCTTGCTGATTTTACAGCTAGTTTCCAATCGCTTTTTGCAGGACAAAACCTCACGATTGAAGCTCTAGGCGCAATTGATGCAAATTTTGGCAAAACTGCTTACAATCGGGCTTATATCAGCCTCGCTTTGGACGGTCCAATCTATAAATCACTTTACTACGCCCTTGCATCT
>JAQYSN010000107.1 GCA_028725265.1 Spirochaetales bacterium | reverse complement strand
CCATTCCGTGTACCACTTGCACGATTGGCTGGTGCACAGGCTGTAATCAAGGCTAACAAGAAATAATTGGTTGCGCGAACATTTGCTTGTCAAATAGTTTGCTATGTGGCTTATAGAGGACTGACTATTGTAGTCAGTCCTTTTTTTTGATAATATTGCTGTATGAATTCCAAAAATATTTTTCCTAAAGACTTGAATAATGTTCATCTTCATTTTGTAGGTATCAAAGGAACTGGAATGGTTGCTTTGGTCGAAATATGCGTTTCAAGGGGAGCTATCATTACAGGAAGCGATGTTGCAGAACGCTTCTATACAGATGAAATTCTTGAAAACCTTAACATAAAACCAACTCTTTTTTCTTCAGATAACGTTACTCAGGACATAGACATTGTAATATATTCTGCAGCCTACAAACTTGACGAAAATGTTGAGTTGATTCAGGCAACAAAATTAAATATTCCTTGTATACTTTATTCTGATGCACTAGGCGAAATATCTTCCCTTGCATATTCATGTGGAATTGCAGGAGTCCACGGAAAAACAACTACGACGGGACTCGTGGGAACTATCATTAAAGGATTAAATTTGCCGGCTCAAGTACTTGCTGGAAGTGCGATTAAATCATTCGGAAACTGCACGCTTTCAATTGGACATAAATATTTTGTTGCAGAAACATGCGAGTACCAGCGACATTTTATGGCTTTTCATCCACAAAATATTATCTTAACAAGCGTTGAAAGCGACCATCAGGATTATTATCCAACTTTTGAAGATATTCAGAATGCTTTCGTCGATTACGGATGCCTTCTTCCAAAAAACGGAAACCTTATCTATTGTGCCGATGATAAAGGAGCAACCGAAACGGCAAAGATAATAAAATCAAAAAGAGATGATATCAATCTTATTCCGTATGGTTTTTCCGCTCAGGGAAATTACAAGATTTTATATAAGATGATTCCAATTGGATCGGTGAAACAGGTCTTTGAATTGGGATTGCATCCTGGTTTTAAATTTGAATTGACTGTTCCAGGTGATCACAATGTTTTGAATTCCGCTGCAGCAATTGCTCTTACACAAATTCTTCTTTGCAACCACTACGAAAAAAAAGATTTTTCGGAATTTTCGGCTGAAGAACAGACAAGATTTCTTGAAGCAACGAAAAAAGCTCTTGAAAGTTTTACAGGTTCTAAACGAAGAAGTGAAATTGTTTCAAGTTTCAAAAACAAAAACGGTCTAGAATGTGTCGTTATAGATGATTACGGACATCATCCAACAGCAATAAATACTACCATTAATGGGATAAAATCATTTTACAAAAATAAATATATCATTGTGGACTTCATGAGTCACACTTATTCTAGAACGGCAGCATTGCTAGATGAATTTGCTTCAAGTTTTAAATGGGCAGATGAAGTCATACTTCACAAGATATACAGTTCAGCAAGAGAAAATCCTGCCGAGTTTCCTAATATTTCGGGAAAAATTCTGTTCAAAAAGACGAAGTCTTTCAATGAAGGAAAAACAGTTTCCTATTTTGAGGAAGTGCTTGAGGCCACAGACTATGTGACAGAATTGATGAACAAACCTCTTCCAGAATGTTATGACGGCTACGTTCTTGTAACGATGGGAGCAGGTGACAACTGGAAACTCGGTCGCGCAGTTACAGATAGATTCACGAATAATTAACAAACATGTAAAAAGGGAGCAAAAAAAATGACAAGCATGACAGGATATGCCTATAAAGAATATTCATCTGAAAATATGGTCGTATCCGTAGAAATTAAAAGCGTAAATTCAAGGTTTTTAGATGTTTCCATAAACTTGCCGTTTTATCTTGGCCGACTGGAAAATTACTTCAAGGACCTGATTACTGGAAATATTCAGCGTGGAAAAGTTGATGTTTTCATTAGGGTAAAGGAACTCAATTCTTCCGTTAGTATTAGCGTAGATAAAAATGCCGCAAAAGCATACTATGATGCAATCAAAGTTGTTGCAGAAACCTGTGGAATGGAAAGCAAGGATATTCCTCTTTCATTAATCGTTAACCAGGAAGGCGTTTTAATCAACCAGAAAGAAATTGACGTCGATTATTACCTTGATGTAATTGAGCCTATTTTTAAGGATGCCCTGGAATATTTTGTAATGGACAGAAAAAGAGAGGGACTAAACCTAAAAAAAGACCTTCTCGTTCAACTTGCAAAGATAGAACAAGCCGCATCTTTCTTTGAAGAATGGCAACCTAAAATGGAAAGTGAATTTAGGAAAAACATTACGAGCAAATTTGAAGAAGTTCTCGGTGACAAAGTTGATGAAAACAGAATCTTAACGGAAGTTGCCTCATTGCTCGTAAAATACACTATTAACGAAGAAATCGTAAGGCTAAAAAGCCACATCAAGGCATTGAAAACCGAAATAGATACAAATCCAATTCCGGGAAAGCGAATTGACTTTATCTGTCAGGAAATGAACCGAGAAATTAACACAATTGGCTCAAAAAATCAGTTTGTTGAAGTCGGCAAAAACGTGATTTTTGCAAAAGATGCACTAGAAAATATCAGGGAACAGTCGAAAAACATTGAATAGTATTAATATTAGTAGTATAATCATAAGATGAATCAAAATGTAGTTTGGTTTTAGGGGAGAAAACAAATGAAATTTGAAAAGCTTGTAGGAGTATTGGCTACATTATTAGTTGTCTCATTTTTGACGGCATGTTCTGGTGTTTCGGTGGATTTGCTGCAAGAAAGATTGTTCAATGAATGCGGAAATGATGCCTATACAAGTCCATATCAGGTGGAGATAAGTGCTGCACAGAACCAAAGTAAAGACCTCTCTCAAAATTGGTATAAAGATTCATCTTTTTACTATATTTTCATCTCCCAATTCAATGATACAGACAAAGATGGCTATGGTGACATAGATGGCATTACAGAAAAACTTGACTATATACAGAAAGAAATTGGCTGCGACGGAATCCTTATCTCCCAATTCTTTGAATGTTCTTCTGATATTGAATCAACGAAATTCTCATACGATGTAACTGATTTCTATACAGTAAATCCAGATTTAGGAACAGATGATTCTCTTTTAAACCTCATAACAGAAGCACATCAACGTGGAATGAAGGTGATTTTTGACTTTGCTCCAAACAGTACTTCAAAGGAACATCCTTGGTT
>JAQYSN010000106.1 GCA_028725265.1 Spirochaetales bacterium | reverse complement strand
GTATTAAAATTATATAATACCTCTTGTTACGATAAAAATTATATTGAGAGGTTAAATATATGGCAGTACCAAGAGCGAAAACATCTAAAGCTCGTACGAGACGAAGACAGGGGATCAATATGCGTTTGACAGCTCCTCACTTGGTTGAGTGCGCAAACTGCGGCAATTTAATCATGTATCATCACGTATGCCCAAAATGTGGCTTTTACCGTGGTAAGCAGGTTATTACGCCAGAAAGCGACAGTTAAGGAGAACTAAAATGGACGAATTGTTCGTAAAAATGCAGAAAGTAATTGCGGAAAAATTGGAAATTGATGAGTCTAAAGTAACAATGGATTCATCTTTCAGACAGGATTTGGGCGCTGATAGCCTTGATATCTATGAATTGGTTTACGCAATTGAAGAAGAACTCAGCGTAAAAATTCAGGATGACAAAGCTACTGAATTTGAAACTGTTCGAGATGCTTACGAATTCATTAAGTCACAGAAAAACGGCTAATTTTTTACGATAGTTATAATGACTGTAGAAGCACAGGATTACTTTTTATTGTAATTCTGTGTTTTTTTTTGAGGTAAATATGTTTGAGCAGAAAAAAAATGAGATTTCAGTTTCTCGTAAAGATACGTTGAATAAATTTCAAAAAAAGCTCGGTATTAAATTCAAAAATTTAAGTCTTTTGAATCTTGCCTTTTATCATAGGTCAGTGATGAATGAATTAGGAAAGGCGAGTTCTGGCCATGAAACTTGCAATGAGAGACTTGAGTTTTTGGGAGATGCCGTTCAGGATATGATAGTTGCGACATATCTTTACGAAAAATTGCCGAATCAGAGTGAAGGTTTTCTTTCTCAGGTCAAGTCTGTAGTTGTTTCGGAACCGTCGCTTGCACAAATAGCGTTAGATATAGGTGTCAAAAATTGTCTTGTTTTGGGCCATGGTGAAGAAAAGTCTGGAGGACGTGATAAAAAGGCAATTCTTGCTGACTGTGTTGAAGCTGTAATCGGAGCTTTGTATTTAGATCAAGGCTTTAAGGAAACCGAAAAATTTGTTCTTTCGCTGATGATACCAAGGATTGAAAACGTTCTTCATAATCATGGACAAAAGGACCCAAAGACTCTTCTTCAAGAATGGTTTCAAAAGGAAAAGAAAATGTGCCCGCGTTATGAACTTGTAAGTACGACAGGACCTGAGCATCAGAAGGTTTTCAATGTCGTGGTTCATCTTGGAGATAAAGTTGTAGGCCCTGAATGTGGCTTTTCAAAAAAAGAAGCTGAGCAAAAAGTTGCCCAGCTTGCATTGAATAAAATGAAAATTGATTGAGTTACTATCGTCCTGATGGTTGGTTATTCGGCCATTTTTGTGCGATATAACTCAAGTGGCTTGTCAAGGACATTTCCTTCAGAATCAGCCCAGGTTATGTAGAGGTTTCCTCCGTCAATTTCCCATGCAGAGTTGTAGTTTCCTCCGCTTTCGAAATAGAAGATTATCAAATTGTTTTCCACATAATAAGTTCCGCTTCTTTCTTCGATTGCATTTTCGGCGGAATTTCTTACGCTTGCAGAAAAAGTCCCTTCGGTAGTGAA
Organism: Spirochaetales bacterium; assembly: GCA_028725265.1. Taxonomy (GTDB): domain Bacteria; phylum Spirochaetota; class Spirochaetia; order Treponematales; family Treponemataceae; genus RGIG9060. Next base: position 2,874 of record JAQYSN010000106.1, on the reverse strand, counting down.
TTCGATTTTGTCATCTTCAAAGTCCTGCCATGTTCCGTAAAGAACGTTTGGTTTTACGCAACCCATCATGGCAAAAACGAAAAAAACGATTGTCATTGAAAGTATCTTAAGCATTTTAGATGATGAAATGAAATTTTTCATTTTTATTGCTCTCCTTTAGCAGCTTGTTTTGCCTCTTTTTCTCGAAGTTTTTGCTCGTTTTTTGCTTTTTTCTTTTGTTCTGCCTCAGCTTTTTTTGCTGCTCTTTTCTCTTTCTGAGCCTGCTTTTTTGCAATCTTTGCATCTTTTTTGTCTTTGATCATCTGCTCATTTTGGTTCAGATAATTGTACTTGTTCGGCATTTTTGTCGTGTATCGTACCCCAAGGTCGCAGGTGAGCTGCCATGTATAGTCATATGGTTCGATAATTTTGTTGGAACCGAAATTTCCGTAATCGAAGGAGCCTGCTCCTGAAACAAGGATTGTCCAATTGTAGGAAATTGGCAGTTCACAGGTTAGCATAAGTTCTGTTCCTAGGTTAATAAGCGAAAATCTGTCCGTAACCTGATAAAGCATGTGTACACCTGGTGTGATATCAATAAAAAGATAATCAAGCATGCTATGTCGGAATTCGAAGCCCAGAAAAGAATCCAAAGCATAGTTTGTCAAAAGAGTCTTTTGAGGAACGTAGTTGAAGGTCATTGCAAGCGGTGTGTAGGCTGCAATCCTGAAAATAGGATTGATTCCTGGAAATCCGATTGTCTTGACATCCATGTAAGCGCCGGCCATAACGTCTCGGAAAACAAAATTGGTCCGTTCTGTTTGCTTGATGATTCTTGTAACCTGAGTAAGCGAAAGACCTTCGTCAAATACGACATTTATGTACGGAATTGTAAGGCTTTGTCCGTTCGGTGCTTCAATTACGACTTCTTTTCCTTCGGTTCTTGCTTGTTTGATTTCGGCTTTTCTCTGATTCTTTTCTTCAGTTTTTTGTTCGGCTAGAGCTTGTTTTTCAGCCTTCTTTTGTGCTTCTTCGGCTTCTTTTTGTGCTTTTTGAGATTGTTTCTCCTCATAGGCTTTTCGTTCTTCTTCGCTCATTGTAGAAAGTTTCTTTTGTAGGGCAGCTTCTTTCTGAGCCTGCTTTTCAGCTTCCTTCATTTTCTTTTGAGCTTCTTTTTCAGCCTTTTTTTGTGCTGCTATTTCAGCTTTTTGAGCAGCTAGCGCTTCTTTTTCGGCCTTTTTTTGTGCTGCCGCTTGAGCTTTGAGAGCGGCTTTTTCTTCTTTGCTTATTGTTGTTTCTGACTTTTCTGTTTCATTTTTTTCTGCATATATAGTCGTTGTAAAACAGAAAGTCAAAATCATTAATACTGATAATATTTTTTTTGTCTTATTCATCATTCTATCTCTTCCTGTTTTTTTTATTCTGATTCCTGAGGTCCTGAGTAGGTTAGTGAAAGCATATTTGTAGTTATACCCTCATCAATTTCGAGAAGCATAATGCTTCCCCTAATGTCCCATTTACAGTATGTGAAGTTTCCATCCGAGTCCTTGAGAACAAGAGTGTTAAGATTTACTTCGTATGTGCCTTCTGTTACTCCGCTTGAAATTATCGTTGCTTTGTAAGCTCCTTGATCATTGAGCATTAGGGTGTTTCCGATACTGTCCGACCAAGTACCTACAATTGGGTTAGAGAATAGGGCGCATGAAGATAATAAAATCAGGCATGACACTAAACTCAATAAAATTGTGTATATTAATCTCTTTTTCATAGTAAATCTCCTAAAATCACCAAGTACCCTTAGAGAAATCAACATTTGTCGTTGTAAAACCGCTTGGTGTTACTCCATAGGTACCACCTTTGATTTTTCCGCCTGTTACGATAATGTTTCCGTAGGCAACAGAACCAGGATACATACAGTTTGATAGTGTTACGGTTCCCGACATTTTACCGTTACCGCTAAGGTTAGTGTTTGAATCGGTGTTTCCGTTCAAATAGAACGTTGTTATGTATGCCGTGTTTCCCGTGTTAGGATCTATGTAGTCTATTCTGAAATCAGAGTAATTGGTGTATTTCATGATGAAAGTTGCCGTTCCTCCTGCGATATTTGCAGAACCGTTGTAATAGAGGGAACCTGTAAGTTCTCCTGTTATAGTTTCTGTGTTCAACTTGTCAGTATCGCTTGATTTGTTCAAGTACGTAAGTTTTGACTGAGAGAATTTAACTGTATTGATGTATTCTGTCAGGTATTGTTCTGGGGCAAGAGCTCCGTATCCGAAAGAAGTGTTCGAATAGTTAACTCCCTGATTAAGCGAATTTAGTGAAAGTACCTTGTAATAGTAGACTTTGCACGATTTGCTTGTATCGTTTGCATCAATATATGAAAGCGATGTTACCGGTAAATCTGTGATTCTCTTGTAACCGGAATCAACTTTGTCAGAACGGAATACGTAATAACCATCAGGTGTGTCCTCTGAAGGTTTTGACCAAGTGATTTTGACCGGATAAACGCCGTTTTCATTGTTTGTGCCGCCGACATTTTCGGCTTTTGATACGACTACATTTTCAGCTGCATAAGGTGCCGGTGATACTGCATCCGAATAATCAGATTCGAGTGATTCTTTTACAGTGGTGACCTTGAAGTATTTATACGCTTCAGCTTCCATTGTTGTGAGCGGAATTTGGAGTCGGTTAGTATCAGCATTGTAGTTAGCTTCTTCAGTTAGGGTCGATTGTCCCACTGAATAATTTACGTTGTCTGTAGAAACATAGACTTTGTAAGTGTAGGTAGCTCTTTCTTCTTTTGTTCCGAGAGAAGGTTCAAAAGAGAGTATTTGACTACCATTGCTTTTTACACATGTAAGATTTGATGGTGGACTGAGGATAAATCCTTGGGTG
>JAQYSN010000105.1 GCA_028725265.1 Spirochaetales bacterium | reverse complement strand
GTAAATTTCCTCCTGAAAATTGCATTCAACCAATTTATAATTGTACCATATCCGATACAAAAAGTCTATGGTTTCCCATAGACTTTTCGACTTTTCACTACATCTGATTCTTCAGATTTCGGGCCATTTCGGTCATATCTCGGGAGTTTGACAGTTAATCTCAAAAAGGCCGCTGAAAGCTTTGAAATAGCTTTATTTTTTTGTCAAGAAATTTGTTTTATTATATAGCATTTTTTAGTAATGTATGATATAATCAATGTAGGGAGGTTCTTGCCATGAAATTATCTATCTCAAAATCGAAAAATGCTGAATCATTCTACATCTCACAGTCCTACATCGATGACTCAGGAAAAAGCACATCGAAAATTGTTCGAAAATTGGGAACTCTCAATTCTCTTTGCAGCGAACTCAATACCGATCGCGATGGTGTTGTTGCCTGGGCAAAGGAGCAGGTCCGTCTGGAAACGGAAAAATACAACAGCGAAAAGGATGCGAAAACTGTCCTAATCCCTTTTCATGCAAATCGAAGTCTTGAATACAACCAGAAAAAGCTCTTCGAAGGCGGTTACCTCTTTCTGCAGAATATTTACTACGGTTTGCAGCTTGATAAATCCTGCAGAAAAATCAAAGCAAAGCACAAATACGATTTTGATCTGAATGCGATTCTGTCTGACCTCATCTACGCCAGAATCCTCGATCCGCGAAGTAAACGATCTACTTACAAATCGGTACAGAATTTTTTAGAGGCCCCCTCCTATGAACTCCATGATGTGTATCGTGCATTGAGTGTTCTTGCGGATGAATGTGACTTTCTCCAGGCGGAGGCTTACAAAAACAGTCAGTTCTTTGGAAAACGAAATGATAAGATCCTGTACTATGACTGCACCAACTACTACTTCGAAATCGAGCAGGAAGATGGTGACAAGAAATATGGTAAAAGCAAAGAACACCGGCCAAACCCGATTATTCAAATGGGACTTTTCACAGACGGTGACGGGATCCCACTGGCATTTTCCTTATTCGCCGGAAATCAGAACGAGCAGACTTCTCTTCGGCCTTTGGAGACAAAAGTGCTGCGGGACTTTGGCTGCAACCGATTTGTTTATTGCAGTGATGCAGGCCTTGCTTCCGAAAGTAACCGAGTGCTGAACCATGTGCAGGATCGTTCGTTCATTGTCACACAATCCATCAAAAAACTGCCGAAGGAAGAACGGGAATGGGCACTGAGCCGATCCGGTTTTCGCAGAATATCTGACAATCGTCCGGTGGAGCTTGATCGATTGCGAGATGACGACATGGATCAGCTTTTTTACAAGGAGATTCCGTATTCCACCAAGCATCTGGATCAGCGCATTATTGTGACATATTCACCAAAATATGCCGCCTATCAGAAAACGATTCGAGAAAAGCAGGTGGAACGGGCAAAATGCATGGTAAAGGCCTGCAGCGTAAAACGTGAAAGAAGGAATCCGAATGATCCTGCACGGTTTATTACGAAGATAGCCGCTACAAAAGAAGGTGAAGTTGCGAAAATTCACTACTCCCTGGACGAAGAAAAGGTCAAAGAGGAAGCAAAGTATGATGGTCTGTATGCTGTGTGCACAGATATTCTGGATGATGATCCATCTGAAATTCTCAAGGTAAGCGAAGGGCGCTGGCAAATTGAAACCTGTTTCAGAATCATGAAAACAGAATTTAAGGCAAGGCCAGTGCATGTACGGCGTGATGACCGAATCAAAGCTCATTTTCTTGTATGTTTCCTTGCTCTGCTGGTTTACCGCCTGCTGGAGCGGGAGCTGGGAAAAAAGTATACCTGTGAGCAAATTCTTGAAACCCTGAAGGAAATGAAATTTGCAAGTGTTGGAGGGCAGGGCTATATGCCGCTGTACGAAAGAACAGAATTAACCGATGCTTTGCATGAGACAGGCAACTTCAGAACAGATTTAGAATTCATCACGAAACAAAAAATGAGGGAAATACAAAAGAAAAGCAAACGGCGATAAAATTACCATATTTCGATTTTCAGAAGAAAAACGCTGAGATGATGTAATACCAATCACTTCAGCGTTTCTTTCTTTTATCCAACTGTCAAAGACGGGATTATATAATATACGTGTCAAATAATCAAGCGCTATTTTTAGTTTTTGGAAAAAATTCACTTTTTGCCCACATTTCTCTCCCCATCTTTTCGCTCCGCGCCACTTCGCAAAATCTTTTCGCCCGGCTCCGTCTGCTTCCTGCCCCCATCTGCTTTTTTCAGGGCACGAAAAAACTGCCGCAGGAACGCCTCTACCATCTGCAGGCATTTGCAAATGATATGTTTGCGTTCATACGGCAGCGATTTTATCTTTT
>JAQYSN010000104.1 GCA_028725265.1 Spirochaetales bacterium | reverse complement strand
AGTAAATGGGCAACCATTAAACATGCAAAAGGTGCTGCTGATGCAAAACGAGGTCAGTTGTTTACCAAGTTTATCAAGGAAATTTCTATTGCAGCAAGAATGGGTGGTGGAGATCCTAATTCAAATCCACGCTTGAGAACTGCAATCCTTAAAGCTCGTGCTTCAAACATGCCAAAAGATAATATTGAACGAGCTATCAAAAAGGGAACTGGAGAACTTGGCGGTTCAGTTTTTGAAGAAAAACTTTATGAAGGATATGGTGCTAATGGTGTTGCTATTCTCGTTGAAGTTTTGACAGATAATAACAACAGGGCAGCAGCAAACGTTCGAAATATTTTCAATAAGACAGGTGGAAATCTTGGTGCAACAGGTTCTGTTTCTTACATGTTTGCACGAAAAGGTGTAATCGAATACGATGCAGAAGTTGTTAATGAAGATGAAATCATGGAAGCTGGACTTGAAGCTGGAGCAGAAGACATCACAAACGAAGATGGAATCATTACCGTAACAACAGATCCAGCAGACTTCGATACAGTTCTTGAAAGCTTGCAGGCAAAAGGATATGAATCAGTTTCTGCTGAAATTTCAATGGTTCCTGATACATATATTTCTTTGGACAATGATGCAGCTGCAAAAGTTCAGAAATTGATTGATCGTCTTGAAGAAGATGATGACGTTCAGAACGTTTACTCAAACGCTGAATTCCCTGCTGATTTCGAAGGCTAATAATACTTGACAAAAAAAGTTAAGTAAAAAAATGTACCACAAGTTGAAGTGCACCCCTAAACTTGGACAAATAAAGTTCAATTTTAGGAGGTGCATTTTTTATGTCTGTATTTATTTCAAAAAAATCAAATGTAATTAATAAGACCATTCGAAAGCTAATGTTGCAATCGGAATTACTTTCCAATAACCACTTCCATAGTAGAATGGCAATCCAACTTTCAGATCAGCGTGAGGAAGAGCGCTGTATATATATCCAGGGATTACGAGTCCAGTACAGGTTGGAAAATCGTGCATGAATTCAATGGCAAATTTCGAGGTGTTATTGAAAAGTCTGCTTATTCCAGCTTTTAAATATAAATAGTGATTGTCGACAGCAGTGGGATTGATAACCTTGTCATAGTAGATATAACGATATTCGATGATAAAACCAATTCTTGGATCTTCCCAATCTTTCATAAAACCTGAAGTACATGTAATTTTATCAAGATAAGTTTCTGAAACATTTAATGCTAAGTGAGAATTGAAAACCAACTGATTGTATAAATCATAGCCTTTGATACTCAGTTTTGTCTCAAGGCCAAGAACCGGCAGCTGCGCATCAGCATCAAGGTTGGCCCATCTTCGACCAAAGATATTGAATTGAAATGGACCGAAAGCTCCTTCAAATGAAGCCGCTGCAGAAATATTATTCCAGTTCGGATAAAGAGCTCCTCCCCAATCTTGACTATAAAAAATAATCCCTGCAAGATTAAACTTCCATAAGGGAACTGATACGCTAATAGAAACAGTGTTAGGGGAGTCTGCAAGTATGTTATTTTCAATGAGCTGAAGGTTTCCCCACGTTATGCTATGCTTTCCTGCCTGAATATAAATTTTATCAAACAAAAGATAGTTAAAATAAATTTCATGCAATGTAAGTTCAAAAGTAGGCAAACTTGTAAAGAGAGTTGCCTTTAAGCTGAAAACATCGCTTGCACGTGCAGTCATATAAAAATAATTTTCAAAACTAAAATATGCGGCAGGTGAAATCGGATCTCCAGGTTCGCTCTTAATTCCAGCCCCCAATTCGGTATCCAAAGAACCAGAAAAACTTATCTGCTTTTGGCTGTTTTCAGGAACAGGAGCAGCTTTTGCCTCCTCAACTACGACATCTTCGACCTCGTCGAACATAGAATCAAAAGAATCCTCATCAACTTCCTGAGAAAAAAGAGAAAGTGGAAAAAAAGAAAATACCACAGCGGCTAATAGCGTGAAAAATTTTTTCTTCATTAATTGCTCATTTCAAGATAAGCCTTGGTAAATACGGAATCTTTTTGAGATGCAAACGAAACATTCTTTATCGTTATTTTTGTATTTTCGTACTGCATCTTATCGTTAATTTTTTTACCTTTAAGGTTATCAACAATCATCATAGTATCAGGAATAGAATGTTTACCTATAAGTTGATAACGAGGAATAAGCGTCGTGCGCAAAAGCTGGCCAGAAAGGGAATAATCTTCTTTTTTTCGAATAAGGCCGTCTTCTTTTGTAACCCAGACCTTCAATTTTGGATATGCAACATCATCAACTTTTGCCTCTAATTCAAAGAGAACACAGTCAAGACTACCAAGTTTTTTTGGAATTGCAGTGATTATCTTATAATTATCACAAAAATCCATAGGTGCAAAATCAGAGGTATTTGCATTTGTATTCTGGAATTTATCACGCTTACTTGAATAAGTAAACCTCTTATCTTCAGGATCATAAAACCAAACGGCTTTGTCCAACTGAAGGTAACCTTTTCCTTTATCCTTTGAAGGAGCTGTAATTAAAATCGTATAGTTTGCTGTTTTATCACGACGATACATGATGGCTTCCGTAAGAGTAGAGCCCTGACCAGGTTTTGTCTGGACAAGCGAATATTCAGCGGAAAAATCAGTATCCTTGAAGGATGTAGTAGAATCGCATTTTTTTAAAAGTTCGTAATCTGCAGAACTTTGAGCAAAAATACAGATTGATGCTCCTAAGATAAGCAAGATAGACAATAAATTTCTTTTCATAATGATACCTCAAATTTTATTCTGCGACGCTCAGTGCATCTACAGGATTTATTTTAACATTTTTTCGAATAGTCATAAATACAAAAAACATCGTAACAATGCATATAACAATAAAAATTACTAAAATCTGCCACCAGGAAAGATTTATCAGAATATGAGAATTTGAAAGAAAGATGTCAAAGTTTGGTATTCCTGAAAAATCTATCATCCTGAATAAAAGCACTATAAGCAAAGAAAGAACGATTGAAAATCCAAAGGACAATGAAAGCAAAAAGAATGCTTCAATTAAGAAAACAAATAAAATTTTGGAAGGTTTCATTCCAAGTGCCATATAAATGCCAATTTCATTAATTCTCTTTACGGCGATGATTTTATAAGTACTTCCAATACCAATTGCAATGATGATGATTAGAACAGTCATTATCAAAAAAATGATCAAATGCATAGCATCAATTAAGAATGCTATATCATCGAGGTTTGCATCAAGAGAAACAAGACAAATTTTACTTGCATCTTTGGGGCTACGAAATGAGTTTGGATCTCCCAAAAACTCGTTCTTACTATCCGTAAGTTTGTACATATTCAAAAAACCTGACAAGTCTTTGTGAATCTTTGCAATTTGTATTTTGGAAAGCCCCTTGGAATTAAAGGCCTTCGAAAAAATTCCGATAGTTGAAGCCATGTCTTGGGAAATTCCTGCTATATTTCTTAAAAAATCGATATCCAAGTAAGAAATATTTTGTCCAAAAACACTCGTATCTTGAAAGATTCCCTTTACGATTACGGATGCTGTATTGGTATAGTTTTTAACCGTCTTGACCAAAAGCGTCACGTTATCACCAATTTGAACGCTCAGAAGATCTGCCAATTGCTGCGAAATCAATATTCCGTTAGAATTTTTCATAGAAAGAGCATCACCCGAAACAAAGTTCAGACTCTTAAAAAGCTTCTCTTCTTTTGCAAAATCAACACCTTTAAGTTTGCGTTGCTTAATCGAAGTTCCTTCAAAAATAACATAACTCTCATCGACATATTCAATTCGTGGTGAAACGAAATATCCATATTTATTGAAATAAGGATCAAGTTTCGACTGAAAATTATCATAATCTCCGAAGGATATATAATGATTCAAAAGCATGGCATCGCCACCGTAGTAAATGCGAGCCTTATTGTAAAGGGAATTCATCATGCCATTCATCATTCCGCAGATAGAAAAAGTAAGTGCCATTCCAATACTAGCGGCAAAAAAAAGCATGATGTAGCGTCTTTTATCATGAACAAGAGTTCTCGCCGCAATTGATGAAATTTTCATAGCTTACCGCCTTTCATTGCCACGACAGGCATGATTTTCAATGCTTCAAATACAGGGAACATCCACGAAATTAATCCCAGACCCGCACTTAAGCCCAACCCAAGAACGTAATTTTTAAGTTTATATTCCGGGATAATATATTCGTCTCCAAAAAGTTGAATGAAAAAAGGGTTTGAAAGATGAATAGGGAATGACCTGAAAAGCAAAATTATCAAAGACGAAAGTGCACAAGCACAAATTCCTGAAAATATCGTCAAAATAAGAGTTTCACGCATACACAATGCTGAAATATTTTTTTTGTTTGCACCAATAGCACGCATCGTACCAATTTCCCGGGTTCTATCGACAATATTTACGACAAGCGAATTGTTTACGACTATAAGACCTGCAAAAAGAATTACGGCAATACCGATTATCAAAATGATTCTAAGCCAGAAAACATACTGCGCAGACATTCCAGCTGCATGCCTCCAGTCCATTGCTTCAAAAGTATAGTTGTTTTGACGAGCAAATCTGTTAATTTTTCTGATGACGTTCTTTTCATTGACGCCATCCTTTAGATTGATAATGACAAAATCCCAACTCGTCGAAAGAAAGTCATCTGACGCGACTTTCTCAACATCATTTTCAGCAAAAGAAGAATCCTTGTCATTAAGATCGAGGATAATTTGCTCGGCATTTCTCGCTGACGATTCTTTGATTTCAAAATCCGAATTTTCCTCAAAAAGACTATCAAAATCAAAATCTTCATCAAAAGAAACGTTTTCATCGTCAAGCAAGTCTTCAGTTTCGACATATAGATAATCACGTCCCAAAAGAGAACGCAACGTCGCATCATCAACAAGGACTATTTTGTCTAAAACGCTATTTTCTGCAGGATAGGAATAAATTCCTTTTACAGGAACGGCCCTGATTCTAAAAGTATTTCCATCAGAATAAATGAGCTGAACCTCATCACCGACTTTAATTCGAAAGTGATTTTCGTGGTAAAAGTCATCTGCCCAATTTTGTGAAACAAGACACCCTTTCTCGTCTGTATGAAAAACTTCTCCGTCTGTGATTTGGATTGAATTCATCATTTCCAGATACTCATCAGAGCGGATTCCAAAAAGGGCAGACGTAAATTTTCGTCCCTCGACTTCAAGAAGAGAAAAAGACGAAAGTTGAAATGTAAATTTATCGACTTCCTTTAGAGAAGAAATGTAGTCATAAATATCATGTAGAGATGAAAGTTCTTGTGTAGGAATAACAGAATTGTCTATTACAGATACGTTTCCGAACAAACTGATGTTATCCTTAGTTTTTTCACGAATTACAATGTCTCCGGTAAAGCTATCTTTGAAAACTGTTTTGATTCCGTCATCGGTACCATCAAAAAGAGCATTAACAATCATCAGCATCGTAATGGAAAGCGAAATGAATACAATCATTATTGCTGAACTTTTACGAGAAAATACATTTTTTAAAGCAAGTCTAAAAAAATACACAAAAAGCCTAATAAATCTTAACAGAAAGAGTCAAATAGTTTCCAACTTCATCATAATATTCGGAATTATTGATGAAATAAAAACTTGTCGTATCACCATAACTATGCTGTGTATAACTAAATGTATAAGCACAGTATACCGCAATAGGAACATTCCATTTTCGACAATCCAAAGTAGTGCCAAGCGTCACAGAATGAATCCATTCATAAACACCATCATGCAAA
>JAQYSN010000103.1 GCA_028725265.1 Spirochaetales bacterium | reverse complement strand
CCCAGCATTCAGCGTTGCTTCAGGTGCTGTAGACAGTGGAACAAAAGTAACTATCACTTGTAGCACAGAAGGTGCAAAGATTTATTACACAACAGACGGTAGCGATCCAACAGCGGAAAGCACAGAATACACAGAAGCAATCAGCGTAACGGAAGCCGTAACAGTTAAGGCAATTGCAATAAAGAGCGGCATGAACGACAGTGCTGTTGCAAGTGCTAGTTATACAATAACAGTAGCAACCCCAGCATTCAGCGTTGCTTCAGGTGCTGTAGACAGTGGAACAAAAGTAACTATCACTTGTAGCACAGAAGGTGCAAAGATTTATTACACAACAGACGGCAGTGAACCAACAGCATCAAGCACAGAATACATAGTTGCAATCAGTGTAACACTACCAATGACACTTAAGGCAATTGCCGTAAAGAGCGGCATGAACAACAGTGCTGTAGCAAGTGTGAGTTATACAATATACACTCCAAAATACAATGTTGGCGACTTTATCTTAAAAGACGGAAGTATGTTATCTAAAGACAATACACCAGAAAGCAATAAAGTTGCCGCAGTAATCGTACGAGCTGATACCTTAACAAAGCCAGCCCTTGGCGTAGGAATTGTTCATACAAGCAATCTTAAATGGTGCACAGATAGTGCCGCAGGTTACAACACAAACATAACTGCTTTGCAAGGAGCTGTGAATGGGGGTTACATGGACGGAAGTGACGGCTGGAAAATACTAAAAGAAGCCTGTTCTGATGCAGAGAGCAATCCTGGAAATTACCCTGCATGGAACTATAGCTTAACTTATGCTAAAAACAACGGTCTTACAGGAGACCTTGCAGAAGGCTGGTATTTACCAACAGTGGCAGAACTGTACACAATCTGTCAGAACAAAACTATAGTAGATGCAAGCCTTTCAAAAGCAGGCGGAAGTACATTTGGCACAAACTTTTACTGGTCTTGTTGTCAGTACCCTTCCAGCGATAGTTTCGTCAGGTTAATGGATTTCGCCCATAACGGTATGACCTACAGCGACAAGTTCAACACTAGTATCCCTGATGTTTGTAGTGTTCGGGTTTTTAACTAGTGGCGCGTAGCGGCACGGATTTAACTATTAATCAATTCAAAGAATCAGCACTGAAATAAATCAGTTTAAGAGCTGAGCCCCAGCATATCGTTCATGCTTCCCATCCTGTAGCCTTCTAAGTCAAGTGTTACATAGGTGAAGCCAAATTCACATAGTTTTTTCGTGATTGAGTCACGTTCTTGAATAGCCCTGGAAAGTTCTTCCGGAGCTATTTCTATTCTTGCAAGTTTATCGTGTATTCTTACCCTGATTTTATGAAAACCCTGATTGCGTAAAAATTCTTCGCTTTGTTCGACCATCGAAAGTTTTTCTTTTGTAAGAACTTCTCCATAGGAAAAGCGCGAAATAAGGCAGGCTGCGCTTTCCTTTTGCCATGTCGGAAGATTTAATTCTTTGGAAAGAAGGCGAATCTCAGATTTGCCAAGTCCTGCTATTTTTAGCGGGCTGATTATGTTAAGTTCTTTTAAGGCTTTTTGGCCTGGCCGATAGTCATTGTCATCATCCGTGTTGCTACCTTCGATTACTATGCTTATTTCATGTTCTTTTGCGACTTCCTGAATTTTCAAGAAATAGGCTTTTTTGCAGATGTAGCATCTCTCTGGCGGATTTTGGGAAAGTCCTGGAATTGAAAGTACATCACAATCCAAAACTAAGTGATTGATGTTATTTTGTTTGCAAAATTGCATTGAGTTTTCAAGATCTGTTTTTAATAGTGCACTAGAATTTACCGTTATGGCAAGGCATGAGTTTCCAAGAACCTCGTTTGCGACTTTTACTAAAAATGTTGAATCGACTCCGCCTGAAAATGCAACGGCACATCTTCCAAAAGATTTTAATGTCTTTTTAAGATTTTCGTATTTTCGATAAAGTTCATCCATTTTTTTATTTCCTGTTTGTAATTTTCTGCGCGAAATCAACTTAAAAAAAAAGCCCGGTAAAGAAAATCCTTACCGAGCCATAGAATACTAAATCAAAAGTCTATTGTCAAACTTTGAACTGGTCAATCTGCGAACCAATCTTGACGATAGAAGAATCAACCTTGTCAGAAATATCCTTGAGCTGAATGCCTGTTTCATTGATGCGTTTTGCTTCGATTTCCATTTCTTCCATTTCAGATTTCATCATTTTTGTTGCATCACTTAATGCTTGAATTTCTGAAAAGATTTGTTTGTTGCTGACTTGCATTTCCTGACTTGCATTTCGAACCTGAACTGTTGCATCGTTCATGTTATAAAGAGCTTCGCTGATTTGTTTTGAACCCTCGTTTTGTTCATCCATTGCAGATTTAATTTGCATAACGAGTATTTCTGTTTCAGAAATCTTATCAGAAACGGATTTGAAAGCTTCGCTCGACTCGACTGAAACTGAAACTACGCTATTGATTGCTTCTCCGATATTGTTGAGCTGTTCACCAATCGTTTTTGACTGCTCGGCTGATGTTTCACTTAACTTTCGAATTTCATCTGCAACTACGCTGAATCCTTTTCCTGCATCCCCTGCATGAGCAGCTTCAATTGCGGCGTTCATAGCCAAAAGGTTCGTTTGTTCTGCAATCTGGCTGATAGCAGCATTTGCTTCTTGAAGCATGGCTGATTGAGTTTTTATCTGCATAATTCGGTTGTTAACATCTTCTTGTTTAGTAAAGCCGTTGTGTGCTGTCTTTGCAAGAGTTTCGAAAGAACCTGCCATTTTTTCAACGCTAGAATTAACTGATGAAATATTTCCGATCATTTCTTCTACGGCTGCACTAGCCTGAGTAACGCCGGCCGATTGAGAGGTTACCATCGATTCAAATGAGTTCATGCTGGATGCAATGTGATTAACGGCATTGACTGTTTTTTGTACGCTGTCAGCCTGCGAAGTAATCTGAGTGTGCATACTGTTGATGTTTGATGTAATTTCTGTAATCGATGAAGCGGTTTCTACAGCGGCAGATTTCATGCTTTCACCGGCCGTTGCAAGTTCCTCTTTTGAGTCTTTTACGTCAGAAATAATGACCTGTAGTTTCTCGGTAAAGCGATTGAAGCTTTGTACAACTTGTCCAACTTCGTTTGTAGAATTGATTTGGATTCGTTGTGTAAGATCTGCGTTTCCAGAAGCAATTCCTTTGATTGTTTTTTCGACGATTTTGAGAGGCTTAATTGAAAAATAGAGGAAAAGCCCTCCAAAAATAATCGTAACGATTACAACTATCACTCCGAAGATTGCCATCTGAGTTCGTATCTTCACAATGATATTATAAATCTGACTTTGAGGAACTGAAAAAGCTAATCCCCATGGAGTTCCGTTTACGCCGTGGTATGAAAAATAATCTTTTTCTCCATTCAAACCAGTCATCCAGGCATGTCCTGTTTCACCTGCACTGATGTGGGTTGCAATTTCAGACATCTGTTCAAAACCTTCTGAAAGTCCAGTGATGAAATTTTTGTTCATGATAAATTCAGAATTTGGATGATAAAGAACTGTTCCATCTGATGCAAGCAAAACTGCGTATCCGCCGTCGCCGATTTTTATTGATTTTATTTCTTCTGTAAAGTGATTAAGATCTATAACTCCGGCAAGCATTGCAAAATTTTTGCCATTTCTTTTGATTGCTCTTGTAATGTGAACTACAGGTTTTCCTGTCGTTTTTGAAATTACAGGATCATCGATGTAAAAATCTTTTCCGTCTTTCATTATTGCATTGAAATAACTTCTTGTTTCGATGTGCGTTCTAGAACCGATGTCGTTATATGAATGTCCATCTGGTCCTGCAATCATGATGTAATCGAAGTCTTCCGGACGATCCTTTTCGTGATCCATAAGCCATGTTGCGATTTCTCTAATAGAACCCGTTTTCATGATGTCAGCTTCAGTGTAATAGTTTAACTCTTTAAAATAGCCATTAACATCATTTTCCATTGCCAAAGAATAGGCTTTTACGATTTCTGCGTATTTAGCATCCGCATCTTGAATCAAACTAAGTCTTGAGGAGCGTGCTACAAAAAGTGTCTGAAAAAAATTGAAAAACATGATTGATCCATCGATAGAAAGCAGAAGTACCAAAAGTATACTGGTCTTTTTTTGTTTTTTGTTCATAAATTTCTCCTAAGTAATATCTTACAATTCAACTAGCGAGTTTTCAATATTTTTCTGCTATTAATTGTATTTCTTCTCTTATCTGAGCGATAAGTTCTGGTGGATTTATGACCGTCACGACTTTTCCAAAATGCAAAATCCAGTTTTTCAGTTCTTGCATCTGATTAGACTCGAAGGAAAGGTAAACGGAGCCATCATCATTTTCCCTAATTTCCTGTGTTTCATTCCAGGTTCTTTCTGCGATGTAAGTTCCGATTTCGTGAGAGAATAAAAGTTCGATTTTTTTAGGTTTTTCATCATTATTCCAGACTCCAAATGTCGGATCAAAGTATTTTTTTGCATCGAAGTTTGCAGGTATTTTGAATGAATTTTTTGAAACTTCGATTTCCTTGATTCGTGCGAGGGAAAAAGTTCGTATTTCCTTATACTGATGTTCGAATGCCAGCATGTACCAGTTTCCTCTGTGGCACAGAACGTGATAAACATCGGCAGTGTGATTTGTGTAATCGGCTCTTTTGAGTGAACGATATTTGAAGTTAATCGTGTGAAAAGTTCGCATTGAGGAAAATACATTCGTAAAAATCTCCTCGTCAATTTTTGGAAGAGGATCTCCGATAAAAGAAATGTCATTTCCCAAAAAACTCGTGTTGACGGAAACATCATCTGGAAGCATTTCCGTGATTTTCGAAAAAACATTTTTCATCGAATTTTCAAGCGGGGTATTTTTGTATTGGGTTAGAAGAGGTTGTATAACAGAAAGCGAAAATAATTCAGATTCACTTAGCATCACGCTTTGGATAAAAAATGTTTCATCTGTGTAATAATACCCCTTTTTGTTGTAGTCATATTCAAGTGGTGCGTTGTAACGGTCTCTCAAAAAATCAAGGTCACGCATTATAGTTGCCCGTGAAACTTCGAATTCTTTTTGCATTGCAGGTACATTAGGATAACTTCCTGCACGAATCATCTTGTCAATTTCGATAAGCCTCAGTTGCTTAACTTTTTCTTCTCGTGATTTGGAAAAATTACTCATAACCCAATTTTATCACGTTTTTTTCTAATGTGCCAATTTGCCATGCCAATTTGCATAAACAATTTGCTTTTATCAAAAATATCCCATATACTATTCCAAGGAAAATTATTTTTTTTAGAGGTGAAACATGGCTAAATTTTTCAAATGTGAGAAATGCGGAAAGATAGTAGAAATAGTTAAAGAAGGATGTCCTGTGATCGTTTGCTGTGGCGAAGAAATGATGGAAATGAAGGCTAATACAACGGATGCCGCTACGGAAAAACACGTTCCTGTAGTCGAAGTTTCAGGATGCGAGGTTACAGTAAAAGTAGGTTCTGCTGTACATCCTATGGAAGATGATCATTATATCCAGTGGATTGAAATTGAAACGGATAAGGGCGTTCAGAGAAAATATTTAAAACCTGCTCAATCTCCAGAAGCAAAATTCATTCTTGCTGATGAAAAACTGATTGCAGCTTATGAGTTTTGCAACAAGCACGGACTTTGGAAAAAAGACTTATAATGCCGTTCAAGTCTGTAATGGCGTTTGAAATCTAATTTGATTAAATTCACCCCCTGTTAAATTTGAAATTTTTGACAGGGGGCTTTTTTTTGTCAAAAACTTTTTTCGTAATAATCTCAAAAATTCCAAAAATTTCATTTATTATTTTTTTCATATTTTGTAAAATTTAATTCGTTAAAAATAAATTTTGGAGGATTTGATAAAATGAAAGGCAAGAAAATTCTTTCTGTTTTATTGATGGTTGCAGCTGTGACAATTTGTTTTACTGGCTGTAAAAAATCTGCAAAGACAATCAAAATTGGTGTAATCCAGCTTGTTGAACATGCGGCTTTGGATGCCAATTATAAAGGCTTCGTTGACGGGCTTGCTGAAGCAGGCTATGTAGACGGAAAAAACATAAAAATTGATTATCAGAATGCTCAAGGCGAACAGGCTAACTGCGTAACAATCGCTGAAAAACTTGTTAATGACCGTGACGATTTGATTTTTGCAATTGCAACTCCTGCAGCTCAGGCTGTTGCTAATCTTACTCAGGACATTCCTATTCTTGTTTCATCAGTAACGGATCCAGAGAGTGCAAAACTTGTTGCAAGCAATAAGGCTCCAGGTGGAAACGTTTCTGGTACATCAGATCTTACTCCATGTGCAGCTCAGATGGAACTTCTTTTGAAACTAGTTCCGAATGCAAAGACTGTCGGAATGCTCTATTGCTCAAGCGAACAGAATTCTTTCTTCCAGGTAAAACTTGCAGAGGAAGCTTGTGATAAACTTGGCCTTAAATATGTTGAAGCTACAGTTTCAAATTCAAACGAAATTCAGCAGGTTACTCAGAACCTTTGCGGAAAAGTTGATGCAATCTACAGTCCTACGGACAACATGATTGCAGCTGGTATGGCTTTGGTTGCACAGATTGCCAACGAAAACGGCATTCCTACAATTTGTGGCGAAGAAGGAATGGTTAATCAGGGCGGATTTGCAACTTACGGAATCAACTACTATGAACTTGGAAAGCAGACTGCCAAAATGGCCGTAGAAATCCTTGAAGGAAAGAATAAGCCTGCTACGATGCCAATTCAGTATCTTGATAAATGTGATCTTAAAATTAATGAAGATACTGCCAAAAAACTTGGAATCACAATTCCAGACAATCTTTAAGATTTAATTTCGGAGTTTAATGATGTCGATTTTATTTGCAATGGAAGGCGCTGTTTCTCAGGGAATACTTTGGGGACTCATGACCTTGGGTGTTTATCTTACTTTTAGAATCCTGAACGTGGCTGACATGACAGTTGATGGAAGTTTTGCTGCCGGAGGTGCCGTAACCGCAGTTTTGATTACGCACGGGATGAATCCATGGCTTACGCTGATTTTTGTCTTTATCATGGGAACTCTTTGTGGTCTAGTCACAGGTTTTATGAATACAAAACTTAGGATAAACATTTTGCTTGCAAGTATTTTGACGCAGATAGCTCTTTATTCTATTAACATCAGGATTATGGGAAAGGCCAATACTCCGCTTTTGGGACATTCAACGATGATGTCTCAGATTAAAGCCTTGACTGGAGGCGCACTGAGTACAACGACTTGCTCTCTTATTATTGGGTTTGTTGTTAGCTCTGCAATTATTGCGCTGATGTACTGGTTTTTCGGAACTGAATACGGAAGTGCAATAAGGGCAACAGGAAGCAACGAAAACATGATTCGTGCTCTTGGCGTAAATACTGATGTTACCAAAATCATCGGGCTTATGATTTCAAATGGTATGGTTGCAATGAGTGGTGCTTTGGTCGCTCAGAGCCAAGGCTATGCTGATGTCGGAATGGGAACCGGTACAATCGTCATCGGTCTTGCATCAATCATCATTGGTGAAGTGATTTTTGGTTCGCATTTCGGTTTTTGGTACACTTTGATATCAGTTGTATTCGGCTCGATAATCTACCGAATCATTATTGCTGTAGTTCTTCAGCTTGGACTTAAATCGACAGACCTAAAGCTTTTGACAGCCTTAATAGTCGCCATTTCTCTTTCAGTTCCTGTATTTAAAAACAGAATTGATAGGCGACGTCGTTTCTATAGAGGTCCTGCAAATGAGGTTGATACTCGTCATGCAGACGATAAATTCAAGCACGGAAATATCGAAAACTAAGGATTGGAGGAAAATATGGGCACAATGCTAAAACTTGAAAATATTACTAAAACCTTCAATCCGGGAACGATAACGGAAAAAAAGGCTTTGCGTGGAATTAATCTGGAACTTGAAGAAGGAGATTTTGTAACCGTTATCGGTGGAAACGGAGCCGGAAAATCAACTTTGCTCAATTTGATTGCTGGTGTCCATTACACGGATTCTGGCTCCATCACACTTGACGGAATGAGTCTTACCGGAAAGCCTGAATATTTCAGGGCAAAATACCTCGGTCGAGTTTTTCAGGATCCGATGATGGGAACAGCCGCAAATATGGAGATTGAAGAAAATTTGGCTATGGCAATGAGGCGCGGAAAAAGGCGGGGACTTGCTTGGCATATAAAGGCAGAAGAAAAAGATTTGTATAGAAAAAAGCTTGCTCTTTTGGACCTTGGGCTTGAAAACCGGATGACTGCGAAAGTCGGACTGCTTTCTGGTGGACAGAGACAAGCATTGACTTTGCTTATGGCAACCTTGCAAAAACCAAAATTGTTGCTTTTGGACGAGCATACAGCGGCCCTAGATCCAAAAACCGCAAAGAAAGTTCTTGAGCTTACGGAAAAGTTTGTGACGGAAGATAATCTTACGACTTTTATGGTTACGCACAATATGAAAGATGCCTTGCGATATGGAAATCGCCTTATCATGATGATGGATGGGAAAATCGTGTTTGATGCCAAAGGTGAAGAAAAGAAAAAGCTTACTGTAGAAGATTTGCTTGCTAAGTTCAGTGTTTCAGGACAGGTGAGTGATAAGCTCGTGTTAAGCTGATCAGAAAGCCAATTTGTCATGGACGAAAGTTATGTGGTCCGTGTCTTTGTTTGTACGAATTATTCTTGAGAAAAAAATACCGGATGCCATTTTGAAGTGCACTTCACTTCATTTTTCGTGATGACATCCGGTTTTTTTATGCTTCTTTTACGGAGCACTTATTACAAACTTTCAGCCGCTCCAGGAAGACCAATGTCTTTTCGATAGAACATATCCGTAAAGTTGATTGATTCAAGAGCCTTGTAAGAATTGTTCCAAGCTTGTTCAAAAGTTTCCCCGATTGAAGATGCCGCAAGAACTCGGCCTCCGCTTGTTACGAGAATTCCATTTTCATCAACCTTTCCGCCTGCAATGAAAATTTTTGTTCCAAGCTCCTTGATGGCGTTTTTATCAATCGAGATTTTATAGCCTTTTTTGTAACTTGCTGGATATCCACCTGAAACAGCGACAGGTGCGCAAGAAAAACCTTTTTTCCATTTGAAAGAAAAATCTTTAAGATTTCCGTTGATGATTGCCTGGCACATTGCAGCAAAATCAAAATCCATCAATGGTAGAACGGCCTGAGTTTCTGGATCTCCAAGTCGAACGTTGTATTCAAGAAGTTTTGGACCGCTTTTTGTAAGCATTATTCCGAAGAAGATGAATCCACGATAGTCCATTTTTTCTTCGATAAGACCTTTGAGGGTTGGTTCAAGAATCGTTTTCTGGAAAGCTTCGAGTTGTTTTTCTGTAACGTCTGCAACCGGTGCGATTGCTCCCATTCCGCCTGTATTTGGACCTTTTGCGCCATCCATCAACCTTTTGTGGTCTCGTGCCGTTACGAAAGGAACGATAGTTGCTTTTCCGTTTGAGGCCGTTTCTTCTGTTACGCTGACTGCGGCAAGAATTGAAATTTCAACTCCCGAAAGATATTCTTCGATAACGAGTTTATTTCCTGCTTGTCCGAGTTTTCCATTTTCCATGAATTCTGTAATTGCAGCGTGGGCATCTTCGATATTGAGTGCTACGACAACACCCTTTCCTGCGGCAAGACCATCAGCCTTGATGACGATTGGAGCACCCTGTTCATCAACATAATTGTGTGCCGATTTTGCATCTGTGAATGTTGCACTTTTTGCGCATGCGACTCCGTATTTTTGCATGAACGATTTTGCGAGGTCTTTGCTTGCCTCAAGCTGAGCACCTTTTTCTTTAGGTCCTACAACTGGAATTCCGATTTTCCAAAGCTGGTCTGCAATTCCGTCTGCAAGAGGATCTTCTGGTCCGCAAACTGCAAAATCTACTTTTTCGTATGCACAAACTTGAACGATAGCATCGTTTCCTGTAAGCGTTTCCGTGTAATCACAATTTGCAGGATTGATATTGATGCACTTTTCTTCTTCTGCTGTACCTCCGTTTCCAGGGATACAGATGACCTGTTCTATTTCGGGGCATTTTGCTAAAGCCCAGCTAATGGCGTGTTCGCGGCCGCCTGAACCGATAACTGCTACTCTCATGCTTTGGATTATAACAGAACTGCAATTTGTTTTAAAGATGTAGGTTTTATTTTGACGAAATAGCCGATTTTGTAGACACTCTGCAAAATCTATGTTATAAAGGAGCAATGGAAAGTAGCAAATGGGCTCTTGTAACGGGAGCTTCGGGTGGAGTTGGTAAGGAAATTGCCACGATTTTGGCTGGAAAAGGCTATAATTTGGTTCTTGTTGCCCGTTCTGGTGACAAGCTTGAGGAATTGAAAAAATCTCTTTCTGAAAAAAATTCAGTAGAAATAAAGTGTTTTTCATGCGATTTATCAAAAGATAATGCTGCTCACGAAGTTTTTGATTTCTGTGAAAGTGAAAAAATCAAGATTGATTTATTGATGAACAATGCCGGCTGTGGTCTTTATGGTTCTTCAATTGATTTGGGCGATAAGGTCGTTGGTATGCTTAAGCTTAATATCATCACTCTTACACAGATGTGTGCAGTCTTTGGAAAAGACATGGCTGAAAGAAAAACTGGTTCTATTTTGAACATCGGTTCTATTGCCGGAAATCAGCCTACTCCGATGTTTGCTTCATACGCTGCTAGCAAAAACTATGTTTTGAGTTACTCGCTTGCTCTTCGCCACGAATTGGGAAAGTATGGAGTGAACGTAACTTGTGTACAGCCTGGTTATATCAGAACATCATTTGATAATAACTGTGGAATTGTCAGCGAAAAATACAAGAAATTTTCATATAAAAACGGAATGAGTGCCTACGCCGTAGCAAAGTGTGCAGTTAAGTCAGTTCTTGCCCGTCGTTCGTATGTACGTGCCGGTTTTGGAAATAAAATTACTGCTTTTGCTTCAGGTCTTATTCCTAAAAACTTTCTTGCATGGTGCATTTCTAATTCAATGAAATCTTTAACAAGTGATACAAAAAAAGTCGATTAATTCGATTGAGTTTAAGGGAAAAATGATGTCAGATAAAAATGAAACAGAAATTACAGTAAATACAGGAAAAGCTCCGAAAAGAAGGGCAAAACCAAAAAATATTTTTGCCGTTGTACCAGGCCTTTTGAAATTAAAGTTGAAAGTCGGAGAGCGCATGCTTCATGGCTTTTTGAACATGTATAAATCAATGCTCAAAAAACGTCACTTTGAAGGCTATGACCACATGAAAAATTTTAGTTTGATTTATCTCAAACTTACTCCGCTTTGTAATCTTAGATGTAAAATGTGCGGGCAGCGTGGTGATAAAGGCTACCTTAAAGGTGAATTTGCAGCAAATGAAGCAAAATCGATTGTTCCACTTGAAACATACAAAAAACTTGTTGATGAATTAAAATACAAACGACCTGTTTACTATCTATGGGGGGGGGAGCCATTTTTATATCCTGACTTGTGTGAACTGGTAAACTACATTCAAAAAAGCGGCTCTTTTTGCTCCGTAAACACAAACGGAACTTTACTTGAAAAATATGCTGAACGAATTGTAAAAGACCAATGGAATGTAATCTTCGTTTCTCTTGATGCATTCAAGGATGTGAACGATGAAATTCGTGGCCCTGGAAGTTATGATAGGGTTGTAAAAGGTTTTGAAGCTATCAATAAGTACAAGGAAATGTATCATTCAAATTTCCCTTCTATGGGAATTGTTACTACAGTAACGAGTTTGAACTATAAGTCTCTTGAAGATTTGGCCGTTGCTTGCAAAGATTTTAAGATTGACTGGCACATTTACAACCTTGGAACTTACACGAACGATGATATCGTAGCGAAACACAAGCAGTTCTTCCGTGAAAAACTTGGAATTGAAAGTAAATGTCTTCAGGCATACAACACTGGATACAACAATGGAATTGACGGAAAAGAAGCTCATCGTATTTTGCATAAGATTCATACAACGGATTATGGCTATCTTAGCATTACAGTTCCAACTTTAAATCCTGAAAAAACTGATGAATACTATCATCACTTGGATATTCCTGTTCGGAATCACTGTATCGTGCCATGGACACAGGCTAATATCAACTACAATGGTGATGTTCTTTTCTGTGCAGACTACACAGAATATCCTCTTGGAAATATCAAGGAACAGTCGTTCAAGGAAATCTACAACGGCGAAAGAGCTAACAAGTTCCGACATGCAATCGATGAATGTCCGGGAGGAATTTTCCCAGGATGTATTCGATGCTACCAGAACATGCTTTTCGGCAGAAAAATCAAGGGGTTCTAAAAAAAGATTGTTATCAGAAAATCGTGTGGCAAAAGTGTTGCACGATTTTTTTGTCTTCATCGACGTTCTTTTGTAGATTGAATAAAACGTAGATTGAATAAAATGCCCCTTTTCAGATATACTTGCCTTATGGAAACAAGAAACATTTTTGAAAACCTTTCATGTATCGATCACCGATACTCTTTGTCGGAAGCCGATGCTTTTGCCGGCCTTTCTAAATACATTTCAGAAGAAGCTTCAATCCGCTCATGTGCAAAATGCGAAGCCGCTCTTGTAAAAGCGCACCTTAAGATTCGTGGGCAGCTTACTGATGCCGTAGCTTCAGAGCTCGACAAGGTTGCTGAAAACATCGACCCGCAGGAAGTTTACGCAGAAGAAGAAAAAACAAAGCACAATATTCGTGCTCTCGTAAATGTTATGAAGACAAAGGTTAATTCTGAAATCGGACCGCTCATTCATCTTGGTGCAACATCAGTTGATATTCTTGATACGGCTCTGAGTTGTCGAATGAGGGATGTTACCCAGAATGTTGTTCTTCCAGAACTTAAAAAACTTGAAAATTATCTTTGTGATATTGCAGAACGCGAATGTAGCACGCCTCAGGTTGGACGAACTCACGGACAGCATGCAGTTCCAATCACTTTCGGATGGTCAATTGCAGAATTCGTTTCACGACTTGGAAAATCAATTATCAGAATTGAAGAACTTTCAAATCAGTTGGTAGGAAAACTTGCAGGCCCTGTTGGTTCTTATAATGGTCCTTCGATGATTGTAAAAGATCCAGAAGAGCTCGAAAGAATCTATACTGGCTTTTTGGGACTTCAGCCATCAGAATATTCAAATCAACTTGTTGAACCAGAATATGTTCTTCGTCTTTTGCTTGAGATGAACGTTGCTTTTGGAATCATCGCAAATCTTGCTGATGACCTTAGAAATCTTCAGCGAAGTGAAATTGGTGAGGTATTCGAATACTTTGCTGCAACTCAGGTAGGAAGCTCAACAATGCCTCAGAAACGAAATCCATGGAACAGCGAACACGTAAAATCACTTTGGAAAGCAATGTGCCCTCGTGTAATCACTTTCTATATGGACCAGATTTCAGAACATCAGCGTGATTTGACAAACTCTGCTTCCCAGCGATTTATTGCCGATTACGTTTCTGGCTTTACGATGGCAGTTGCTCGAATGAATTCTGTAGTAAAAGGCCTTCAGGCTGATAAGGACGGAATGGCTCGCAACCTTGAAAACGCAGGTGGAAAAGTTAAGGGCGGTGTTCTTGCTGAACCTGCGTACATCCTTCTTGGTGAAGCTGGCTACAATGATGGTCACGAAGTTATCCGAAAAATCACTCTTGAAGCTGAAACGACAGGAAAAACCTTTTTCGAAGTTCTTAAGACTCACGAAAAAGAATATAAGGACATCACAGCTCAACTTGAGAAATTGGGAGTTGAAAATCCGGCGAACTTCTTTGAACATCCGTCAAACTATTGCGGACTTGCTGCGGTTAAGTCAAAGAGACTTGCTCAGAAATATAAGTCTCTCATGAACTGACTGAGTTTTTGATAAAAACGGCTGAGTTTCAGTCGAAAAAATAAAAAATGGGGAGCTGGCGCAAAGCTGGCTGAGAGTAGGATGTTGTCCTAGACCCTTAAAACCTGATTTGGATAATGCCAACGTAGGGATCTGATTTATCGCTAAAAATGGAGCGGATATACCTTGTTGTGTATCTGCTCTTTTTTTTTGCAGACATATCGTTCCTCCATGGCATTCCGCAGGTAGGAGTGTAAGATGGAAATCATTAAAAATGTAAGGGCGAAAAGTCCATTGGTTCACTGTATGACAAACTATGTCACTGTGAATGACGTTGCAAACATCATTTTGGCAATAGGCGGAAGTCCTATTATGTCTGATGAGGAAAAAGATGTCGAAGATATAACTTCGATTTGTAATGCACTTTGCATCAATATCGGAACGCTTAATCAGCGCACGATAAAATCGATGCTCATCGCTGGGAAAAAAGCAAATTCATTGAATCATGTCGTCCTTTTGGATCCAGTTGGTGCTGGAGCTTCAAAACTGAGGACAGAAACGGCTGTAAATCTTTTGAAAAAAGTAAAATTTGATGTGATTCGCGGAAATATTTCGGAAATAAAAACTTTGGCTGGCTTTTCATGTTCTACGAAAGGTGTAGATGCAGATGTGGCAGATAGCGTGACCGATGAAAATCTTGATTCTGTAATTACCTGGCTTAAAAACTTTGCCAAAACAGTATCTTCGATTGTGGCTGTCACTGGAAAAATCGATTTGGTTACGGACGGAGAAAAATGCTATGTAATCAGAAATGGAAAACCAGAAATGAAATCGATTACGGGAACGGGATGCCAACTTTCAGGAATGATGTGTGCTTTTCTTTCAGCGAATCCTGATAACAAACTTGAGAGCGCAGCAATGGCTGTCTGTACGATGGGGCTTGCCGGGGAAATTGCAAAATCTCATCTTGCAGAATATGAAGGAAACGCGACGTATTCGAAGCGGATAATTGATGCTATTTACAACATGAGCGATGAAATCCTTGAAAAAGGTGCAAAATATGAAATTCGATAGAAAAAAACTTGCGGAAAGTCTTTCTCTTTACGCCCTAACTGATTGTCGCTGGACAAAAAGATGTGGTGGAAAATTTGCCTTGGACGAGCAGGTCGAAATGAGCATAAAAGGCGGAGCCACAATGATTCAGTATCGAGAAAAAGCCTTGGATGAAAAGCTTTCGGATGAGGAATTGGACTTTTACAAAAAAGAGGCTAAGTCGGTTCAGTCTGTATGCAAGAAATACGGAGTTCCGTTTATCGTAAACGATGATGTTGAGTTCGCCAAAGAACTTGATGCAGACGGTATTCATGTTGGCCAATCTGATATGGCTTTGCAGGATGCAAGAAAACTTCTCGGACCGGATAAAATCATCGGAGTTTCTGCTCAGACTGTGGAGCAGGCCGTTGAAGCCGAGAAAAACGGTGCTGACTATCTTGGCGTAGGTGCAGTTTTTCCGACAGGTTCAAAAGATGATGCCGTAGATGTGAGCCTTGAAGTGCTTGGGCAAATCTGTAAAGAGGTGAAAATTCCTGTTGTTGCAATCGGTGGAATAACGGAAGAAAACGTGCATGAACTTTCAGAAAGCGGAATTTGTGGAATTGCCGTAATCAGTGCTATTTTTTCAAAGCCTGATGTCGAAAAAGCAAGTGCCGCTCTTTTGGAAAAGGTGCAATCCTTATGAAGACCGCATTGACGATTGCGGGCAGTGATTCAAGCGGAGGAGCCGGAATTCAGGCTGATCTTAAAACTTTTATGGCGCACGGTGTATACGGAATGAGCGTGATAACTTCGGTTACGGCTCAAAATACTCTTGGTGTTTTTGGAATCCAGGATATTGATGAATCAATCGTGGATTCTCAGCTAGATGCCGTTTTTTCAGATATCTATCCTGATTGCGTGAAAATCGGGATGGTGTCGGATAGGCAGATTATTGAAGTAATCGCCTCTGCGCTTGAACGATATGGTGTAAAAAAGGTTGTGCTCGATCCTGTCATGGTAAGCACGAGCGGAAGACCTCTTTTGAAGGATGATGCGCTCGAAAGTCTTACAAAAATGCTTTTTCCTTTGGCAACTCTTGTTACACCGAATATCGCAGAAGCTCAGGTTCTATCCGGAACTAAAATTGAATCACATGACGATATGGAAAAAGCGGCTGACATCATTGCTAACCGGTATGGATGTGCCGTGCTTGTGAAAGGTGGCCACTTTGCTACGGACTCGTCGTGCACGAAAAGCTCATCTTGCACGAAAAGCTCATCTTGCACGAAAAACACATCTTGCACGAAAAGAACATCTTGCACGAAAAACACATCTTGTGCGGACTTTCTGCTTACAGGAGATGTCGGGAAGTGGTTTGAAAGCGAACGAATCGACAATAAGAACACGCACGGCACCGGATGTACGCTTTCGAGTGCAATCTGTGCAAGAGTTGCCTTGGGCAAGGACCTTGAGACTGCCGTATATGATGCGAAAAAATATGTTTCCGGTGCAATAAAATCAATGCTGGATTTAGGCAAGGGAAGGGGACCGTTGAATCACTCTTGGAATTTAATATGGGAAAATATGGAGAATTTGGAGAAAAAATGAAAGAACCTAAAACTAATACAGAATATACGACTCAGATGGACGCTGCAAGAAAAGGCATCATTACAAACGAAATGAAAATTGTTGCAGAAAAAGAATTTATGAACCCTGAAGATCTTATGAAACTTGTCGCAAAAGGGCAGGTCGTCATCTGCAAAAACAAAAAACACGATTGTCTGAATCCTTGTGGAGTGGGAAGTTGTCTGACCACAAAAATTAATGCAAATATCGGTATTTCACGCGACTGCAAGGATTACGATATCGAAATGAAAAAAGTCCTCGAGGCCGTAAATCTTGGCGCTGATGCGATAATGGATCTTTCAAGCCATGGAAATACACAGCCTTTCAGACAAAAACTGGTTGCTGAATGTCCGTGCATGATTGGAACTGTACCCGTATATGATTCTGTAATTCACTA
>JAQYSN010000102.1 GCA_028725265.1 Spirochaetales bacterium | reverse complement strand
CAGTTCCAACTGTTATGGAAGCATTCATTCCAAAATTGTTTGAAGTAGACTTATTTATACAGTCCGAGTCAAAAAACACAAGAGAGTTTGCAGCAAAGGAAGATCCTGTATTCATCAGGAAAGAATCTCCATTAAAGTAGTCTGCAAGACCGTCTCCGTTTATATCTATGAATCCTGCATTTACAGATGAAGTTCCATTGGTATAAGTAACTCCTCCACCACCGCCTGCTGTATTGAGTTTTACATGTTTACCTTCAACAGAAACATTTCCACTTGCTGACACACTTCCACCATAAACATCTACATCTGTTTTCGTTTTTGATATGCCGTCTATCCCTGTAAAGCTATTTTTGCCCTTGAAACTGATTGTTCCGTTGGTTTTATCAGAAGTTATTACATTGATATTGCTTCCTTCGTTTACAACAATATCAGGAAGTCCGTCACCATTCATGTCTTGAACAGACTGTACGGTTTTTGTTTCGGAATTGTTCCAACCCCTATTAAGAGAAGTTCCTATAGAATTACTAAATGCACTCTTTGTAAAGTCTCCTTCAGCAAACTTTAATACTTCACTTAATTCACCAAAACCAAAATTTACATTAGCAGAAGGCGTATAATCATGTCCATCAGTTTGAGTTCTGCTCACATACGGCATGTTAAAGGCATTTGAGCTTGCTGCATGAGATGTTTCAGATTCCACACTAACCAAGGAGTAGTATGCACTGCCCCCGGCCCGGTCCCCATGAATTTTATTGCCACAAATAAATGGCATGTAATAATTATTCTGAACAGTTCTTTTACCGTTAACCCTTACTATTTTTGAATCTACGGCTATATTTCCGACAAGTACGTTGTCATAATCTATTTCATATGAAATATCAGAATTGCTATTTACCAAACGGTATCTGCCACCTTCTGATTCTGTTTCTATTGCTACTTTTTCCGAAGCTATATCCTGCTCATCCGTTTCATTTTTTTGTACTGCATAAAAGTGGATATTATCTTCATAATGGTTCGTATTGTTTGCCGTCAATGATTCAATTGACGTATTTTGCGAACTATTCTTCAATTTCTCAAATTCTTCAGTGGAAATGTTTTCGGAATTATCTTCACGGAATTTCAGAAGGTTCTCCTCGCTAAAAGGAACTTTGTTTAGAGCCCCCTTCCAAATACCATATTGCCATCCCTTTTTTCCTCCATACAGAAATTCACCGCTTGAAATGTTTACATCGACATCAATTGTTTTTGTTTCATTTCCCACTTGCTCATTTTTTTCATACGTGTAAATCGTTAATGGCGAATTTTCATTTTCATTACTGAAATCACGGAGGGAATTCCATGTTAAACTATTTATTTCTGATTCCTGTTCAAAAATACTTCCGTCGCTCTGTAAACACACACCTGTGATTTTTGTCGTTTCTTGTATTCTGATTGGTTCATATAGATAATTCTTGCAATATTCCAGCTCATAATTAATCCTGGAATATTTTAGATAACCAAATTCAGTAAACTTTCTTTCGAGTTCCTCTTTCTTTGTACTGTAATCTATCCATCCAGAACAATAATCTTTCCATACAGATTTATTTTCTTCCGAGAAATATTCTTCTTCGTATTCTTTCTGCCAGAAATTCCTTTAATTCATAGACATAAAATGCATTTGTATAAAAAGGAAATTTTTCGCTTATTATGTAGTTATTGTTATACTCGTCTAGAATTTTTTGTGCAGATTTCCTGTCAGCATTGTTCTTTACAGCAAAATATTCATATTCAACTTGAACAACTTTTTTTGTCTTTTCTGAAGCTTCATCTGCTGATGTACTGCTGTTTGAGTCCTCACCAGCTTCGGGCAGGCTTGAATCTGTGGTTCCATCATTATTTTCTGAATCCGCTTTTTCGTTTTCTACTTCTATTTCTTCTTCCCGGAATCCGGTTTTCTTTTCGTACATGCATTCAATAAATTCTTTCTGCATGTCTTTAGTAAAATAGTTTTCATTAAAATCACGGAAAAGAGCATCCAGACTTTCACAGTCATCTTCAAGTTCCCAATGCTCATCATCAATATTTGTATATTTTAATCTTTCATAAGAGTTTATGATTTTTTCGTATTCGGATTTCTTCAATTTTTCAGCTGCATTGCAAATTGAATCCAATGTAATTTCTACTATGTTTTTATATTTGTCCTGATTTTTATCAAGTCCAATAACCAGCTTCAAGTTGTCACTACTTTTTGTAGTCTCGATTAATGAGAGACGAGTCAGAATATCACCTGTTGCTTCAAGTTTTTCCTCGGTAATATTGTAAAAAATCTTTTCTTCAAAAATTTTTCCTATAAAAACCTTTTTCTGCCCGAATTCCTTGAAAAAATAACCTGCTTCATCTTCATTTCGATTGTTGTTCTTGTATTCCACTGAAGTTTCATTGTCATAGATCATTCCTTTTTCCGTAAATTCGGGATCGATATCTAAAACTCTGTAATTCTCGAGGACATCTTTTCTCAAGTCATTATTTTCATCTTTCGGGAACCCATATGTGTCATAAAATGTTCTGGCCGCTTCATGATCCTTAAAATCACTTATTCTATAAGTTTCTGTCGTAACATCATACTTTATCTGTTTGGCAAAGTGCTCAAAAAATTCAGATTTTTCTGATTCTGCCAAAGCACTGCCTTTCTTCTCTAAAAACGCTAAGTACGAATTAAACTGTTCTTTCGTAAAGACTCGGGGTAGAAAAAAACCTGATTCTACTAAAAATTCATAAATCTGTTTTTGCTCCTGTTTTGTCAATTGTTTTATTCTGTTAAAATCAAAATTTGTAGAGGCTGTTGCAGTATAAACATATTTATCAACTTCATCTTTCTTCTCTTTCGTGCTAACTGATACAGAACTTTCGACATCATACAGTTTTAAAAGACACTCTTCTCCTTCGTTTTTCAGATTCCGCAGCAATTCATCTTTTGCATCATCATCAGCTGCATTGCTCAGACTACTTTTCGTTTCTTCATCATTACTATTTTCAGACTCTTGCGACTTTTTACAAGTGATTTTTTCCTGGTTTATCAATTCCGGAAAGAAAATCACCGGCTCATAATCTTTGTCAAAAACACACACTTTTTCGTATTGTATATCAATATTCCACTCTACATCCTTATTTTTTATTTCAGATCCTGCATTCGTAATGAAATATATGTTATCACCTCTGGCGATGTTTATTCCTTTCTTTTCCATGTTGCCAGGAACATTCATGGTTATTTTTTGATGTCCATTTCCATCTGGTATATGTGTTTCCGCCTGTACGTTACCTGAAAAATCAGTTCCAATTCCTACCGCATTCTCCTTTACTGATATGATTCCATCGTACGGAGCTTTCCAAGCTCTGAATGGGGTCTGCATAAAATAATTTTCATCATACTCTGCTTTTTCTTCATTACTGACACTGCGCTTAACATTTCTTACAACAACATCAGAAGCCAATTTTTTTGCAGAAAATGTTAAGTTACCATTGTTATGCAGATAGTAGTTTTCATTCGACAAAATTATGTCTGTATATCCGTCCCTGTCCATATCCATAAACGTTGAATATTTATCAGAAGAAGATGTCTGCTTAACCTGAGAATAACTTGCGCCCGCATTTACAGAAAATTCATCAAGAAGGAATCCCCCACCAACATAAACATTAAAGCCCAACGTAGAACCACTAGAAGTTTCATATTCCATTTCATACGCGCTTTGAAAATTCAGCTGTACGGGGTCATCAAAACCTTTTCCATTGTTGATTGCACAGTACAACAAATTTGTCCCTGTTTCCTGCCAGTCAGTCTTTTTATATACAGCATCGAGTCTTCCGTCTCCATTGAGGTCAACCATCGTACAGTCAGAATAACTTTCTCCGTTTGTATTAGATCCGCTGATACCGCCTGTAACACGAACGTCTGCTACCGGTGTTCCATAACCAACACCTGATGCGGCATTATAGTTGGAACCAAGACTCATGGAATTATTCAGTTGTAATCCCTGTCCTTTCTGAAATTCACTGTTGGATTGCCACATTTTGGGTGCAGAAAAATACTAATATTGACCTTGATTATTTTTCGAAAGTCCTTCATAGCAAAACTTATAGTCGTAGCTTTCATCCGCAGAATTAAAAACTGTAAGTTTTTCGACAATAGATTCGCCGTTAAAATTACTGTTGTAATTGAATTGGTATTTTCTTGTACACGGATTATCTTTATAGTTTACTTGAATCTCACTAAGAAGATAGTTTGTACTTACAAAGCTCTTACTTCGGGAATCCACTCTTACGTCTTTTCGGTCCGTCCTGTACTTGAATTCCACATGATATTGCCCGAGTTTCGATTTTTTACCAGTATAATATATCTTTTTTGGATAAGAATATCCGCCATTGTTTTCATATTTGTATATTATGGTATTTTTCTTTATGTCGATATTTTCTGTGATATTCCATTTAAAAGTATTTGAACCTGTGCCGGTTCTTGCATCGCCGTCAGAAAAATACTGACCGTTTTCATCCTTGCAGCCAAGCTTATAGCTTCCATACCTTTTCAGATTTCCACTTTTATCCGTTACCTGCCAATAATCATCATTTCCATCAGTATAATGCTCAATCAGTTTGTAGTCAGATTCCTTAAGAGGCGAATAGGTAGTTACTTTTCCGTCACTGGAAGTTTCTACTTTTTGAAGGAGAATACCGTCAAGCATATACCGGTCGTTTCCATTGTATTTTGGAAGAGAAAGTCTAGTATCAATAGTTATTGAACTTCCATAATTAAGGTCAAATCCTTTGCCCATTATACCGTTACCGCCTGTACTCGAATAGGATACGGAAACGGAAGGCTGCATTCCTCTTCTTCCGGAAGGTATGTCAAATTCAAAACTGAATTCTGCATCTCCTGTATTGCTTGCCTTAGGAGGATTGAATTTTATAAGATGACCGTCTGGTTTTGCAGCTTCAAGATTTTTAATTGAATTCAAGTTTATATCAGAAGGACTTGCGCTTTCTGGTAGTGTCAAAGTCGCGTTTATCATATCCGTAAAGTGAGTCGTCCTTGAAACAACCAGGCATTTCTCTTCATCTATTTTTACGCGTTCAAGTTTTACCCATTCATTTTTTTCCGTATCAAAAAAGTATGTATAAAGCTCTTCAAGACTTTGCTTTTTAGAATTCAGCATCTCATCATATGGAAGTGAAATTTCAACAGGAACTGCAAACTCCGTCCCTTTAGGTAAGAACCTATAGCAGCCCTTGCCCGGAAGAACGTTTGCTATGCTTTCTCCTGTTTCTTCTGTTCTAAGTCTTCTTTCGATGCTTATTACCGTGTCCTTTTCAACAGCTCCAGCAGGAATTTCAATCTTTGCATTTCCAAGTTCTATTACTCCGCCGTTTTCACTGGTAATGACTTTTTCTGTGCTTTCCTTTGTAATTTTGGAACTAGATTCATGGTAAGAAGGGACTTTTTCCTGGGCCACCAGTTGCACAGGACTTGCGGAAACAATGTAGGCAAGCAACGACAATGATGCCTCGAATTTTGACAAAGGTTTTTCTGAATTTTTCACTTTTTCTATTTTTTTATATTTTTTTGCAAGATTAGCATTTTCTTATGTTTATTTCAATAATTTTACGATTTTTTCATAAATAATCCTCTAGTTTTTGTATAAGAAGATTATAAGAATTATTTAATAAAAATTCACTATAAAACGTTATAAAAATCAGCACGTAATCAGCACAACTTTTAACCAGACAAAAAAAAACGCCCCGAAATTCGAGACGGCTTGTATGCGTTTATCCGATATGCGTTGACCTGCACGCAGTGTCAGGTCGAACGTTGTTTCTCCCGTTCGAAAGAATCGGGAGATTAAGTAGTTTTATGCGGCAGACAGCTTGTATGGCTGTCCGCATAAAACCTATTTAGTTGCGAGGATTGCAAGTTTTGGCATTTTTTTGCCAAAACTTGTGTTTCTCGCGAAAAAATTTATTTTTGAGCGAGAATACTAATACCTGGCAATGTCTTTCCTTCGAGGAATTCCAATGATGCTCCACCACCTGTTGAAACGTGGCTCATCTTGTCTGCCAAGTTGAACTTGTTAACGGCAGCAACTGAATCTCCACCACCAACAACTGTCATAGCGCCTCGGCCTGTAGCGTCAGCAACGAGTTGTGCAACTGTTGCAGTTCCTTTTGCAAATGCATCAAATTCGAAAACTCCAACCGGACCGTTCCAAACAACTGATTTTGCTGTAGCAAGAACTTCCTTGTAAAGTTCGATTGTCTTAGGGCCAACATCCATAGCCATAAGGTTATCTGGAATGTCTGCTCCGTCAACTGCAACTGGAGTTGCGTTAGCGTCGAATTTATCAGCTGCAACGTGGTCAACAGGAAGGACGATTTTTACGCCCTTAGCGGCAGCATCTGAAAGCAATTTTTTTGCTGTGTCGATAAAGTCATCTTCAACCAAAGAAATACCAACTTTGTGTCCCTGTGCCTTGAGGAATGTGTAAGCCATACCACCGCCAATAACGAGAGCTGAAGCGTTTTTGAGCAAAGATTCCAAAACGGCAATCTTAGAAGAAACTTTTGCACCACCGATGATTGCTACCTGTGGTTTTGGTGGATTTTCAACCATTGGCTGAATGTATTTAACTTCTTTTTCCATCAAGAAACCGCCGACGCTTTCGCATCCCATGAATTTTGCGATAGATGCTGTTGAAGCCTGGTCTCGATGAGCTGTTCCGAAAGCATCGTTTACGAAGATATCTCCGTATGCAGCAAGTTCTTTTGCCATAATATCGCGCTCAGCTGCATCCTTAGAAGTTTCTTCTTTGTGGAAACGAACGTTTTCGAGCATTGCAACGGCACCGTTTGGAAGTGCGTCGATTGCAGCTTTCTGTCCAAGAGCGTCAGGAAGGAATGTAACTTCTTTTCCGAGTTTCTTTGCAAAATATTCTACAACTGGTTTCATTCGGTTTTTGCCATTGATGAATTTTTCAGCATCTGCATCTGTCCAAGTCTTTCCAGCTTTTTCAGCCTTTTCCTGAGCCTTTTTAACATCCTTTTTAGGATCTCCGAGGTGGCTCATAAGAACGAGAGAACGAGGACTCTGTTCCAAAATATATTTAATAGTAGGAAGTGCTGCCATGATACGAGTATCATCCTGAACAACTCCATCTTTCATAGGTACGTTAAAATCAACACGCATGATGA
>JAQYSN010000101.1 GCA_028725265.1 Spirochaetales bacterium | reverse complement strand
TGAACGGATTTTTTACTTACAACCAAAGTGTAGATTTAAAAAACTATTTTGGCTCATTTCCATTTTTAATGCTCGCCTTCATTCCAGCATTGACTTTTAATTCATTCAAAAATGACGATGTTTTTTCAAATCTAGCCATTGAAGATTCACTTAAATTTTTAGCAAAATTTTTGGCTTCGTTCATCATTTTCGCTTCAAACACATTAGTAACATTGCTGACCTTACCTTTCATTGCTAGATTCGGACAGCTGGAAATAAGTCAGATTTTCACAGGCTATCTTGCAATTCTTTTTTATGGAGCCATGCTCCTTTCATTTTCACTTTTCATACAAATTGTATTCGAAAACAAAATTGCAAGCCTCATAGTCATGATAGCCTCTCTTTTTGTTTTTAACACTATCCATGTACTTCCAAAATATCACACAATTTCATCAGAATTTTTCATCAGTCTAATAAAAACACTTTCATTTTCTTGGCATTTTGAAAGTGCGGCAAAGGGAATATTGAACACAAAGGATATACTTTTCTTTTTGATTCTCTGTCTTGCGTTTCTTTACCTTGCAATAGAAATCTACAAAAACAAAAAGGGAAAAAAATTTTGGAATCTACAAAATTCGCTCTTACTTATACTCATCATCCTATCGTTGTCTAATGCCGCAGTGTTTGAAAAAAAACTTGATTTAACAAAAAACAAGGAATTTACCCTATCAGAGAAAAGCAGAAGGATTGCCAAAGATTGTTATACGGGAATCAACATCACGTATGCATATTCAAAAGAACTAAAAAATCTCTATCCACAAGTAAATGAAATAATAGATTTTTTGTTCAAATATAGCGATGAAAATTCAAATATCAATATTTTTATCCAAAACCCCGAAAATGACAAAAATCTCCAAAAAAAGCTTAAAAGTTTAAACATCAGTGCGCAGAATTTCTCAAACGAAAACTCATCCGACACAACACTAAATTCATTTTATTCGGCAATCATCATAGAAGACGAAGAATCTGTCAAAACAATTCCTTTTGTCATTTCAACAAATGGCCTTGAATACCTAATTACGACAAATCTTTACTCAATCCAAACCAAAAAACAAGCAAAAACTATAATCATTTGCAAAAACAATTTGAATCTGGAAAACGGATATCCCTACCTTGTTCCATACCTTGAAAGTTGCGGGATTTTAGCCTTCACAGACATAAAAATAGACGAGCTTGAATTAACCGACCCTGAAATTCCTGTATTGCTGATAGGAGGAAGTTCTCTTACAAACGAGGAGATACAAATAGTTGCCGAAAGGATAGAAGAGGGTCGAAAGTTCTTTTTCTGCACGAGTCCTTATACGATAGATGTTGAAGGCGATTGGAAGATTCTTGAATCCAAAAATGAACTATGTTTGCTTCTTGAGAAATTCGATATAACGATTGGAAAAGATTTCGTACTTGATGAAAACTGTTTTGAAATGACAATGCAAAACCAGAATTTTGAAAGTAACTACACTAAAATCAAATATCCATTCTGGGTAAAAAGCTCCGATTTGACCTTTTACTGGCCGGTTGAAATTAAAACAAACGGCGTTATCCATGATATCATCCAAACGAGCGAGGAAGGTTACATAAAAAAAGCCTCCGATGAAAAATTCATGATTGACACAAACCCATTTTCAAAAGATAACCTCATAAAAGACTTTTCAACAGTCGGAAAACACACAATTGCCTGCACGAAAGAAAACATACGAGTAATTGCGGATCAATATTTCCCATCATTTTTGATGACATATACTGGAAGCCTGGAAAACATCAATTACATAGCAGATTCCCTTATCGAAATGAACGGCTTTCAAGATTTCCTCGAACTCAAGGATAAAAAATCCAGAGACACGAGCTTTACAAAAATCAACACAACAGAAGAACTTGTTTCATGCAGAAACATTACGCTTTTATTTACAGTTTTCTTCATACCTCTTTTTATGGTTCTTTCGGTCTTGACAACAGTCTTAATCATCAGAAATCACGGTAAAACAAAAAAGGGTAAGACAAAATGAAAAAATCAAACATCCTTTTAATTTCACTAACAATCTGCCTAAGCATCACCTTAGTTTTCGGAATTACAACCAAACGCACAAACTCTAACAGAAAAATGGAAAAGACAGCACTCCTAAACCCAAAATACAGCGAAAAAATCGAAAGAATCATTTTTGACAGCGAAAAGTCATATACGATTCTTCAAAAAAAGCAGAAAAATAACATTTTAAATCAAGTGTCATATTTTATGTCATATTTTAATTCAAAAAATTATGACATAAAATATGACAATATAATAAATATAGGGCTAAAATGTGACAATAATATGACATCAGAATTTATACAAAATATGACAAATGTCATATTATTAGCAAAGGTCGATACAAAAAGTCTTAAAAAAAATCAAATTGTATACGCTAATCACATTCAAATATATGGAGATGACGAAAGAAAGCTTTTGGATTTGAGTTTTTCAAAGAGCGATTCGACAGAAACAAGAATCTTCATAAAAAACAATCTTACTGACAAAGTTTATTCAGCAAAGGATGAATATTCAAAATATTTCACGATGGAATGGAAAGATTTTTTGAATAAAAGTTTTTTTCCAGAAGAATTACAAAATAACATTTCGTCAGTTCAGCAAATGGAAATAGTCGATATAAAAAATGGTAAAAAAACATCACGAATTCTACAAAGAGACGGCGATCAATTTCAGAGCAAACTGTTACAAATTCTTCCGCTGCAATCAAACCAAATCTCTCTTCCAGAAAACTGGAATTACATAATGCAGGAAAAGAACCTTACAAAACAAATCAAAGTCGAAGATGGAATGCTAAATCTATATAACGTTGCTTTATACGAAACCGATGGGCAATTTTTCATAAGTGCGCAAGGAATCCTCTATAAAATATCTGAATGGACCTATTTAAAAATCTTGGATATTTGAACACCAAACAAAATTATAATTACAAACAACTGAATCATCATTCTTAAAAAAAATTTTAATCTTTTTGCATTTTTTTGTTGCATAATTGAAAAAGATATAATAAGCTAAACACGTGAATAGTTATTCACGTGTTAATAAAATCTTATGCTGATTTATTTAAAAAAGTCATGTAAAGAGACGTTTGTATATTTCCCCCAGGAATATACAAATGACCTCCTTACGAAATTAACCAGTTTTGATAAAGCAGGAGAACGAAAATTTATAAAAAGCTTTCGGATGAAAAATTAAATAACCTTATCAATGCGGGAATCAGAGAGTTTGCTGATAAGGGGCTTACAGGCGCGAGCCTCAATAAAATAGCAAAAGATGCGGGATTGAGTGTTGGTGTCATTTATAAATATTACGAAGACAAAAATTCGTTATTTTTGGCTTGTGTGCACTTTGGACTTGAAGCACTTACCGATTTGCTCAGTCAAGTCATATCACATGAAGATGACTTTGAGCTTTGTGTAAAAAAAATAGTCAACACTGTTATTCAGACATCAATTGATGGTTCTGAAATAAACAGGATGTACAACACGATTTCGTCGAGGGAAGCAAATATCTTTGCAAAGGAACTCGCGAACGAGATTGAAGGTGTTTCGGCAAAGGTTTATAAAGGCCTTTTTGAAAAAGCCCAGAAAGAAGAAAAATGGATAAAGAATGCAGATCCTGCCTATTTTGCATTCTTTTTTGATAGCATTCTGATGATGATCCAGTTTTCATACGGTTGCGACTATTATCATGAACGACTTAAGCTTTATTGTGGAGAAGACGCATTCGAAAACAATGAAAAAATGGCCGATCAACTGACAAAGTTTTTGTTGAATGCAATGAAAAACTAAAGGGGTGAAAATTATGGAACTGCAATCGGCCCAGCAGTTCGACGCGATTTTTTGCTTGCAGCGGAAGTATTTTTTTCCTGCGACCTAGGCGGAAAAGTTCGTGAGCAACTTTTTTTCCTGCGACATAGGCGAATCTCTAAAGCATGTCCTCGCGGAAATCAGTGCTGTTTCCCTGCCAGTTAATCAATCCGTTTTTCAAGATGATAATTTTATCGCTCATCATCTTTGCTTCATTCAAATCGTGAGTGACCATGACAGAGGTAAAACCGAATTCTTTTTTCAAATTCAGTATTTCAGAAGCCAGTTTTTTTCGCAAAGGTGCATCGATTGCACTTAAGGGTTCATCAAACAAAATAAGTTTAGGCTTTATTATCAATGTGCGGGCTAAAGAAACACGTTGGGCCTCACCGCCGCTCAAAGTAGCAGGATCGCGTTTTTCAAAACCTGCAAGTTCAACTTTTTTAAGATATTCTCTGGCAATTTCATAGCGATCATTTTTAGAATAACCGCGGCATTTTAACCCGTAGGCCACGTTATCAATAACATTCATGTTCAAAAAAAGTGAATGATTCTGAAAAACCATTCCGCACATCCTCTTGTTTGCAGGCAAATCTGAAATTTTCTTACCATCAAGAAATATAGAAAATTCTTTTCCGTCGTTTCTTCTGTCGTTTTTAGCAAGACCTGCAATGATTCTCAATGTAGTGGATTTACCACTTCCGCTCGGACCGACAATCGAAGTAAAGGTATTTTCTTCAGATTGAAAAGAGATGTCTAGATTGAATTCATTCCATTTCTTATAGATATTATTTATTTCAAGATATGCCATGATTTTTACCCTTATTTTTTTGTGCCAATGCGAAAAAACTCATGCACAAAATGGCAAGAATTATTCCAGCAGCACTTGATTGATTGAACCGATAGCTTCCGGCTAGTCTGTAAGTATATAATGCTAAATTTTGATAGTCTGGAATTGCAAGGACAAGAGGAAGACTTGCATCACCACAACTCATTGCAAACGTAAATCCTAGAGCACTCAAAATTCCGTTCTTAGAATACGGAATGAAAACTTCAAAAATAGAGTTAATTCTGTTTTCTCCGAGTAAAACTGAAATTTCTAGAACATTTCCCGGAATTTTTATCAAAACAGGATAAATCGTTCTAAAAGCAAAAGGCCAATACATTGAAGACTGGCACAAAACCAAAAAGAAAAAATTTCCACGAGGAAAAAGTTGAGTAAGTCCACATCCAAGCACTACAGAAGAAACGGCCATCGGAAAAACAGGTATGAGTTTGAAAAAAAGATTCTTTCCGTACGGATCTTTTTTCCGCAAAAAAAGCGCATAACAAAAAGCTGAAAGTGTAGAAATAAGGCATGTACATCCAGCTGTAGTCAGAGTGGAACAAAGGGATGAATAAAAGGTCTTGCTCGTAAATATTTTTATCCAATTAGAAACAGTGAAAGAAACTTTACCACCGGCTCGACTCGTAAAGGAAGAAAAAAACACAGAAAACAGCGGCATAATAAAAAATACGACTATTATCAAGATAAACAAAACAAAAAATGGAATTTCGGATTTTTTGAAATGATTAAGATTGGACTTTTCAACTGAAAGTCGGATTTCTTTTTGTTTTGAAGATGATTCCTCGACAATGTTATAAAAAAACAAAATAATAAGCGCAATGAGGCTTTCAAAAAGAGCCAAAATCGCAGCATTGTTAAAATTCAGAGTGCTTCTTGCCGCATGATAAACAGCAACTTCAAGAGTTGATCCCCCTGTCGTT
>JAQYSN010000100.1 GCA_028725265.1 Spirochaetales bacterium | reverse complement strand
CAATTATCTAATGAAACGAGTAAGCATGGTTGTTTATATATAGTTCTTTTTGGTATTTGGTATTTTATGTGGATAATTTGCAAATGGATGATTGGTATGATGGTGTTTGTTTGCTATGATTGGTGGATGGCAATCGTTCATAAAGCTGGAGGAAAAGGTCATGTTTGGCAATCAAAAAGATGGTTTTCTAATAGAAGAAAAATTTATTTTTGTCATGATTGTGGAAATAATTTTAGAGCATAAGAAAATCACTCAGTTTTCAGGCATTTTTAATTCGTGTCATTAAGTTCGAACTACCCAAAAAATTCTCTTTACGAAAGTAAAGAGAATTTTTTTATCCAAGCCGACAGGCTTGGCATATCATCACGCGATAGCGTGTATATCATCAAATGCGACAAGTCGCATTTGTATCTCATCACACGAAGTGTGCATTTCTGTCGGCTTGATGATATACAAAACTTCGTTTTGATGATATGAAATTCCTTGCGGAATTGATGATATGCAATGCTCCGCATTGATTTATTATCACTTTTATGCTATGGTTGAGGCACAATAGGGACAAAAATTTGTCTATTAAACTATGTCTATACAAATTTTGTATAACATTATAATTGTTAATAAGGAAGACGCTTTTGTTCAAGATTTTATTGTTTTTTTCATTTATAACAAATGATGTAAAGAGTGCTTTTTATAAAAATTTAAAGGAGAAAATTATGGAAAACACCGAACTTATTAGCAAAGCCGTTCACTATGCAAAGAAAAACTTTAATAATGCAGATATGCCCGTAGAAAATGTAGCTGATTTTGCAGGATTTTCTATTGATTATTTTAATCGGATTTTCCTTGCTCATACAGGATTTACTGTTATGTCGTATGTAAATTATATGAGAATTAAAAAGGCTGTTGAGCTTTTACGAAATACCGATAAAACCGTACTAGATATTGCATTAGAAGTTGGTTATGATTCCCATGAAGGCTTTATAAAAGCATTTAAAAAAATTTATAATGTTACGCCAAGTGAATATCGAAAACAAAATAAGAGCAAGGTTCTTTCTTGGAATGAATTAACAGATTCTTCCTGTGTGAATAGATTTCTTCACGAAAATTGCGATTTCAAGCAAATTGATTCTGATTTAATTATTGATTATCTGTTAGAACAAGACAGCAAGCGTTACGGATATTTTTGCACAACCATTAAATGTATGGGACTTCAAATAGTAGCACCATCAGGTAACTATGAAAAGGGATTTATAGGAATTGGTGATGACAGAAACGGTGGCGTGTGGCTGGAATTAGTGAGTGATGATTTTTCATTGCTAGCAGAGTGGATAAAACGATTTGATAGTCCAATAAACTTTTATTCAAATGAAAATCCCGAGAAAGTGAGAGAGAATCTGAAATCATATGGCATTAATTGCGAAATTGAATCAACCCCTCAATCCTTGTATTTGGGAGACCATATAAAAAATAATTTACCCCAAAATGTTATTATTAGAGAATTATCGTACGCAGATAAGGACAACATTTTAAAATGGGCAAACGGAAAAACTGATGGATATATTAATCATTTGCTAAACGAAAAACATTATCAAGATCCATCTGTGATGGAATACGGTGTATTCCAAAATGACGATTTAATAGCTATTGCAGGTTGTGGAATTGACGAGGCTCACGGGTTTAAACTGAATAATTGCTGTAATATTCGTTTTGCAGATGGCAAAGCAACCAATGAAATGTATTTCAACATTTTCGCTTTTGTTGTGAATGATATTATTGATAAAGGTTTACTGCCTTTTGACGATTTGCAATATGGAGAGTATGCAAAGTCACATGGCGGTTTTTCAGCAAATGATGTTGGATTTACAACTGTAAATTGGCGGTATGATATTTTTAAATAAAAACAGATAAAAAGTAAGAAATCCTCGTTTTTCAGGCACATTTTATTCGTGTCATTAAGTTCAAAACTCCCAAATCCCCGAGGATTTATCCTTGGGGATTACTTTTTGTCTCTTCACTTTTCACTCTTCACCAAAGGCTTTGGATTCGGAAGGTAACAGGTACTGTTTTTACCTGCTGTACGGAATAGGCCTTGCGGGGTTGTCGTTCAACTTATTTATTGATATAATCTTCCTTTGACAAATCGGAGCTTGTTAAACTTAACTTTAGAGGCGCAATCAAATGATTTATTTTATGAGGCACGGAGCAGACCCCTCCAATCGATATGGAGGATGAAGTACATATGTGCTGACCGAAAAAGGGAAGAAGCAGGTTCATCCGGCAAAGGGCGAATTGCGAAATAAGAGCATTACGCAAATTTATGCAAGTGATTTGGTCAGAGCAAAAGAAACAGCAGAAATTGTTGCCTATGGGCTTTCTTTGCCAATTATATTTTTGCCTCAGTTTTGGAAAAGTAACAATGGACTACTGGCAGGAATGCTGAAAACAGAAGCATCAAAGAAGCATCCCGGATTGTATTGGC
The DNA here is from genome assembly GCA_028725265.1 of Spirochaetales bacterium. Lineage (GTDB taxonomy): Bacteria > Spirochaetota > Spirochaetia > Treponematales > Treponemataceae > RGIG9060. The sequence goes on along the minus strand of JAQYSN010000100.1, from coordinate 98 downwards.
GTTCTCTCGACTGGGCGAAATCATAGTCCGGAGGAGAAAGCCCGGAACAGTTTTTTAATCGCATTAAAGATGCGTGGTATGAGTTCAAAAAATAGGTC
>JAQYSN010000099.1 GCA_028725265.1 Spirochaetales bacterium | reverse complement strand
AACAAGTCCTAACGCTCCGAATGCAAGCCACCAAATTCCAGGAAATCCGATTTTATAGACAGTGTCTGTTATTCCGATTGTCGTTGAAGCTCCGATTACAGTTGCCAAAAGTGTCATGATGACGGAAAATCCGCCTTGTTTTTTACCTGCAACGGAATAATCCGTGAAATTGCTGATTTTCTTCAAGTCCAAAATCCCGATTGTGATGAAAACTGCTAGATATATTATTAAGGCTATAAAAAATGTTGTGTTCATGCTATCTCATGATAAAAAATATATTATAGCAAAATGCCTTTTTATTGTCAACTTGATAATTTTATTAGGTTGACAATTCTTTTTCTAATGGAAAAAATTAACGGCATTAAAAAATGTTGTTTTGTTATTACTTGTTTTGCTGTATTATATAAACAATGAAAAGTTTGAAAAAAGTTTTCAAATATACAGTTTTTTCTCTTGTGATACTTATTTTGTCTTTTTCTCTTTTTGGGTGTACGGAGAAAGACCGCGAAAATGACGACTTTGACACGATTACTCTTGATGGAACTTTTTCTTGGACCTATGCATATTATGATGAAGTAGAAAATGAAAGCTATTTGGACTTTGTCGCATCCTTAAAAGATTTTTTGCCACTTGATACTAGCAAAAGAAATAACCTTTCTGAATTGGTTGGGTCTGTAGGAAGTTATATTTGGCTAAAAACTGAATTCGAGATTCCTGAAAATCTCAAGGATATTAATCTGGGACTTGTTATACCGTATCTTCATTTTTCTGATACGCTTTATCTCAACGGAAAATATATCTGGCGGTATGGCTCTTTTCCTCCGAATTATCAGGGCGCTCAATATCAAAGCCAGTATTTTTTCCTTCCGAAAGATTATTTGAATCGAGATGGAAAGAATGTCATTTTAATCAAAGTTTTCTGTCTTGGTAACTCATCAATTTCTGAAAATGTAATCATCACCGAAGATGAAACAGCAGAAACCATTTCCAATAACCGAACTTTTTGGACTTCAAAAATCTATATGTTTTTTGAAGGCGGGCTATTCTGCTCGTTGCTTTTGTTTTTGATGATGTTCTTTTTTTCCAAAGATAAAAAGAAGAATTTGCACTATCTGGATTTTGCTATTGTTAATTTTGCTACGATGTTTTTTCTTACGTATTTTTTTGCGCCGGAAGTACCTTGGTTTGCCAATTATAAGATTCCGTACATCACTTTTATGAAGGTAAGCCTTTGTATCCCATCTTTTATCATTATGTATTTTGTTACCTCGTTTGTGGTTAGTTTTTTGGACTACAAGGAATCTGCAGTTGTCAAGAAACTGAGGTTGGTGCTTCTGCTCCTTCCGATATTGATAATTCTTTTCATGAAAGATTATGTTAATCTTACGAGAATTTGTCCGTACATGATGATTTTTCTTGCTCTTCATTTTTTTATTGTTTTTGTTTATATGGCTTTTGCTTTTATCCGCGACAAGAAACATATGAAATGTCATATCATCACAATTTGCTATTCGCCGTTTGTCTTGACTTTTGTAGCCGACTTGATAATTAGAATGGGCTTTAACAATAACCTGTTGCCGTTTTTTTCGGTTTTTGGGTGGCAATTGACGATTATCGGTTTTATCATCATTCTGACTAGAGATTTCAACAAAATGTCGAACCAGATTGATTATCTTAACGAAAACCTTAAGGCTGAGGTAATTAAAAAGACGGAAATCATTTCGGATGCAAATCGTAAGCTTGAGCAGGAACTTAATAATTCTAACCTCGACCTGAAAATGGCTGCCAAAGTTCAACAAAAGCTTCTTCCAAAGACAATTGCGTATTTTAAGGGATGGCAAATTGCCGTCGCCTACAAGCCTCTGAATATCGTAAGCGGAGATTTATACGATTTTTATCATGATGATTCGGGAGCAATTAAGGGATTGTCGCTTTTTGATGTTTCAGGACATGGCCTTGCATCTGGTCTTATAACAATGCTTGCCAAAAATATCATTTTCAAGAGTTTTGAAAGTTCTTTTGAAAAGTCAGAATCTTTGTCATTTACTCTCGAAAAAATCAATCGCACTTTTTGCGAGGAAAAGGGAGCCGTCGATAATTATCTTACGGGAGTTCTTGTGAAATTATCTCCGATTTCTGAAAATGATGAATGCAAAGTCTCTCTTGTCAGGGCTAGTCATCCATATCCGCTTTTGTTCGATGCGTTCACCGGCGATGTCAGAAAAATAGGACCTGAAAATTCAGATCTTCAGTACGGAGCGATAGGACTTTCTGATATGCCTGTTTCTTTCATACAGTCTGATTTTACCATGAAACGCAACGACATTCTTCTCTTGTATACCGATGGTTTACCTGACTCCATAAACAAAAATTTTGAACAGTTTGGTCTTGAAAGGGTAGAAAAGTTGTTGATTGAAAACAAGTCCAAGACGGCTACTGAAATTCGGGACGTAATAATCTCCGAATTGGAGAAATTCTGTGGAGAACTTGGCTTGTTCGATGACCTTTCTCTCATAGTCCTAAAGAGGGATGATGTCAGCAATTATTTTGATGAGCTCTGATTTTTTTTCTTAAAACTTTTTTGTATTCCTAGTTCTTTTTCAGGAATACTTGCATCAAAGTTACGAACTGATAGATGCTTTTGTAGATGGCAATTCCGAATTCACGGATTGGAGTGTCAGAAAAATGCTCAAGTTCCTTCCAATTGATAATCATCTGAGGACTCGTTTTTTCCTTATCTTCCAAAAGTGCCTTGATATCACGCGCAAACTGAACCAAGTTCTGTGAAGTAGAAGTCAAAATATTAAAGGCATCTTCGTTTATGTCACGAAGTTGTGTTCTGATGATTTTGTTTGCTTCTGTGTCCTTGTCGCTTCGAAGACTGAGGATTTTAATCTTGCTTCCTCGGTCTTTTTCTTCGGAAAGACTGTCATCAAAAGCATTTAGTTCTTCACAATTTGCAAGAATTGCGTTATATACGTCTGAAATTTGTTTTGAAAGTACATTTGTTGTCCACTTTCCACGAATCAAAACAAGGTCGGCAAATTCACGCACATCCTTTTTGAAAATATCCGTCAAAAATGCTTTCATGTAGTTGAGTGGTTGGCAATAAGTATAGCCAGAAAGGTTCTTGCGTTCAAACACAGGATTAAGTTTTGTCGTGTAGTTCTTTAGCACGATGACTTCAGCTGTTCCAAAGAGACCTGTTGCAAGTTCTCCAACTTTAGAGTCTTTTCTCTGTTTCTCAACTTTTCGGAGAGCTTCCTGTGTCTGATTTTTAAGTTTATCCAAAAATTCATCTACGAATTCTTTGGTTTCAATATTAACTTTCTGTGTATAGAAAGGATCCTGAAGAATGAGTTTGAGCATTTCTTCAAGGATTCGTGAGTTTCGGACATCACGCAAAATGGCAAGAACTTTGTTCCATGTTTTGATGGCAACAGGCTCAACTCCACGCAGTTCCTTAAAAACTTTAAGGACTCCGCTCCAATCTCCGTCCAATTGCATTGAATAAAGTATGTCGTAAAAATCTTGGATTTCATTTACAATGTATTCCCCTCTGATATTATCGAATCGAGGCGGAACATTGAAACTTGCTTCTTTTATGGAAGAGTCAAATTTTTTCAAAAGGAAGTAATAGTCGTATTCACAGAATACCTTGAACATTTCAAGTTTTCTATAGATATCATTCAATTTGTTAATTTTATCTGAATCAAATTCGTTTGTAAAAGCCTGCAAATCCTGTTTGATTGATTCTTCAAATTCGTTGAAAGGTTTCTGGGCAGCTTCTTGCATGATGTTCTCTTCAGAAAGACGCTCATAAATTTTCTGCTGTTCAGCACTCATGCCCATTATAAAAACAGCATTTTTGAATTGATTTGGATTCTGGATGTTTCGTACAATTGATTGGGCAGGAGCAATCGTTTTGTAAATGTCATAAAAGAATTTTCCGAATTGAGGCGTAATCTCAAGGGAACTTGTTTTTATAAATTTGTATTTGTTATGGTTTGTTTCTTTAGCGATATTTTTCAAAAGACGTTTTTTTTCAACGTCTGGATCTGAACTTTTGAGCAATTTTGAAAATAATCGTGCGAAAAAACTTTCGTTTCCTTTATTACCTGCCATGTTATCATTATCGGAAAAATAATATTAAAAGTCAATTGCCAAAAAAAAGAGCACCTGAAAAATATCAGGTACTCTGTATTAGAGTTTTATAGTTTTCTCTTATGAAAGTGCAAGAGAAAGAACTTTAGTAGGACAGCCGTCTGCACATTTTCCACAAGCCGTACACTTTGTGTAATCGACAAGTGGAATTCCGTCTACAAGATGGATTGCGTCAAACTCGCAGATCTTTTCACATTTTCCGCATTTGATGCATCCATTTTTGCAGAACTTCATTACTTGTGCCTTGTTAGGGTTTTTGTTCGAACAGTGAACGAGAACACCTTTAAGATCAGCTGTGTTAAGTCGAATAATTTTTTGAGGGCATGCTCTTGCGCACGAACCGCATCCTGTACAGATACTGTTGTTTACGTGAGGAAGTCCGTCTTCTCCGATTGTAAGTCCGTTGAACGAGCAGGCGTTCACACAGTCTCCGTAGCCGATACAAGCCCAGTTGCAAAGTTTTGTTCCGTTGATAGCCTGTTTTGCACCTGCACAAGTTTTAATTCCAGTGTATTTTCCGCGTTCCAAAGCAACATCTTTTGTTCCTCGGCATCCAACGAAAGCAACTTTCTGAACGGTTTCGGCTGTTACGCCCATTACTTCACCGACTTTTTTTGCAACTTCTGCTCCTCCGGCTGTACAACTGTTTACTGGAGCTTCTCCTTTTGCAACAGCTGATGCATATCCGTCACAACCAGGATAACCACATCCACCGCAGTTTGCGCCTGGCAAACAAGATCGGATTTTGCCGACTTTTTCATCAACTTCTACGTGGAAAATCTTTTTGAAAAATCCAAGAAGAATACCCAGAATCATTGCCAAAACGGCAGAAACTAAAAGTGTAAATAAAATAGTTTTCATTTTTGCCGCCTTATTTAATCAATCCCGAAAATCCGCCGAAAGCAAGCGAAAGAAGTCCTGCTGCAACGAAAAGAATCGGAGTTCCTTTTACGAAATTTGGAACATTTGCAATTTTGATTCTTGAACGAATTCCGCTCATCAAAACCATCGAAAGTAAAAATCCTGATGCTGAACCGAGTGCATAAACAATAGCTTCAATAAAATTGTATTCTTTGCTGATGCAGTTAAGTGTTACGGCGAGGATTGCACAGTTTGTTGTAATCAACGCAAGGTAAACACCCATTGAGCTATACAACGCCGGTGCTGATTTTTTGAGGTAGAATTCTACAAGCTGAACCAAAGATGCAATTACAAGAATGAAAATGAGCGTCTGCAAAAATTTCAATCCGAGTGGTTCCAGAACAAAATAATAAAGTGGCCAGGTAACTGCTGTTGCAAGAACCATAACGAATGAAGTTGCGATTCCCATACCGGTTGCCTTTCCTGTATCGCTGGTCATTCCGATAAATGGGCATAAAGCCAAAAACTGAATGAGTACAACGTTATCAACGAGCATTGATTTTAAGAAAATATTCAATAGATTAGGCATTTTCACCTTCCTTTTTTGCAGATTTGGCGCTTCGTGCCTGTTTTATCATCTGTGTTACTGCAATGAACATTGCGAATACGAAGAATCCGCCTGGCGCTTTTGTGAAAAATCCGATGACATATTCATCTGGAATGAATTTCAAGCCTGCAAAAGAGCCTTTTCCTAAAACTTCACGTACAATTGAAATTCCCGTAAGAACCCAAAGGTAGCCAAGTCCCATTCCGAGTGCATCAAGAGCGGCGTGCCCAACTGGATTTTTGCTTGCGAAAGATTCTACTCGTCCCATGATGATACAGTTTACTACGATGAGTGGAATAAAAACTCCCATTGATTTTGAAAGGGCAGGAAGATAAGCCTGCATCAAAAGGTCAACGATTGTCGTGAATGCTGCAATTACGATGATGAATACTGGGATTCGAATTGATTCTGGAATCAATTTCCTGAATAAACTGATGATTATTTCGCTCATAACAAGAACGAATGTCATGGCAAGTCCCATTCCGAGTCCGTTCAAAACTTCTGTGGTTACTGCAAGTGAAGAACAGAGTCCAATCATCAAAACCAAAAGTGGATTTTCTTTTACCAATCCGTTTGTAAAGATTTTCAAACCATTTTTCATTCTGCACTTCCTTTTGTAACTGAATTTAAAGCCTGAGTTGCTTTTGAAGTTGAAATTTTAAGGATGTTGGCAACGCCTCGTCTGGTAATTGTAGCACCAGAAAGACCGTCTATATCTCCATCTTTTTCAGCCGAAAAGTTATCGCTCAAGGATTTTCCAGCGAATTGTGTATAGAATTCAGGTTTTGTTGCATTCTGTCCGAATCCTGAAGTATCACTGATTGAAAGAATTTTTATAGATTTGATTGTGTTTTCTGTAGTGATTCCTGTAAGGATCGTAGCTTTGTCATAGGTTGGGCCTGTTGCCTGGACTGCAGCTCCGATTACAGAGTCTCCCTTTTTTGCGATGTAAATGCTTTCAAGGGTAACACCGTTAATCGTTTCTTTTGAAAAGCCTGGATATGCTTCAAAATCTGTTGCATCAGCAAAGATTTCCTGAAGTCCGTTTTTAAGGTCTTCGGCTTTTTTTGCTTCGATTACAGGAGCTGTAATGTTGTTTACAAGAGCCAAAAGAACGCATGCTATGGCTGCGAACGCTGCAAGAACGGCACCGAGCTTAAACATCTGAGCAATGTCTTTTTTCATTTTGCACCATCCTTTTTATCAGCTTTTTTAGCTTTAGGCTTTTTCTGATAACCATATTTTCTGTGGGTAATCTTGTTCAGAAATGGTGTAAGCGTGTTCATGATAAGGATACTGAACATTACGCCTTCTGGATATCCTCCGAATTTTCGAATTAGGAATGTGATAAGGGCGCATCCAGCTCCGAAAATAACTCGTCCCCAACCTGTTACTGGAGTCGTGGCATAGTCTGTTACCATGAAAACGGCTCCGAATAGAAGTCCTCCGCTCAACAACATCAGCAGCACATCTTCACCTGCAATTGCACTTAGAATTGTTACGACTGCAACCATTGAAATAGTTGCTTTTCCATCGATGATTTTTGTTACCATCAAAAAGATGAATGCTACTAAAATCCAAAGGATGCTTGTTTCTCCGATACAACCAGCCCTGTTTCCAAGGAAGAACTGTAGGTAGGTATCACCGTTTGCGAAAAAGTCTCCTGCTTTTATCTGAGAAAGTGTTGTTGCACTTGAAATTGCATCAGGCATTGAAAGTTTCATGTGTGGCATGAGCCATTGTGCTCCCAAAGCAGAAGGAAAACTTACTAGCAAAAAAGCTCGCCCTGCAAGTGCTGGGTTGAATACATTCGATCCGATACCACCGAAAAATCCTTTTGCAACGATGATTGCAAAGGCAGCTCCGAGAACTGTCATCCAAATAGGAGTTGTAGGAGGCAAGACGAGTGCAAGAAGGATTCCTGTTACGATTGCCGAACAGTCTTTAATCTTGATTTTTTGTTTAGTTGCCAGCTGGAATAGAAATTCAAAAAGAACGCAGCTTGCCGTTGAAACCAAAATCGTTACAAGTGCAGGAATTCCAAAAATTACGATTCCGTTTATACAAATCGGGATAAGCGAAATGATTACGAAAATCATTATGTCCGACGTAGAAAGTTTTTTCTTGAAATGCGGACTTGAAGACAAATAGATTTCGTTTGTGTCTGCAGATGCCATTATTTCCCTCCCTTTTCAGCTTCGGCTTTTGCTTTTTCAGCTTCAGCCTTTGCTCTTGCCGCAGCCATTTGTGCTCTTACAATTCCTTTGCCCATTCTGAATCGCTGGACAAATTTAACGTTTGCAGGACATGTGTAAGCACAAGAACCGCATTCGATGCAGTCCATCAGACCGAATTTTTTTGCTTCTTCAATATTCTCAGCCTTGAGGGAACGAACAATCATAACTGGTGTAAGTCTTATAGGACATACACCGATGCATTTTCCACATCCGATGCACTGGCCTTCTTCTTTTATGTCAGCTTCCTTGTTGTTTAGGAATGTGATGCCAGACGTATTTTTTACTACCGGGAAGTTTGTATTTGCACAGGCAAAGCCCATCATAGGACCACCCGAAAGTATTTTTGTTAATTCTGGTTTTGTGTTGAATACTGAAGGTATTAAATCGGAAACGATTGTTCCGATTGGTGCTTTCAGGTTTTTAGGAGTTTCGCATGCTCCGCCAGAAACCGTAAAGCCTCTGTCGATGAGCGGTTTTCCAAGACGGAAAGCCTCTGAAATTGCACAGAGCGTTCCGACGTTGCTGATTACGCATCCTGCATCTGCTGGAAGACCTCCTGCTGGAATTTCTCTGTTAAGAACGGCTTTTACGAGTGATTTTTCACCGCCTTGTGGGTATTTTGTCTTGACCATGCATACGCCAAGTTTATCAGAAAAACCTGCTTTATCAATTGCATCCGTCAAGATTGGAAGTAGATCAATTTTGTTATCTTCCAATCCAATGATTCCTGTCTGAGCTCCTACGATATGAACAACGATTGCAAGTCCGTCAATAACGGTTTCCGGAGTTTCTTTCATCGTTCTGTAGTCGATTGTAAGGTAAGGTTCGCATTCTGCCGCATTTGCAATAACGCAGTCAATAACCTTTCCTGGAGGTGGACTAAGTTTTACGTGGGTTGGAAAAGCTGCGCCTCCCATTCCTACGATACCTGCTTCTTTTACACGAGCAAGGGCTTCTTGTTTTGTGCATGTAAATGGATCTAAAACAGGCAAAAAGCTTGTTTCATCAGAATCTTCAGCCTGAATTGTTATGCACAATCCGTCCTGGTTTGCAGCCAAAGGACGCACTTCAATTTTCTTTACAGTTCCCGTTACCGAAGAGTGTACTGGTGCAGACATAAAAGCATCATTTTTTGCGATTATCTGTCCGCGAATGACTCGGTCGCCAACATTTACGATCGGTTGATTCGGAGCACCGCCTTGAGTTACAGGAATACTGACCATTTTAGTGGCAGGAAAAACGTTCTCGATGGGGAAGTTTTCTGCCATTTCCTTGTGTTCTGGTGGATAAATTCCGCCTTTAAAAGTTTTGAATTTCATATTCACAATTGTATTCTGCAAATCCGCAATGGTCAATCATTCATTTTAAAATGAGTTATCTTTTATTTTCTATATATTCCTGTTTCTGGAAATCTATGCTATAATCTGTTGCTAAGTTTTTTTTCAGGAGGTTCTGATGAATTTTTCTAAGTTTGCAAAAACGCTTTTTTTTGCAGCTGTCGTTTTGACGGCCGTTCCGCTTTTTGCATATAACCCTATCATTTATGCTGATAATTATTATGAACTTACAAGTCCAGAAATGATTAGCGGAGCTTCTGCTGTTACAGGGGGAGGTGTTCAGGGGGCTGTTTCTTCTTCAATTGCCGTAAACCCTTCTCTTATTGCAGGTGAGCAGCGTTACATGCTGGACATTGATTATACGTCACTTTTTTCAAGTGCTTCATCTTTAACCTATGGACAAGCCTTTCAGGCAGGTCTTGTAATACCATCACGATATGGTGTCGGTGCTGTTGTCGTACAGGGCTTCCTTATGAACGGGCTTGTCGGAATGGATTTTGGCAATTCATTTGCAGCTCGAGGTGCCTATGCAAAGGATTTGACGGACAGGCTTTACATTGGAATCGGTTTGTATACAGGATATGGTCCTGAAGTTGATTGGGCTCTTGCCTGCGACCTTGGGTTCTGGTATATGCTCGGAAAAGTTTCTTTTCTGCAAAATGCAAGATGGGCATTGTCTGTTACCGGATTGGGAAAATCTTTCGAAAGTAATCAGGAAGGTCTTTATTATGGAACCGATAAAGTCGTAGATCTTGAAGCGCCTTTTACCATGCGACTCGGATTTGCAGCAGATTTTCTTGATTATAAGAATTTTACCTGGGGATTTTCAACTGATGTTTCAGCACCAACTTTCCAGAATGCAGTCTTTGATCTTGGAATGCAGTTCTTGATTTACAAGGTTGTAAAAATTACTACCGGTTGGGAAGTAAATGTTCGAGAACTTATTTCGGGCGTTCCTTTTTCAACACCGACGGCTGGAATCAGTGTGAATTTCAATTTTGACAGTGCCAAAAACAAAGATTCTTTTATGGCAAAGCAGGGATGGCAGCAGAGTGAAATGAAAATTTCATCAGCATACAGAAATATCGAAACAAAATCATCTCAGATTAATGTTGCGAGCGCTGCTCTTACAATCATGTTGGGACAGGAAGATACGAGTGCACCTGAAATTGTTTTGTGGGAGGATGATGACGAATGAAATCTTTAAAAAAATATCTGCTAACAACATCTGCGATTATTCTTCTTGCAGCTTCGGTTTTTGCAAAAGAAACGGTTTATATTTCACCAAACAATGATGGCGTTCAGGACGAACTTGTTATTCCTCTTTCAATCAAGGATAAAAGATACATCAGTGAATGGGAATTGGTTATTCAGGATGAAAAGGGAAATGTAATCAAGCGAATGGGAAATAAGGATCGTGCTGATGATTCAGCAAAGACTTTTTTCAGGGGACTTGTTTCTGGAGAAGGTGCAAAAGATTTTTTCAAGAACGTCGGATCTGCTTTTTCTCCAAAGAAGGGTGTAGAGGTTCCATCTGAAGTTAGGTGGAACGGTCTTACCGATTCAAACGAAATTGCATCGGACGGTATTTATACGTATTATTTCCGAGCCGTGGATGATAACGGCAACGAAGCTAAGTCAAAACAGTACAAGGTCGTGGTCGACAATACGGCTCCTCAGATTGTTTTGACACAGCCTTCTGAAAGTGCAAAAATTTTCGGGGCAGGTTCTAAACCTAGTCTGACAATCAAACAGTCTGGTTCTTCGGAAAGATTGTGGAAGGCCGACATCAGTGATGTTAATGGAAAAGTTGTGAAATCTTTTACGTGGGAAAATGCTTCTCCTGTCACGATTGAATGGGACGGAAAAGATGACAACGAGAATTATGTTTCTGAAGGCGTTTATTCATACCAGATTTCAAGTACTGATCTTGCCGGAAACGTTTCCAAAAATTCAGTGGTGTCTAATATCATCTACGATGCAATTCCTCGAACTGCACAGCTTAATCTTTTGGGAAGTCCTTTCAGCCCGAACGGAGACGGAATAAAAGATAATCTTTTGATTAATATTGATGTTCCAAATCAGAGCGGCATGACGTCATGGAAATTTCAGATTGCCGATGAAAAAGGCATCGTCTACAAAACTTTATCAGGTGAAAAAGATGTTCCTTCGCAGATTGATTTCAATGGATATGATGATAAGGGAAATGTTCTTTTAGACGGAACTTATGTTTGTTCTATTAATATAGAATATAACAACGGTCAGACACCAAGTCGTTCGATGAAGTTTACTGTTGATAACTTTGCACCGCGAGTTTCTGTAACCTATGATACGGATATTCTTTCGCCGGATAATGACGGTAAAAAGGATACGATTACATTTTCACAGACAACTTCGAAAGAAAATCATTGGAACGCAAGAATTGTTGATGGCCTTGGAAATGAAATAAAAAGTTGGTCGTTTGTAGGAATCGCTCCTGAAACTGTAGTATGGAACGGAATCGATAACAAGGGAAATTTTGCAAAAGAAGACGTCTACTATTATGAAATTACGGCAACCGATGAAGCTGGAAATACGACGACTGCAAGAACTTCAAATGGATTCCAACTTGATGTTTCAAAGACAGAGCTTGCCTTGCATTGTGAATACGAAGCCTTTAGTCCAAATGGCGATAAGGTTCAGGACACAGTTTGTTTTGTTCCTATCGTAAAAGCAAAACTCGGCGTCAAAAATTATTCTCTTACCATAAAAAATGAAAAAGGAAAGGTCGTTCGCGACTGGACGGAAGAAGCCGATGTAAAGAATGTTTTTGAATGGAATGGACTTGATAACGAAGGTGTTCGATGCCCTGAAGGAATCTATGATGTGTCACTTAAGATTGAATCCAATAGCGGAAATGTGACGACGACATATCCTCAGAGCGTGAGAATTGATACGACTTATCCAGAAATTGCAAAGTTTGATGTCGATAACATCATTTTTTCACCGAATGGCGATGGTAGAAAAGATGAAACCCGTTTCGATATGATAACTTCGAAAGAGGATTCTTGGAAGTTTACGATTTCTGATGAAAAGGGAAATGTCGTTCGCCAGATTTTATGGCAGGATAATCCGGCATCTTTCATCTGGGATGGAACGAATTCTGAAGGCACGAAGGTTGCTGACGGAAAATACACGGCTGAACTTTCAAGTATGGATGTTGCGGGGAATAAGAGTTCTTCTAAGATTTCAGATATCGTGATTGATTCTCGTAACGTAAAGGCCTATATAACAAGCACGAACGAAGCGTTCTCACCTTTGGCTGAAAACGACAAAAGTTCCCAAGTTTTCGAAATTATGGTTGAGCCAAAAGACGGAATTGAAAGCTGGAAAGTTGCTATCATGGATCCTGCTGGAAAGACCGTAAAATCATGGTCTACAGAAGACCAGGCAAATCTCCCTGAAAAAATCGAATGGACGGGAATGACTTCCGATGATAGTATTGCGAACGGTGATTACATCGCAAAGATGGATATCGTCTATGCTAAAGGTGATGAAATTTCTTCTTCGACCTCATCTTTCAAGTGTGTTGCAAATGCTCCAAAGCTCAAGGTTCAAACTTTGCCTAAGTATTTCAGCCCAGATAACGACGGAATCGATGATGATTTGTTCGTAAAGCTAAAGTGTGAAAGTCTTTTACCTGTTTCTTCTTGGGCATTCGAAATCTTTGCTCCAAGTGAAAATGCTTCTGTAAAATCATTCTGGAAGACAAGCGGTGAATCAACGATTACGGATCGTCTTGTATGGAATGGACGCAGTAATTCTGGTGAACTTGTACAGTCTGCAACTGAGTACAAATACAAATTCACGGTAACTGATTCAATTGGGCTTACAAGTGAAGTTGAAGGTTCTATAACGGTCGATGTTCTTGTAATTAGGGACGGAGATTTGCTTAGAATTTTGATTCCTTCAATTGTGTTCAGAGCGAATCAGTCTGACTTTGTAGGCCAGGATAAAGATCCTGTTTACGGACTTACAAAAGAACAGATTGCCAACAACGAAAGGGTTCTCAAACGAATTGCTGAAATCTTGAATAAATTTAAGGAATACAACATCGTAATTGAAGGGCATGCAAACAATGTTTCTGGAACGCTCGAAGAAGGCGAGAAGGATATTCCGCTTTCAGAAAAACGTGCTGAATATGTAAAGGCTCGTCTTGTAAAATACGGTGTAAGTGCCGGACGTCTGACTACGGTAGGTCGAGGCGGTACTATGCCGATTGCTCCTGGTAACGATAAGAGCGTTAACTGGAAAAACCGACGAGTTGAATTTATCCTACAAAAATAACATGTAAACGTTTTAGAAAGTTTGTTTATAAAATAAGTGCCCGGTATAGCGGAAATACAGAGTTCTACTAGCCGGGTATTTTTTTGCGTTGGTTATGGCTATGTTGCTTGGATTGGCGTTCTAAAAGCCATCCTAACTGCTAAATAAAAATAACTGAAATCAGAAAAATGATTTGAGTTTTGCTAACTTTAGATATAACATATTGGATATGGAGTTGAGCAAGGAAATTAGTTGTAACATCAAAGACTTTTTCAGCAGTATGAATTCTGTACGATACATTTCGTGCGATTCTGGCCTGATGAAACAGATTCCGTCTTTTGTGTCTAGCGACTGCATCATAATGGATTTTATGAAGCCTTCCGTAAGCTTTACGCCGATGGCACCTTTTTTGACTGTCCTTCAGCGGGCAATAACGGATGTATCAGAGATAGAAGCTTATGTTTACGAACCTCAAAAAAATACGTTCGTTTCGTATTTCACGGACGGTGCTTTCGCGTGTAGGGACGATATTCCTGTCTTTGAACAGTTCCAGTACGAGCATAAACGAAGTCTCAAGTCCGTTTTCGAAATTTTTTCCCATGTAGTATCATCTCCACTTGTAATTTTAAATGCCCAGTTGATGGACAGCGATAGTTTTGAAATTGTCCGAATGCTTGAAGATTCTCATCGTTGCAAGACAGTGGTTTGTATAGACCTTACGGAAACTGATCTTTCTGACGATAGAGCTGCATTTTTCAGTGAACTTTCAGCAAAAGAAAACTACTACGAAGCCGTACGAGAAGGAGTTCATGAATCGAAGGACCTTATGGTTGTCCTTGAGGAAAATAACTTTTTCACTTCAGACAACGTTCTCAAGTTTTTTACGGATTGCAATAACTTTTTTTCGTTTGGGAATTCTGTTTCGTATGCGAAAAAACTGCTTGAAGAGCGTCCTTCTCTTATTTTTTCAAGCGAGAAAATCGGAAAAATTCTGCTGGAGATGGCTTGGATTTTTTTCTATGCCGAAGATTACGAAAATGCAGAAATCTGTCTGAACTCAATCTTGGATAAGGAAGAATTTGCCGATATCCAGATTTCGATAAAATATCTTCTTGCAAATATATTTTATAAGAGAAAGTCTTTTTTTGATGCGACACAATTGGTTTGCAGTTTGATTGACAAGGAAGAGTTATCTGACGATTCCTGCTGTGAAATCTATCTTGCTCATTCATTGCGTTGTAGAATTATGCAAAAACAAAAAAATCCTGAACTCGAAAGCAAGTATTTTGAAACTCTGTCTCTGTTTAAGAAGCAGGAAAAGCGTTTTATCAATAACTACATAGAGACGATTTTTTTGATTCCTTGTACGGTTTTTGATTCAGAAAACTCTGATGCCAAAAAGTATATTTCAGCGATGGACGAAGCCATAGATTTATCAGTTTCTATTGATAACGAATTTTCTCTTTCGCAAGCCTATAAACTGAAAGGTCTTTTATATTCGCGATTTTTAGAGCATGGAGAAGCGGTCGAATGTCTGAGCAAGGCCGATGTTATTCGGCGAAAACTTGGCGATGTTACATCCGTCGTTAATATCCGAAACAGTATCGTAAATGAAATGCTTGTCCAAGGTGAATATCTTAAGGCTTTCAAGGTGATGGTTGATATTTCGGATCAGGTTTTGCAACTTTCAGATACAAAGGAAATTCTGTATACCCTGAACAATATCTCTAAAATTTACCTCTTTATCGGCTATTATGCAGAATGCAGGAGACTTTTGAATTCGATTACTAAAATCATGCGAGTTTATGATAGAAAATCCATTCCAGGCTATTCCTTGAACGAT
>JAQYSN010000098.1 GCA_028725265.1 Spirochaetales bacterium | reverse complement strand
CATTAATTTGCACGCTTAATTTTCCTGCAAAATGACGCAAAAGCCCATCAGCATAGCCAATTGGAAGAGTAGCAATATAAGTATCCTCCCCCGCAAACCAAGTCCTTCCGTAAGAAATCGAAGTTCCCTTTTCCACTTTTTTCACAGACTCAATTCTTGTCTTTAGCTCCATCAGCGGCTTAAATTCTGGAGCAAATCCCTTTTCTTCAATAAGATAATCTGCAACACACCTATCAGGATAATAACCATAAAAAAGGATTCCAGGTCGAACCATATCAAACTGGGCTTTTTTTGCATAAAGCAAAACGCCACCAGACGCACTGCAAGTTACGATTCCAGGATCTATTTTTGCAGCCTTTACCGAATTTACAGCCCAGGTAAAGTTTTCTATCTGCTTATTCGTAAAATCAAAGTCTTCTTGAGAAACGCAATCTGATACGCAAAGATGAGTCGCCATTCCTGCAAGATTCAAGTTCGGCAAATCTTTGATAACAAGGGCAAGTTTTTGAGCATCTTCAATTTTACATCCGATGCGCCCCATTCCAGAATCAACTTTTAAGTAAACACTGACATTTTTTCTAAGTCTTGATGCCGTCTTTTGAAGTTCGCACACAAAGTATTCTTCAAACACAAACGGCGTGATATCATAAGTCACAAGCATGATAAGTTCATCAGGACACGGAAGACTTAAAAGAAGGATTGGACAAGTAATTCCGCCCTTTCTAAGTTCAATTCCCTCATCAACTGTGGCAACGGCAAGACAATAAACACCGTGCTTAAGAGCAAATTTTGCAACCTCAAGTGCCCCATGCCCATATCCGTCAGCTTTCACCGGAAAACAAAGTTTTGTATTTTTATCAATTAAGTTTTTAATCTGCAAAATATTATATTCAAGATTATCAAGATGAATAATCGCTTTTGTCGCTCTCATATTTCTTTATAATACAACATTTTTACCACATTGTACAATATAGAAATAAAGTGTAAAATCAATTTTGATATGAACAATGATACAAGTTACCAAAGCGAAATTCTCTGCAACAGGCTTTCAAAACGAAGCAAGCATCTTAGAAAATGGGCAAGACGAGAAAATGTCACTTGCTACCGTCTTTACGATAGGGATATTCCTGAAATTCCGCTTGCAATCGACCTTTACGAAGGAATTTTGATAAGTAAAGGTGAAAAGGCTGAAAATATCCAGTACATGCCAGCTGAGTGCCAGAAATTCCTTGTATTTTACCTATATGAGCGCCCCTACGAAAAAGATGAAAATGAAGAAGCAAAATGGTTCCAGACTGTTGCCCTCGATGCGGCTAAACTTCTCGGTGTTTCAAGCGACAACGTGATATTAAAAATGCGCAAAAAGCAAAAAGGTAAAGATCAGTATCAAAAAAATGATGATGTTATAAACGAAAAGCACATCCTTGTAACTGAGCAAGGTCAAAAATTCATTATAAATCTCAATGATTATCTTGATACAGGTCTCTTTTTTGACCACAGACCACTCAGAAAGCTCGTACGGGAAACCTGCGCAAAAAAATCAGTTCTAAATCTTTACTGCTACACGGGAAGTTTTTCTGTATACGCGGCAAGTGGCAAGGCAAAAAGTGTTACTTCAGTGGATTTATCAAACACGTACATCGGCTGGGCAAAAAAGAATTTTGCGGCAAACGGCATCGCGCTGAACACGATAGCCACATCAAGCGAAATAAGAGCTAACAACAACCCATCCTCAAACGGTGATACACCACTTGAGCGCTACAGGTTCGTCACTTCTGATGTGCTCAACTTCCTTAAAACCGATGAGGGTAAATATGACATCATCATCCTAGACCCGCCGACTTTCTCTAACTCAAAGAAAACTACACAGGACCTGGATATAAACCGCGACTGGAGCGAACTTGTTAAGTTATGCTGCGAACACCTTACTAGCGCAAAGCAAGTCGAAGGTAACACTAATTCAGACTGCAAACAGATTGTACGCATCTCAAATAGTGGCGTAGGCAAAAATACAAGCATCACTAATTCAGATTGGGAACAGATTGTACGCGCCTCAAATAGTGGCGTAGGCAAAAATACAAGCATCACTAATTCAGGCGGCGGGGTGCTCTACTTTTCGACCAACAGCCACAGATTAAAGTTTGATCCAGAACAACTGCCGGCCGGATTTACAGCAAAGGATATTACAGATTTTTCTATTCCTGAAGACTACCGAAACAAAAAAATCCACCGTTGCTGGGAAATACGCGCTCAAATTAATTAATTTTTTTTTAATTTTTTTTTGCAAATTTTACTGCGAGTTTTTCGCTCTTCGCACTTTTGGTATGCAGATATTTTGTGCGCAAACAGTATTTCTCACGCCGTTTTTCTACACTGTGCGTTTCGCACTCAGGACAAAAAAAATGCTGTCTGCATCGGATAAAACCATGCAAGACAGCACTTTCTGTCAAAAAACTAAACTTAGCCTTTGATGTTATAACGCTTATTGAATCGATCGATTCGACCAGCTGTATCAACAAGTTTCTGCTTACCTGTAAAAAATGGGTGGCAAGCAGAGCAAATTTCAACATTGATGTTAGGAACTGTTGAATAAGTTTCAATTACATTTCCACATACACATGTGATTTTTGTAGGCTGGTAGTTAGGATGAATTCCCTCTTTCATTTTTCCCTCCAATTTTGCCCGATAACGAAGAAACGTATGTAAAAAAAAGACGAATCAAATCGTTACCACAAAATAATGACTAATTATATAAAATTTCACAAATTATATCAAGAGCAAAGCATATTTTATCAGAACAGAATACAGGCAAGCTCTCTCGGCTCAAATGCCCCACCTCGCTAAGTCTTCCTTCGGTCAACACTCTTCGGTGTTTCGTTTGTCACCTACGTGCTTAACACACTTTATCTCATTACATAGCCGCACTTCCAGCATTCATAGAACGCAAGAAAGCAGCATTATCCTTAGACTTTGACATCTGATCAAGGATAAGCTCCATGCATTCAACATCATCCATTGGTGCAAGAACTTTTCGCAAAACCCAAATTTTCTGCAATTCTTCTTCTGTAAGCAAAAGTTCTTCCTTTCGAGTTCCTGATTTTTTTATGCTGATAGCAGGGAAAAGTCGACGTTCTGCAAGTTTTCGTTCAAGGTCGATTTCCATGTTACCAGTTCCTTTAAACTCTTCAAAAATAACTTCATCCATTCGTGAGCCTGTTTCAATAAGAGCCGTTGAAATAATCGTAAGAGAACCGCCCTCTTCCACGTTTCGTGCAGCACCAAAAAATCTCTTTGGCTTAAAAAGCGCATTCGAATCAACACCACCAGACAAAACTTTTCCTGATGTCTGGACAGTCTGGTTATAAGCGCGAGCAAGTCGTGTGATTGAATCCAAAAAGATTACAACGTCTTTCTTATGTTCAACAAGGCGTTTTGCTTTTTCAAGCACCATTTCGGCAACCTGAACGTGGCGAGTCGCCTGCTCATCAAAGGTTGATGAAATTACTTCAGCATGAATGCTTCGCTCCATTTCTGTAACTTCCTCAGGTCGTTCATCAATCAAAAGCACGATAAGATGAACTTCTGGGTTATTCTGAGTAATTGCATTTGCAATTTTCTGCATCAAAATCGTTTTACCAGCTTTTGGTGGAGCAACGATAAGAGCGCGCTGGCCTTTTCCAATAGGTGAAAAAAGATCGATAATTCGATTCGAATACTCAGTCGAGATTGTTTCGAGTTTAAGCTTTTCATTCGGATAAAGAGGTGTCAAATTTTCAAAAGGAATTCGAGTTTGAGCAACACGAGTGTCATCATCATTAACACTTTCAATCCTTAAAAGAGCAAAGAAACGCTCGTTGTCCTTAGGAGAACGAATCTGTCCGTATATCGTATCACCAGTTTTAAGGTTAAAAAGACGAATCTGGCTTGGCGAAATATAGATATCCTCAGGACCTGGAAGATAACTATTATGAGGAGAACGCAAAAATCCGTAACCATCAGGAAGAATTTCAAGTGCACCGCTTGCAAAAATGATTCCGCCATGTTCTGTATGTGCACGAAGAATCACATAAACCAATTCCTGTTTTTTCATCGGGGCAAGATCATCACGATTCAACCCATACTGTTCGGCCAAATTTCTAAGTTCGTGCATCCCCATCTTACTAAGTTCATTGATGGAAAGACGCGGTTTAGTCTCACGTTCAGCAGCCTCTTCTGGAGAAAGTTCCTGAGAAGCAACTGTTTCAGCAGCATAATTTCTTTCTGAGCGATTGTTATCACGGCGAGGATTTCCGCCAGGTCTTCTTTTCTGACCTCTAGAACTTCTTACTGCTACCCTTTCGCGACGGTTTGATTTCTGTTCGGTATCAGCATTATCACCTTGGTTTTCCGAAGTCTGTGAAGTTTCAGTTTCTGCGTTTGTTTCAGCCACATATGTTGTTTCAGGCTGATCAAAATTCATTTGGATTTGCGAATCTTTTTCAATTTCAGCAGGATTTGAAGTCTGCTCTTCGTTAGATTCAAGCTGCATAAAGCACCTTCCTAAAATAAAATGTGTAATAAATTGATTTTTTATAAAAGATTGGAAAAAAAGTTATTTATCTTTAAATCTTAACTAAATTATATAAGAAGAAATTACTGATTGTCAACACTTTGTTCTTTGTACAAAGACAAAGAATCCCGATATTCATTGGAACTCATTTCAAAAAGATCGCTATTTTCTGCATGATCTATCATTGAAATTTTTCCCTGAAAATCAACGTCATCTTCAATTCTGATTTTCGATGTTCTGATATTGCCTTGAATTTCGCTTCCGCTTTTCATTTCAACGAACTCATTTGCGTTGATATTTCCCCGAACTTTACCAGACACAACAATTGAATTTGCACTAATCGAATTAACTACGCACATAGCCTCTTTTGAGATTTCAATGTTTCCAAAGGCTGAAATCGTTCCGTTAAAACTTCCCATGACAATCAAATTATCTTTAAAGGAAAGCACTCCCGTAAACTCAGTTTCAGCTCCTAAAACGGTAACATTCTTTTTTGCCTGATTACTTTTAGACATAAAACCTCAAAGACCACTCTATTCTTCTTCTACTGGAAGCGACCAAACAGAATTCTTAAGTTCCTGGCCAGCTCTAAAAGCCACAACATAATGCGGTGGAACAGTAACTTTCTCACCATTCTTGGGATTTCTAGCCGAAGCCTTACCCTTTCGAAGTCTGATTTCAAAAGTGCCAAACCCTCGCAATTCTATAGTTGCAGAATCTTTTAATGAATTTTTTAATTCGTCCAAAAATGCGTCAGCAATCATTTGAATTGTTTTTTTTTCACAGTCTACTCTTTCGTAAACTGAGTCAACAATGTCAAATTTTGTTACTTTTTTTTTGGCCATAAAAAACCCCGTCAGTAAAAAAAATTTAGGTTGCGAAAAACATAACGCAACCTAATCAAAATTATAAAGAAAATAAAAACTTATTTTGCTTCTGCAAATGAAACATTATAAAATTTAGCCATTCTAGACTTCTTTCTAGAAACAGCCTTTTTATTAAGAATACCTTTATTTGCAGCAGTATCAAGAGCTTTGATTAAAGCCTTGAGGTTTTCACCTGCAAGATTCTTATCTTTTGCATG
>JAQYSN010000097.1 GCA_028725265.1 Spirochaetales bacterium | reverse complement strand
GAATCTTCATCGGCGTGTACGATTTTGTTAAAAAATTTAATCAGCACGTAGGTTGCGGCTGTAGAAACGATAAAGAATAATGAAGCGAATAAAATCTTTAAAAACAACTGCATTTTCTGCTCTTCCCCTATTTAAGCATCGTAAGCCAGGAAATATTCGCACCATAAAATGCGATTATCAGTATGGCAATGCTGATAAATATTACGCTACCTGTGTTGAATTCTTTGATTGGATGGGTTGATTTCAATCGCTTTATCAAGGCACAGAAAACAAGCATGATTATTGCAAAAAATACGCACATCGAAAAGTCAACGACGATGCACTGAAGCAATGAAGTGCTTTCATTTACAGAAATAAAAATAATCGGAAAAGATACTTCAAGTACCGATTTTGTTTCGAACTTAAAAAAGGCCAATGACGAAAGCAAAGAAAAAACTAGGTACATCAATAAACATGTAATCGGCATTAGCGAAACGAGAGTCAAAGGTGCAAGAATATAGACCGTAACAAGGTAAGAAAGAGCAGATGCAATCAATGTGCACAAAAGGAGTTTTGCAAAAGTTAAAAACAAGTGGTCGATTGACGGCTGGAAAGTAAGTTTTTGCATTCCTATTCCGTATATTAGGATGGAAGGAACGAAAATCATGTAATACAAAATTGAATTAATAATCATTTTTTGTCCTTCTCCTTGGATTTTAGTGAGAAATTGTTTTTAATTTTTATTACTCTTTCAATCGAGGCCATGATAATTGCAATTAGAATTACTGCAAAAGGAATAGAACCATAAAAGAATGTGTTTCCGAATATATTCGGATAAGGCAGATTAATTTCAATTATTTTTGAAAGACCTGGAAAGGTGATGGTTCCGTATCCGAAATAATCGCGCAAAATAAAAATCAAAAAGAAAAGAGGTGTATATTTCAGAATCTGAAGAAATTTTCTGCTTAATGATTCTGCAATGGTTTCATCGTTTTCCAATGTTACAAATTTGATAATCAAAACAGAAAATGAAACAAGGTAGATTGAAAAGTCCGTGTAAAGGTTCATGAGAGGCGAAAAAAGTTTCACCAACTGATTGAAAATCGAACTTAGAAAGATGATTATTACGATTGAATAAATTGATTTTGCATAATTTGAAGCAAAATTTTTAAAAAGGTATTGAAGTAAGGTTCCAAAAAGACAGATGAAAACTATCCCTAAGTAAAGTATTATGCCAGATGCAAGCCTTCCGGCAGCTGGAATGAGGATGAGTGCCGTAGCAAAAATGTAAAGCTGGCGTTTATTTTTCTCGTTCATTTCAACTCCTTTTCAAGAACGCTTTTGAGTTTGTCTTCCCAAAAATCCATGGCGTATTCTGAAAGTCCGTGGATGAAGGCGCTTTGCTGAGTGTCATTTAGTCCTGCAATTCCGCAGTATTTCAAGTCAGTGCTGTTTCCGACAAAGACGACTGGAACGGGACCGTTTAATCCTATGATTCTGGTAAGAATTACGTAATTTTTACCAGGGTTAAGGGAATCATTTACTTCAAAAACGTAAGTTGATTCTTCCAAGTTTGATTTCAAAAACACCCTATTGCCGATTGTGTATCTTTCCGCATCGTTTTGTTCGAGAACAACATTTAAAGTTTCGATAATCCTTTTTGTGTGAATGCCTCGTGGTAAAAGGATAAGCAACACGAGTATCGCGCAAAGGACTACAATAAAACTTAAGAGTATTGAGGAATTTTTAATTTTTAGTTTTTCTTCCTGACTAAGCATAATTATTTTTCCTCATATTTTTGTTAACTTTGAAAATGTAAATCCTGTCTTCAAAATACTGGATTATTGGACTTATTATATTGCAGATTAGGATTGTAAACATGTTTCCTATCGAGGAAGTGCCACACCCACAAATCAAGAAGCAGAAAATACCTGCAATTGCGCCGTAAATAATCTTCCCTCCCAAACTTTGAGGCGTAGTCCCATACGAATCGACCATAAAAAACGCTGTAAAAAGAGTTCCGCTTGTCAGAATTGAAAAAAGTACGTCTCCATGGGCAAATTTTCCGGTAAAGGCAACTTGGCTAAAAAGCAGCACGAAAAGCGCGTAGACGAAAAGGTAAACAGCCGGTGCAATCCAGTTTATCATGTCAAAAGATATGAGTATTATGGATGCCAGCAATGTCAGAAAATTGAACCTAAATGCTGGAATTGGAGAACCCGAATCCCACAAAAGTGAAATGTATCCGTTCGGGACTTCTATTCCAAGATGCGAGAAAAAGTGAGTGTTCAAAGCAAAGGTGATTTTTGAATCCAAGGATATAAGGTCGAAACAACCGCTATTAATCAGGTCCAGTCCTGGCTGACCACCTTCAAGAAGAGCCTTTGTAATCATTGTTTCTGGAAAAAAACTCATTCCCAAAAGATAGAAAAATACGACCGTGAATGCCACGGGATTTATCCAAGTTGCACCTGTTCCACCAAAAATGTGCTTTGAAAGCAAAAGCGAAATGAAGGTAAAGAAAAAGACTGTAATCAGAGGATAGTTTGATGGAATGAACATTCCAATCATCAGCCCCTGAACGAGTGCCGTAAAATCAAGAAGCGTGTTTGTATGCCTGATTTTGTTACTTAAAATTTCGGCAAGATAAGATGCTACAATTGAAATAAGAATTCTCAGAAGATTTGAATAGGATTTTGTCACAAAAAGCATGACGATTTGCGGCAAAAGAAGTCCGAAAATCGCCAATGAAATATGAGTCAGTGATGGAGTCAGGTATAAAAATGGGCTTAAACGTAAATTTCTAAAAGTTTTTTTCATTTTGCCTATCCTTTAGAAGTTTTATTGTCTGAAAAAGCGGAATCCTTGAAGGACAAACTGTGTTACAAAGCTGGCATTCGGTGCAAAACCTTATCGTCTTTTCGTAAG
>JAQYSN010000096.1 GCA_028725265.1 Spirochaetales bacterium | reverse complement strand
CCAAAAAGTTCGTTGCGTAGCGTCATTCCGAACTCGTTTCGGAATCTATGCACTGTATATAGCGTAGATGCTGAATCAAGTTCAGCATGACAATACTTATTGGTCAGCCCCATACAGTTCAAAACTTCAACGCTTTATGATCAATCGGCAATCCCAATCGTCGCAAGGCTGTTTTTCAGGCTGAACGTGATATTTGTATATGGATTATTAGCAGCTTAGCAAATGTTCAATTTTTCATCCACAACATTTGACAATTTCTCATGTTGATATGGTAAACCTTTTATTGAAAAATGGTGCAATTGTCATAAATAAAGACTATGACGTTATAAGATTATCATTGTGTCAGTACGATACGTGGACTCCATTCACAGATGATTCTGCAAAGATTAATGAATTATTGTTTAAGAAAGTTTCAGTTAGGGATTTTGATAAAGATTATGGTTCTTATTTTGATTTCTTAAGTTATGATGCAAGCGGACATCAATTAGCAGCAAGTCGCGATGTTTACGAAAGAATGATAAAAAAAGGATATAAAATAAAAGAAGCTGATATTCCTTATATTTTAAGATTCTTACATGAGGAAAAAAAACATAAATTCATTATCGAAAATATTGGTATCTTCGGTATTGAAAATGCTCTTAAAGCAGTGAATAAGGTTTATTATTCCGAAGAACCTGACTTTAATTATTTCAAAGAAGTTTTAGATTTAATCGATGATGCAAATAAATATCAAAGTTTAATAGATGAAAAATTTTGCGAAATGTACAAATATTACAATGTATCTTTTAGTCATGTAAAATATCCAGAAAATATGTCTGAAAGAATTCATGAAATCGTACCTTTGTTAAAAGCTAAGAATTTCAATATCAAAGAAAGTAATATAATTTTTTATAATTATGATTTAGTTGATGAAGTTAAATCAATAAAAGGATTTGAGCGCTGGCTAAAAGAAGTAGATGGTACAGAAAAAGAACATCTTGAAGAACGTCTTGATAGATATGTGGAAAATATAAAAAGAGAAAATTATTTCGAAATACTTAAATATTTAGTAAGTGAAGGATTTCCTATGAACGAAGAAATGCAGGAAGCTTATACATACTTTTTGGAAAATTATGACAAGGAGTAAGGAAACGATGGAAAATTTGAGTAAATATAAAAAAGAGCTTGAAGAATTGTTCAATTCAACTACAAAAGAAGAATGGAATAAACTAATCGCAGAACGAGATAAATTGCAAAAGGATTTTGCAGAGTTTAATGATCACTGTAAAAATTATTCTGAAAATGTTCAGAATAATTTTGATGAAAAACTAACAGATTTGAAACAAAAAATTTCAAACGAAGCCAGCCCCAACTTTTTTAATAGCATTGATAATACTACATTTTTAATGTGGATATTGATGTCAAAATAACGATTTTGAAAAAAAACTAATTATCGCCGATGGTTCGTTTTGAGCCGTCGGCGTTTTTTTTGTGTCTACAAATTCTTCAAAATCATCTGAATATATCCAGAATCCAGCACATCAAAACAAAAACACTTTTTTCCCAAATCTTTTAATGATGCACCAATATGATAAAGCGTTGAATTATCAATTATTAAAAATCTGTCATGAGTTTTTGTTGTAAAATTCAAAGTAAGTGTCGGATACTGGATATTGAAAGTCTGAACATCCTGAGTTGTAAGTTTTGTTTTTGGGTCAGTATAAATCGTCACATTAACACCTTTCTGCTTTTTTGCAAGGCGCTGAAGAATTGATAAATCGACATAGTTATCAATAAGAATTATTTCTTTCTTGGCTGCCGCAAGGAAACTTTCAAACTTGGCATAGGCGTCAAAAATCTGACCTTGAAAGAAAATTCCTTGAGTTTCGTTTACATTATATTTGTCCATCAAAGAAAAGAGTTCCTCAACTTTTTTATCAGTTTCTTTTTGGTGTAAATACGTCGAGTCAAGGCACGCTAACGCTTAAAGCCTTGACTTCGCCGTTTTGAGGGTTTGTAATAAACCCTCAATCAGATTCCAAAAGATGCTTTTTTATATCATCTAGTTCTGCAAAAACATGAGAATTGTTCTGAATAAAATGCTTCATTTCCTTGAAAGTCCGAATAAGCCTTTTACTCTGAATTACAGCAAGGTCACCTTTAAGAACGGTCATCAACATATAAATTCCCTGCTCGGTAAAGGCATATGGAGAATATTTTATGTTACTACCACGCCCCTTGTTCAAGGTCGAAAATTTCGACCTTGAAAGTTCTTGAACTTCAGCTTCGTTTAATCTAAACATAAAATCTTCATCAAATCGTTCTATGTTGTTTTTAACTTGCTCATTAAAACTTTTTGTTTCATAATCATAAATCTGAGCCAAATCAAAATCCAGCATGACCTGTTGTCCACGAATAAAATGAATTTTTGAACGGATAGTATTTTCATCTAGGATTGAAATTTCATTTTCCATACCACACACCTCAAGAATAATATTTTTCAGCTCAAGTCCAACACTAGCCTGAATTGTGGTAAAGAAAGAAATAGGATGTCCGCACGTACTAGAAAAGTGGGAAATGCAGCTTTATACTCGATGCATAAATCTATTAATCAGTGCTTGCATTTACGTTGGAGATATGTCTTCGGTGCGATACGCTTTACGTTTTAAGTATAGTCTAATTTAAGTTGAACGACAAGATAAAAGCCGCCGATGGTTCATTTTGGGCCGTCGGCGATTTTTTTCCACTTTTATTGACTGGTACAAGGTGTGCGATAAATTACTGAAAAAACTGCACTTTTCTTCTAAAATAATATTGAAAAAACTGCACTTAATGGAGTCAGAAATGTTCAGACGAAAAGCAATTGATAAACTCAA
>JAQYSN010000095.1 GCA_028725265.1 Spirochaetales bacterium | reverse complement strand
TCCATACCTGCCTTAAGGAAAAGTTCTGCAATTTCGAGATTATTTTTTGCAATTTCAAAAGAAAAACAGTCCGGCGTAAAAGGAATTCCTTTGTCAAACAGAACTTCCATGGATTTTTTCTTTTCATCAAGAGCCACATATTTAGAAAGATTTTTTTTCAGAATCTTTTTTAATTCGCCAACCGTTGAATAACTAACCAACCCTGAATCGAATTCCAATTTTGAGTTTATAAATGAAGTTATATTTTTACCTTCGACAAAACCGAGTGCAAAAATGAAATTAACATATGACTCAAAACCATTTTCAAGATTAAAAATCACGTAATCAGAATTGCGAAGAATTCCTAAAAAATCTGCACTAATAAAATTTTCTGGTAAATCCTCAATATAAACAGAAGTACAGTTAGCATTATTTTTATTCAAAAGTTTATCAATATCTTCCAATGACTCGGAATTTTTTGAAACAAAATATAACCAATTCATACCTATAGTATATGCCAAAAGAACAGTATCTTCAAGAAGAAAAAAATGCCACCAAGGAAAACACTTGGTGGCAAAATAAAAACTATTTTTGATATTTTATATCAATAATAATAACCAGTTACTCTAACGCAGTATTTTCCATATGCGGCATATATCTGTGGCTTTTTTCCCCCAGTGCCTGATTGACAATTATAACTTTTCTCAGAAGGAGAAAGTTTTTTAAACAAGGAAAACTCAGTTGTGTTTTCAGAATAATAATCTTCCAAACCCCAAACAGCGGTACAGACAGAATTCCATACTACAAGATACAAGGCATCTGGCTTTGTAGTTCCATAATCAAAATCCCAGTTATAACCAGAATTTGACTGAGTAAAATAGTTACAGTGGACAATTAACATATCTCTAGGATAAATTAGACTAGAGGACTTTCCTGAATCACTTATCAAAACATAGGCCTCTTCTGTGCTAGAAGGATTTAAATAAACACTATCAGAAGGTCCAGCATACCAGTAGCTCATATCTGATGACTTTACATAACTATCTTTATAACTAGTTTCAGAACAGCCTGAAAATTCTTTACATGACGTAGAGGAAGAACCTATATCTATCTTTCCACCCGACGGTAAGCCTTTTATAACGTAAAAATCTTCATCTAAAACAGGCGGAAAAAACACATTCCAATTTGGACGACTGTTAGAACCCGAATTACTTTCACTGGTAACACTGATAACCCTTGCATTTGCTACAGAATCTCCACTATAGACCTTCTTATTATTTAAAAAGCCACTACAAGCAGAAAATAAAGAAATCAAAAAAACAGCCATAGTTACAGATAAAATCTTACTAATTTTCATATTATCACCAAAGCCAATCATCAAAATGACTCTATCCATTTAGCAGAATTTCGCCATTTTCCATATCGAACACCTACAGTAAATTCATCCGTAAACGATGTCTTTAATGCCTGATGCAAAGCCCACTGTGCATTAATAGCCCAATAATTTGCAACAGGAAAATCAACACCTAAAGCATAGCGCAATAATACACATGCAGTTGTCTCTGTACCACTACCTACCGATGCAGGAAGGGAATCTATGTTCAAAAGCGGCCTATCATCTGGAGTATATTTCCACCAAACACCACCGACTCCAAAATCAAAGTAAAGATTTGGATACCAATTTCCCAAAGGAATTCTGGCATTAAGTCCTATTGTCTGAATAATATCAAAACCTAATTTTCCGTTAATCGGACTTGGTGTCATGCCAATAACAAGGGATGTATAGAGCCAAGAAGCCCAACCAACAGCCCAGTCAAAATTTACAGCAAAACCATTCTGGAGTCCAGAAGCAAATCCCAAGTTCAAACCAACTGAAGAACGAGCTCCACCACCAAATTTTTGATCGAATACAGCCGATGCCTCAAGTGATTTATTTTCCTTTGCCTTTGCTGCGTAATCTGCCGACCTATCAGCTGATTTCTCAGAATTTGTTCGAATATCAGTTGCTGGTCGATACTGCAAACCTGCTGCTTTTGCCGTAGGTGTTATTTTCTTGATAAGAGATGAATTTCTAGTGTCATATATTCGATATTCAAGAGGCGTTACTGTATAGCAAGAAGCATACTTTTCTGCCATAGGGTCAATTTTGTAATCAACTTCTACATAGAAAAAAGGCACGCTCATTCTAAACAAAGAATCAAAAACATCATAAGCATCATCAATACCCAACGTTTTACCATTTATATCTTTCAACTGATAAATGTCATAAAATTCTTTATCCGTTAAAATTACAGTATCTTCGATAAAGGAAATATTTCCTAAATAAACAGAAATTCTCAAAGGCCAACTTTCACCAGTCCACTTGCCTACATAAATCAAACTGTTGCTTGCCAATGAAGAAACAGTAAGTTTTTTTCCGAAATCCTTTTTATCGACTTCAATTGCAGAGCGCAATGAACTTATCTGGGAATTTGTAGACATTTCAAGTTCGGCTATACTCTGTCTAGTAGATGCATCAATTTTTGCTTTAAGATCATAATTCTCTTTTTCGAGTTCAATTCGCCTATTTTTTGCACTGTCGTTATCAGCGATAACCCATTTTCCATTACTTTCAACTTTGGCACGACTCGGATACAACGAAACATCGTATACATCTTTTTTCTGTGCATTATACTGCTCTTGAGCAGCCTTTTTGTAAGCATCTTTCTGCTTTTCAACCGAATCACGAACCTGAACGTACAATGCCTTTTTCAATTCAACGTTTATGATTTTATCTTCAGCATTTATACTCTGAGACACAGGGCGTCTTGAAAGGGCTTCATCAATTTCTTTAGAAAACTTTGCTATAGCATTGTTTACAGAACTTGTTCGACCAGCTCTCAAACGTGCTTCTTCTTGCTCTTTAATCAATCGTTCTTGCAAAATTTTCTGATCGCGTTCAGCCTTAGCTTTGTTACTTTCGTAAATCAACTTCTGAGCAGCAGCCTTAGCAGGATCCGATGAAAGCGATTTTTGAATTTCAGCTTCACGTCGGGCAGCTGCATCTTGAGCCTGTTTATTCAATGCCAACTGCTCTTCAACACTGAACAAAGAGCCGCTAGGATTTAATTTATAGAGTGCAAGGCTCGTAAGTTTTACTCCGAAACCTTCTGCAAGTGTTTTTGTAATTTTTCCTACAACCAAATCAGAATACAAGTCATTTATATTAACAAGACTTGATTCTGTAGCAGTTTTTGTTTCTTTTGTCTGAACGTTCGAAAGTTTTGCAGTAATTGAATATCGTGAACCAGAACCTGCTCCTGCACGGCGTACATCAACAAACAAAATGTATTCTGCACTCTTAAAATTCGCAGAAAGCACTGAATTTTCATCAGCAAACAAACTTTCGGAATCCTGAATTTTTTTCAAAAAATCTTTTGTCTTGGCATCATTTATCTCAGTCATTCCAAGATATTCCTGGAAATTCTGCGCAAGTTTATCACGCATGGTATCCAAAAGCCAGCTTTTTTCATTATCTGTAAAGTTCGTAGAAGAAACGGAAACCGTAAACCTCTTACCTTCCATGCCATTTGCATTTCCTAAATAATAGTCACTTGCAGCAAAAACCCACATATCAGCAAGCAATGCAAGTAATCCAACCATAAAAAAAGTTTTTATAGATTTCATTGCTAATTATTTCTCCTATTTACTTTTTACCAAAAAGAATGAGTATCCAGAATAGACTCCGCCTGATCCACCTTTTCCCAAACCAACTGTAATATAATGCTCAATAATTGCATCCTGTCTTGAATAGGATGATTTAATAACATAATGATATGGTTGAGTTTCTCTATTTACAACTGACTTCAAACCATAAGAAACAGCTTCTCGAATAGAATCATTTGTCAACGGACTTTTATCAGAAGCCTGAATCATTATATTAAGTGATTTATATTTAGTTTTATCAAAAAATTTTTCATATTCGGCTTTAGTTGGAAGCCTATACCCATCAGCTTTCAAATCACAAGCTACATAACCTCTTCTAGCATTTTCACCACCAAACATGGACCAGTCATCAAGAAAGAAATCATAATTATCTTTCGGAACTTTTCGTATAGGAGCTCCT
>JAQYSN010000094.1 GCA_028725265.1 Spirochaetales bacterium | reverse complement strand
AATCCTTGGGTGTTTGTACCATCGAGCGATGAAAGAGCTCCCTGTATTACACTTCCATCATCGTCTGTGTAGAATGGCTTGATATAGTAGTTATAGTAAACGCCAGGTTTGATTGATCTCGTATCATCATATGAAGTTGATGTTGTGGTTGCTAACGATTGCTTTGAACTATCGGCAGAACTTGAACGATAGATTGTATAGCTCATATCTTTTCCTGCAGGAGCTCCGCTTGAAGCATTCCATGAAAGGGAGATTTGGGTTGTGCTTGTACCTCGTGTTGCAACCTGGATTCCTGTTACTTTGCTAGGTGCACCTGATTTAAGTGCATAGCCAAGATCCGAAGGACTTGGAACTGTTGTGTTTCCGAAAGCATTTACTGCTTTGACCATGAAGTAAAAGTCGACGCCTTTGTCATTTTCGTTCGTAATAGAGTTTGTGTAAGAAAGGGTGTTGCTTTTTACTGTATCAAGTTTTTCGAATCCTGTACCATCTGCATTTTTTGTTCGGTAGATTTCATATTGAGTTGCTTTTGAAACTGCGTCCCATGATATTTTGATTCCTGTTTCGAATTCACCTGCCGTTGCTGAAATTGTTGCTGGCGGTTCAAAAAGTGTTCCATAAACAGAATTTGATGTAGGCAGGCTAGGTTCTACTCCTGTCATGCTGTTTTCGGCTGTAACTCTGTAATAATAGCGGTAGTGGTTTGTGTACTGAACGCTATTGTATGCTGGAGTTGACGAACCGAATATTGAAGTGTCGGTAAAACTCGTGCTGTAATTATATCTTTTGATTACCGAAAACTCTGAATCATCTGGTGGAATGACAGCGTCTGGATTATTAGGGTCAACGATGGCTCTTTCGATGCAGTATGATTTTGCTCCGTCAACTGCGCTCCATGAAACACTGATGGAATCAGCAGATTCTGCCTTGCTTACAAAAATTTCAGCAGGTGCTTCCAGCTGATCAACATCTTTTGTTCTGATGATATTTGCCAAAGTTGCATTATTTGCATAGGTACTTGTAACCTTGCCTTGAAATAAATCTGCACAAGAAGTTAATGCAAGACAAGAGACAATACTTATGATAAGTGTCGTTGTTGTTAAAAATCTATTATTTTTCATACTTGTTTGATTCCTTATAATTAATGCCAGAACTCTCCGCTATAAACCGACCACGAACTACTATAGCTTGATTGTTTGCTGTAAGTACTTCCGATATCAAGAGGCGTCCAATATTTGAATGTCTTCTTATCGCTTTGTGTAACTCCAAAAGTTTCATTTCCGACTTTGATGCTTGTAACCCAGCTTGTCGTTGTACCGTCGAACTGTGCTATAAAACCTGTGCCTCCCATTTCTCCAGCTTCGAATGAAACAGAGCCCTGGTAACTTGCATCTTCGATTTCGCTTGTAACTGTCAACGTGTTCGAGGTCACGTAATATAGGTTATTAGCAGCACTGCTACTTCCAATTCCGAAACCGCCGCAGGCAGCTCGGCTTGATTTTTGGCTAGCAGAAATCGTAAATGGACTTGTGAAAGCTTCATTCTTTTTGTCCGTGCAAACACCGCCTGTAAAGATATGTCTGTATGAAGTGGAATCTGTTCCCCATCCGAAAGTATAGGTAAGGTCTTCATGTGTTGTTTTGAAATAACCTGTTTGTCCGTTGATTGTATTGTTTCCACTGTAAGGGCAACCGCACTGGAGAAGGGCATCGCAGACAACAAGTGAAATACATCGTCCTAGTTCTGCTTTGGTTAAACCTCGGTAAGAAGAAATTTCCTTTTCCTTATTATAAGCATCAACATCACTGTAACTTGCAAAAATTGTTTCGGTACTGTCATTGATTAAAGCATTTCGCGAAACTAAAACTTTTCCGTAGTGTTTATAATCGCGCAATACTTCAAGAATACCTGTGTGTATAGAATTTGTCTCATAAACACTGATGTCTTCTTTTGTAAAATCTGGCATAAATTTAACGCTGTTTCCATCTTTTGTGACAATAACTTTGTTTTCGCTAGACTTGTTGTTTTCAGAAGAAATTTCATAAGTATCCTTATCAAGGTCAACGATAGAAGCGTATGAGGTACCATGATTAAGGTTTTTTATCTGAAATGTATAGTTAGAATCTGGTCCCAACGCCCTTGTCTGATAATCCCATGGTGTCAGCGTTATGAATTCAGTGATTTCGGCACTTGATGTACTGCTGGATGTTCCAAGATGTCCCATAGAAATATCAATTGCAAAAGCATAACCTTTGTTAAGAGCTTCGTAGTAATTGCCACTGCTTTCTACTGAATCAATTGTGTCTGCAGAACAACTTGCATCAGTATCAGGCGTTGTCTGAAGCTTTGCAACATAGGATGGAAGAAGATTTTCCTTTTCATTTTCAATATCAAGTTTACGGCCAGAATAGTCTACTGCATATTCGAAGGCTTTTGTTCTATTGCTTCCTGTAAGCTGTACCACAAATTTGTTTGATGAATCTTTTACAGCATCGCTAGAACTCCATTTTCCAGTAGAACCCGCTTCTCTGTATTTAAGGACAGGACTAGCTGAGCCTTGATTCAGTGGTGCATCAAATGTAATCGTTACGTTTCTTGGATCGTTAGATTTTGTTGCCTTTACGTTGATACCGTAACCCAATGCATTTCCCGTTTTTGATACTTGGTAAACGTTTTCATATTTCAAGTCACCAAGAATTCCGTTTCCGTGGGTGGTACTCGTGCTTGTGGTAAGTTCTTCAAAAGTGAAAGAATCTGATCCTGATTTAAGCGGATAAACCGTATAACTGAAAGGATATCCCCAAGCGATGTAATCTTGATGCAATGCCCAGCTTCCTTCAGTTGTCATTGGCTTGTATTTGTCAAAAAGTGTCAATTTGCCGTTATTAAGCTTGATAGTAACATAATCTGATACTGATTCTCCATCAGCATTTTTGATGATAGAACCGTCTGCACTTACGTAATAACCATCATTTTTAATGTTTACACCGCTGAAATAACCACCGTCAAAATCTAATCGCTCGCGGCTTACCCAATAGCCTTTTGCTCCTTCGATTACAGACCATGAAACGTAAATTCCGTTTTTGTTTGCAAGGTTTCCGCTTGAAGTTGCAAGGTTTGTGTTCGCAGGTCCTAATGTGTAGGTATTGACAGTTCCTTTCGTTGCGTCCGATGTTGAAGTGTTGTTACTTGTGATTGCAATGACAAGATTTTTTCCTGCATATTGGGCATCTATCGTGTTCGTATCGTCGTCAAAAGCCGGATCGTTAATTGTGTACGACAATTTTCCTGTGCTCGTTTGAGAAACGCCTTCTGATTCTGATGTCAGGCCGGTGATTTCTCTGTAGCTAAGTTCCGTACCACCATCACCATAATAGGATGCTCTGATCGTGTAGTTATCAGCTTTGTTAACAGGTTCCCATGTAACAGTAACTGTTTTGTAGTCAATGTTCGTCGTTGAAAATTCAGGGGTTGCCGTTCCGAGAGTTTGTCCGATTAAAGGTTGTGATGTGACTGTAATACCCTTGCTTGCATGGAGTTCGTACGTTCCGCTGTATCCGCTTTCTTTAGCAAGGTCATATTCAATGATAGTGCCAGAACTAACACCGTCAATCGTGCTTTCAAGGTCTACTGCAGATACGACTTCTTCAAATGTTCCGTCATCTTTGATTTCATAGATGGAGTAGGTTACTTCATCATCATATTTCCATGAAAAGGTCAGTTTGTCTTTGTAACCATTTGTGATTTTCCACTCTTCGATTTCTGGTCTTTTTGCAGAACTACTTACATAAACTGATGTTTTCAAAACAGCTTCAGCAAGAATATTTTCTTGATCAGGTCCTTTGAAACTGTCATCGGTGTTTTGTGTTAAAGCTGCTGCTGTAAGAGGCACAGGGGCAGGGGCCGGAATGTATCCATCTTCATTTTTTCCGACAAGGAGCTTTACTGGTGCTTCCTGGGTTATGTCATGAACGTAATCTGCTGGAACGATATAACCTGTGTATTTGTACATACCCTGCCAGTCAAGTGCTGCCCATTTTCCTGCTAGTGCGGCATCTGCGTCGTATTGAGGGTAAATTCCAGCTGGAATAGAATAGTCAGTTTGATTCAATGAATTCAATGTGTCAAAAACACGATAGATTGTAAGCGTCTTTTTAGGATATGTAGCATTTCCTTCGCCATCGAGAACCTGCTGGTAAAAATCCTGTTTTACGACGTATTTATAGAGATTGTCCAGTCCGAATGTTTCGAATGTAAGATTACACTGCAATGTTGTATCCGTTACAAAGTATTCGTAGCCATCTTTCACTTCATAAACAGATGTTATTTGTGAAAGTTCTGCTTCTGTCATTCCTTTAAGTTCTTCCGGATCAACTGGTTTTCTGTTTTGTTCATCATAATAGTTTCTGTAATACTTTGTTTCGCAGGCATCAGTTTCTTCTACAATTTGCTTATCTGAAGTTCTTAGGTAACCATACGAACTTGAGTTTTTATTCAGCGTTACGCTTGGCTTTGAAATTAAGTGGCCGGTTGTTTCTGCTATCGAATAATCTGAAGAAACAGCCTTGTCGTTTGTATTTCCGTATGTTGCTGTGAAATATACGTAGGCTTGGACTTTGTAGTCGTACTGATAGCCCTGAAGTAAGGCTGTTGCATCTCCAGGTCCTACGGCTGCATTATCTGTGTAGGTTATGATTTTGCCTTCTTCATATTCGTCATCGTTAGTGGCTGGCGTGTCGTTTTCAAAGTACTGAACTCCTTCAGGCGCATTTTCGC
This sequence comes from Spirochaetales bacterium, assembly GCA_028725265.1. Taxonomy (GTDB): domain Bacteria; phylum Spirochaetota; class Spirochaetia; order Treponematales; family Treponemataceae; genus RGIG9060. Next base: position 10,739 of record JAQYSN010000094.1, on the reverse strand, counting down.
TTGTTGCTGGATATGGTAAGAAGTCTGGAAGACGTGTCCAATCATCTGATGAACCGTGAATCTTCCTGTAAATTTTGAAGTATAAAGGCTGTTCTTCGTATTGACCGTTTACGAATTGTTCACATTTTATAGGTGTTGTAAATGTAAGTGTGATTTTATCAGCGACAAGACCTTTTGAAGCACTAAGTTCTGTAGGAGCTTCCGGACGGGTTCTTCTGGCCGTTTCAGCATTGCTGATGTCGGAAACTTCAACTTCGTTCTGTTCGATTATGTTGTAGGCTTCAACGTAGTAGTTGTAGCTTGTGTGAGGTGTTAATCCTGTGAAAGTTGCGGTTGTTTGACTTGTTTTTGCTCCGCTTACGGATTGTGTTGCAACAACCGTTCCGTTTTGCAATGCGCAATAAACCGTGTAGCGCACGCTTGAAAGATATGTTTCGTCTGAAACGTTGCTCATCCACCATTCTACGACGCTCATGCTGTCGCTTTCCGTTCCTTCTTCAACGCTTGTGATGTAAGGACATGCAAGGCTCGTTCCGTGAACCGTAAGGCTCGGTGAACTTTCGGTTCCATTTTTCTTTACTGAAGTAATCCTGTAATATTTGTCAGCTCCTGCCTGACAGTCATCTATCGTGAAAGAGTAGGTGCTTGAATTTGTTTCGCCACACTGTATCCAATTTCCGTTGATGGGCGAAGTTGATTCATAGATGTAATATCTGTAAGCTGATTTGACTCCTTCCCAGGATAGTTCAATTCGACCTTTCAAACCGTTTGATGCTGTGACATTGGTCGGTGAACCCCAATATTGCGTGTCCGAAAATGATACACTAGAGTCTTGCGAGTTTGTGTATGTCGGTGTAGGTAAGACTTGATTTGGACATCCCAAAAGCAAGAAGACACACACAATCATTCCAAGAATGATGTAATGACGTTTCATAAATATTCTCCTTTAATTTTTTAAATACAACAATCCTTTTCATTATAGAAACACTTTGTCAAAAAATGTTAGTAAAAAAAGTTTAAAAATGTATTGAAAAAATAATTAAAATTGTAAATAAATTTTATTTTACAAAATGGATATAATGGAGATTTAAGAAATATATAATAATTTAGGGAGAAGGGGAATGCAGAAAATTCTTTGGATTTCTGTAGAAGGTTACGCAGTGGGGTTACGCAGTGGATATAAAAAAAGCTCTCCGTTTTGGAGAGCTTAATGAGAGCGGATGATGGGAGTCGAACCCACGTCATCAGCTTGGAAGGCTGAGATAATAGCCGTTATATGACATCCGCAAGTTATGTTTTAATATTACTGATTTGATAAAAAAATGTCAATACGAAAAGACGAATTTTATTAAAAATAACTTCATTTCTTATACTAGATAAATAAAAGCCATATATGATAAACTAAAATATCTTTCCTAAAAACAAAGACGGAGGAAAAATAAATCATGGAAAAATTGTTTAAAATTAAGGAAAGGGGATCAAGCATCGGCAATGAAATTGTTGGTGGTGTTACAACTTTCCTTGCTATGGCTTACATTCTAGCTGTAAATCCATCAATCCTTTCAGGATCTGGAATGAGCTGGGGTGCTGTATTTACCGCAACTGCTATTTCTGCTGCAATAGCTACCTTAGTAATGGCATTTATTGCAAATATGCCTGTTGCTTTGGCTCCAGGACTTGGACTGAACGCTTTTTTTACTTATAGCGTAGTTTTAGGAATGGGATGTTCATGGCAGCTTGCTCTTACAGCTGTATTTGTCGAAGGTATCATTTTTATCATACTTTCGGTATTTGGCGTTCGTGAAAAAATCATCGATTCCATTCCAACTGGTCTTAAAAAAGCAGTATCGGTTGGTATCGGTCTTTTTATCGCAATCATTGGCCTTGTAAATGCCGGCATTTGTACGACAGATATGGGAACCATAATTGGATTTGTAAACTTCAATATCCAGCATGCTTCGGCAATAGTTGCAATCCTTGGATTGATTATCACAATCGTTCTATATACGTTTAAAGTTCCGGGAGCAATTCTTATTTCTATTATCGCAACTACGATTATTGGAATACCTTTTGGGGTTACTACTATTCCTGAAGGTTGGAAGCCTTTCAGTCTTCCTGAAAAACCGAACTTTTTTGCTTTTGATTTCAAGGGAATTGTAATCGATCCTGCAACTGGTAAATTCAGTGCTCTTGTTCTTGGAAAATTCTTTGTAATTTTCTTTACATTTTTCTTCACTGATCTTTTCGATACAATCGGAACATTGATGGGGGTTGCTTATCAGGCAAAACTTGTTGATAAAGACGGAAAAATTCAGAACGTAAAGGGAGCTCTCCTTGCAGATGCAGTCGGAACTGTTGCTGGTGCTTGTCTTGGAACATCAACTGTTACATCATTCGTAGAGTCTTCTTCAGGTGTTGCTGCTGGAGCAAGAACAGGATTTTCTTCGGTAATAACCGCAGTTCTCTTTGCTCTTTCTCTTTTCTTGAGCCCGCTTTTCTTCTTGGTTCCATCGGCTGCAACGGCTCCTGCATTGATTTTTGTAGGATATCTTATGATGAAATCAGTTGTTGAAATCAATTTTGAAGATCCTTCTGAAGGAATTCCTGCTTTCATTACGATTATTACAATGCCGTTCTCTTACTCAATTTCTAAGGGTATTATGTTTGGTATCATCGCATACGTAATTACAAAATGCTGTAGCAAAAAAATTAAGGAAATTCCTGTTGCAACTTGGATTCTTGCGGTAATCTTTTTGGCAGATATCATTTTTGAAGCACTTAAGTAAAAGTTAATCTTGTGATATCAAGGTCATTCATTTATAATGATGAATGACCTTTTTTTTTGGGAGAATTTATAATATGAGTGAGATTAAGTATGTACGGCCTACATGGGATGACTATTTCATGGAAATCAGCCGAACTGTAGCAAAGAGAGCGACTTGTGACCGCGGTCGATCAGGATGCGTTATAGCAAAAGATCATCAGATTCTTGTTACAGGATATGTTGGTTCTCCATCAGGGCTCCCACATTGTGACGATGTTGGTCATTTTCTTAAAAAGACGATTCATGAAGATGGAAGCGTAACTCAGCATTGTGTAAGGACAGTTCATGCAGAACAGAATGCAATTTGTCAGGCTGCAAAACGTGGTATTGCAATTGACGGAGCGACTGTTTACTGCAAGATGACTCCATGTAGGACTTGTGCTATGCTTATCATCAATTGTGGAATTGTCAGGGTTGTGTGTGAAAAACACTATCATGATGAGGAAGATTCTTTGAAAATGTTTGCAGAGGCTGGAGTCAAGATCGAACATCTTGAAGATGCTGTGCAAACTTATGATAAAATGTAAGAAAAATCGCTATTGGCTAAAGTTCTTGCTAATAGCGATTTGATGTAATATAATTAACGTGTATTTTTTTTCTATAGGAGGATAGATATGAAGAAAATTTTTGCAGTTGTGATTACATCTGTACTTTTAATTTCTACTACTTTTGCGTTTGGCTTGGGTGCCGGTGCAAAAGGTACTTTGGGTATGAATTTTGGAGCTAATGATTCAATTGCAGAATCTTTCCAGAATATTACTAAAGATACGGCATTTGATGCTGGCGGTGGTGTGTACGTTTATATGTCATTCCTTCCTTTCTTGGGTATTCAGGCAGAAGCAAACCTTATCAGTAGTTCTGTTTCATTTGCAAGTGCTTCAAATGCTGACTTAGTGCAGACATATGAGCAGCTTCTTTTGGATCTTTCTCCAATGTTTTGGAACGTTTATGATTTGTGGATTTTCCAGTTGGCATTTGGTGTAGGGCCTAACTTTTCGATCGCACTTAAAGAGTTGGCAGACTTGCAGTCAGCAACACAGGATAGGTTCACTCTAGGTTTAATTTGCGGAGCTGATTTAAAGATTTTCTTTGGCGATCATCTAGGTCTTGTAATTGGAGGCCGATTTATCTGTGAATGGGATAAAACAGATGTACCTGTAACTGTTGCAGGTTACGATACTGGATCATCTTATCCTACAGTAGAATTTCCTCGAAGGACTTTGTACGGAAGCGTAGGACTTGAACTTAAGATTTAAGTTTCAGCCTTAAAAATGAAAGCCTGATTTCTGATGAAATCAGGTTTTTTTTTGTCGTTCTAGATTTCAATTAAAGGTTGTTTTCAAGCCATTCTTTAAAATCTTCATAGTTGTTTGACATTGCAATTGATCTATCTGGAAGAGAGAGGACTTTTTCAAGTCTGTCTGGAAGGACAGGGTCTCTACCGATTTGATCTTTTACGATATCGCCGAATTTTGCAGGATGAGCGGTCTCTAGGATGATGCCTACAGCTTGCTTGTCTGCAACTTTTTTTGCCCAAAATGGAACGCTAGGAGAAAGACCTGGTTTTGTGTAGTCATTTTTGTTTCCTGCAAGCAAATCTGCCATAGCCGAAGTTTTGACATCGCTCCATGCCTTGTAGGCGATTGCTCCGTGCGGATCGATTACATAGCCGGTTTTTGTGTTGCATTCTTTTATGGCATTGCATATTCCGTCATTATCAAGCCAATAAGAAGCAAGGAGTTCTTTCAATTCTTCATAAGTGTGCATTGCAATCATCCTTTCGTAGTTGCTTGGTGCTCCTACATCCATTGCGTTGGCATAGGTTTGGACGGATGGTCGTGGCTCATATTTTGATGTCGAAAGCCAATCCGGAATAGTTCTGTTCGTGTTGGTTGCGGCGATGAATCCTGTAATCGGAGCACCCATCTTTCGTGCGATAAGTCCTGATGTGAGGTTTCCGAAGTTACCCGAAGGAACTGTCACGATGATTGACGGGTTGTCAATTTTGCTGTCACGAGGACATCGGTGATGTACGTGCAGTGAAGCGTATGTGTAATAAAAACTCTGTGGTAAAAGCCTTGAAATATTTATAGAGTTAGCAGAGGAGAGTCGGAATTTCTTTCGGAGTTCTGTATCCGTGAAAGCTGTTTTTACAAGTTTTTGGCAGTCATCGAAGGTTCCTGCAACTCTCAAGGCCCTTACGTTTCCTGTAAAAGTAGAAAGCTGTTTTTCCTGCAAAGGACTGATTTTTCCTTCTGGATAAAGAATCGTAACATCCAAACCTGGTACGTTGTGAAATGCACTTCCTACGGCACTTCCCGTATCTCCAGAAGTTGCAACGAGGATGTGTAATGGTGTGTTTTCATCTTTGTTGAAATACGACATCATTCTTGCCATGAATCTAGCACCAAAATCCTTAAAAGCGCAGGTAGGACCATGGAAAAGTTCAAGTACGTAGGTTACAGGGTCAATTGGAATTACTTTAGGCTGGAAAGGATAACAATCACTTATGATATCAGCCAGATCTCCTTCTGGAATTTCGCCATCAACAAAAAATTTTGAAGCTTCGAAGGAAATGTCCCTAAAAGAAGGTGTCGTGTTTTTCGTCAAAAATTCGAAACTGAATTTTGGAAATTCAACAGGTATGTAAAGTCCACCTGTTTTTTCATTCATTCCGTTTAATACGGCTGTCTTAAATGAAACTTGAACGGAATTATCTCTCGTATCTGTATAAATCATAAAATTACACTCGCAATTTAATTATTTTTTTTCTATAATAACATCGGTATAAATTTTAGTCTACTTTACAAGAAGTTTTATGAGGATAATATGTCAAGAAAAAGCACAAAAACGAAGGAAGAAAGGGAATTTGATGAGTTTTATAGGACTCCGTGTGGAAGTTTTATGTCTGCGCTTGGAAATTATAACTTTTTAATCGAGCAGATGATACAGGCTCATCCTGAAGAAGAAACTCTTAAAACTGAATTTGATGAGAGTTCTGATATTTTGAAATTTTATGTCGAAAGTTTTGAAAATTTTGAAAGATTGGAAGAATTTTATATTGATGACAAAAATCTTTTGCTTGCACTTTTGGAATCCATGGATGTGGAAAAGAGAGAGAAAATTTTTAAAATTATCGGAACTTATATCCAGATAGCCGAAAAATCTGAGGAAAATGCCGTTTTTACGAATTTGCTACCTGTAGTTCAGTCTTACAATGCGACAGCTCCTGTTTTTTCTGCAATTAATTTGGGTGAACAGAAATATGCTGTTCTTTTGAGACAAGTTTTTAGATTTTCCATCAAAAATTCAGAACTTTTTATCGACAATCCGAAAAATGAAACAGAACTTGATTTTGGATATGAATATAAAAACTATACTTTGATTTGTCGTTCCAAAATGAAGCAAGTTAGTTCAAATCCAGATGAATTAAAATTTATCTTTGACTTTTTTGATTTGCTTTCAAAGCAGGAGCAGATTTATTTTTTTCAGGGAATCCTCGCAAGCTTTATAGACTGTTGTCAAAGTGATTTGGACAAGGATAAATTGAGTTTTGAGAATGAACTTGAATTTGTAGCCGTTGCACGACAGGTTCAGTGGGAACTTGATAAAAAATATGAAATTACAAAACGGAGCGAAAAGAAAAATGAAAACTAAAACCTCGTTAAAAGTAAGGACTTATGAATGCGATTCTTACAATCATGTAAATAATGCTGTTTACTTGAATTTCCTTGAATATGCACGCCAAGATTATATGGATCAGGTAGGATTCAGGTACAAAGATTTTGTTGATGCTGGCTATTTTCTTTATGTTTCTCATGTAGATATTACTTACAAAACTAGCGCTCATTATGGGGATGAACTTGAAGTAGAGACTTTTGCAATCAAATTGGGGGCCGTAAGCGGAACTTTCAGGCAGACTATTCGACGTGTTAGTGATGGAGCTGTCTGTGTTCAGGCAGAAGTTACTTGGGCTTGTGTAAATTCTGAAGGTAGACCATGCAAAATTCCTTCAGAATTCTTGATTGATGCCATAAAACCGGATGCAAAGGATTTGGAGTCTAACTGATGTGTGAATCCAAGACTGTACTTGAAAAATTTGTTGCAGAGGGTGCCGTAATTAAAATAGATGAAAATATTTACAGGATTCCCTTTGTGTCGCAGCCGATTTCCTGTGATGTGATTTTCATAACTTGCAGCGATTGCACGTGGATTTTTGACGTTGGACTGAATAAAACGAGTCTTAACGTTATCAGTGCAATTCCTGGAAAAAAGAAGGTTGTTATATCTCATTTTCATCCTGATCATACGATTAATCTTGCTTTTTTCAAGTCTGATGAGCTTTATGTTTCAAAAAATACAAAGCACTACACGATGAAAGGCTCCGTAATTTCAGAAAAAACTGATTTTGAATGCTTTTTAGATGATGGCCAAAAAGTAAATCTTTCTGTTCAACCTTTTCCGTCATGTCACGCAAAAGGGTGCCTTTGCATGATTTTTGGAAACTATGCATTTATGGGTGATGGTACATATTGTAAGGAAAGACTTGGAAAACATATCTATGATGCTAACACAATGGCAGAAGAGATTGCCGCCCTTGAGGAACTTCCTTGTGAATATGTGTGTTTGGATCATGATCCGAATTTTGTCCAGAAAAGAAGTGATTTGATAGAGCTTCACAAAAAAATTTATTCAAGACGTGATAAATATAAATCTTATATCTGCGTAGATGATTTTTTTGCTGACGATGGTTCTGTAAAAAGAGACTACACGATTTGAACTGATTCTTTTATGTGAGTCTATGTGTGTCGGAAATTTCGGAAAATTGCAGAATTTGAGTTTTTCGAAGTTTCCATATTCCGTGTTAGATGACTTGATGTTGCGTGCGTAATTGCCACAGCCAATGCATCGGCACTGTGATCAGGCTTTGGAATGTGGTCCATTCCCAAAAGCATTTTTACGCAGCCCTGGACGAGTTTTTTGTTGGCTGTTGCCGTACCTGTTACCGATTGTTTTATGGCGTTCGGCGTATATTCACCGAGAGAAAGATTGTTTTGTGTTAGGGCTAGCGTTACGACTCCACGGGCCTGGGAAACGCTCATTGCGCTGGTTACGTTTTTGGCAAAATAGAGTGTTTCCATCGAGGATTCGGTCGGTTTATAGTCGTTTATGACATTTGTTATGATGTTGTAGATTTCGACGAGTCGTTTGCCGTGTTCCATAGAACTTTCAGTTTCGATGCAGCCGTAGTCGATGAGTTTAAAATGAATGCCGTCACTTTCGATTACGCCCCATCCTGTGGAGGCAAGTCCTGGGTCTATTCCTAAAATTCTACGTTTATCTTGATTTCCCATCTGTGCCATTATAAGATTTTTGATTGCCTTGCTCAAAAACAATTTTTTTCTGAGCATAGATAAAAAAAAAGAACTTCTTGAAGAAGAAGTTCTTTTTATGGGCGATGACGGGATCGAACCGCCGACAACCTGGGTGTAAACCAGGTGCTCTCCCAGCTGAGCTAATCGCCCTTACATTTATTAATATATCAAAACGCCTAAAAAGTGTCAACACTATTGCATTGAAAAAATGATAATTTTGCGATAATATTTTAATCATGATAAACAGCATATACGGTACAATTACTGCAAAATTTCCGCAGGTCGTTTATCTTGAAACCTCCAGCGGAATCGAATGGGAACTTTTGGTTTCCGATACAACTTTGAATAGTCTTCCAAACGTAGGAAGTGAAGGTCGTGTATATGCCTGGCTTTTGCACAAAGAGGATTCTATGAAACTTTTTGGATTTTCCTCCGTCGAAGAAAGATCTGTTTTCCTTGATCTTTTGAAGGTGGATGGCGTAGGTCCTAAAGGTGCGCTAAAAATCCTTTCAAAATTATCATATCAGGCCTTGGTGAAAATTCTAGAGGAGGAGGATTTGTCTTCTCTTGAAAAGGTCCCGGGAGTCGGAAAAAAGACTGCTCAGAAAATGTTGCTTTCCCTTAAAGGTAAACTCTCTCTGGATGTGGAAAACTCTACATCTTTTGGTAATTCCAAAAAATCAAAGTGGGAAGATCTTGTTAAGGGCTTGGTTGATATGGGCTTTGACCGAAAAAATAGCGAGGAAGTTTGCGAGAAAATCGCACAATCGCTTGATCCCAATTTGACGCAAACGCAAAAAGAAGAGCAGATTTTTAGAAAGGCAATTTTGGAGCTTTCGGTATGACAGAAGACGATTCAATTTTAAGAGCAGGAATTCCTTCCAGTATCGATGCTGACGATAAGGAAAATCCGCTAAGGCCACAGCTTTTAAACGAATTTTTGGGACAAACCAAAGTTAAGGAAAATTTGAGCGTTTTCATTCAGGCTGCTAGGGAACGACAGGAAAGCATGGATCATTTGTTTTTAATTGGTCCTCCGGGTCTTGGAAAAACGACTCTTGCACAGATTACGGCTCACGAACTTGGGGTGGATTTCAAAGTTACGAGCGCCCCAGCTTTGGATAAACCGAAGGATCTTGCCGGTATTCTTTCGACCATTACCGAAAGAAGCGTGTTTTTTATCGACGAAATTCATCGACTCAAGCCTGCAATCGAAGAAATGCTTTATATTGCGATGGAAGACTACGAACTTGACTGGATAATCGGGCAGGGCGCTGCTGCCAGAACTGTTCGAATTCCGATTCCGAAATTTACTCTTGTCGGTGCTACGACAAAGGCCGGAACTGTAAGTAGTCCTCTTATCAGTAGGTTTGGAATCGTTCAGCGGTTCAGTTTTTATTCAGTGGAAGAACTGTCTCAGATAATAAAACGGTCGGCTTCAATTCTTTGTGTGGGTGTTGATGACGATGCAGCTTTTTTAATGGCATCAAGCAGCCGCGGAACGCCTCGTGTTGCAAACCGAATTCTGCGCCGAATGCGCGACTTTGCCCAGGTTTCGGCAAGTACTACAATTACAAAAGATATTGTAAACTATGGTCTTGAAAAACTTGAAATCGATACGCTCGGTCTTGAAAGATATGATCGTGAAATTTTACTTTCCATCATTAACAATTATGGGGGCGGTCCGGTGGGGGCTGAGACACTTGCAATTTCCATCGGAGAATCAATTGATACTTTGGAAGATTATTATGAACCGTACTTGATTCAATGCGGTCTTATTCAAAGAACTCCTCGTGGACGAATAGTTACTCCAAAAGCCTACGAACATCTTGGGCTAAATTTTGCCCATAAAAATTCGCCTGCAGATTCAAGTCAGGCTTCACTTTTTAATTAATGATTTAAGGATTTTTGAAAATAATGAAGACATCAGATTTTAATTTTGAATTACCAGAAGAACTTATCGCTCAGAATCCGAGTGAGATTCGCGGACAGGACAAACTTCTTGTGATGGATCGCTTTACGGGAGAAATAGAGCATCACATGATGGCTGATCTTCCTGATTTAATCGACGAAAATACTCTTATGGTGTTTAATGATTCGAAGGTTCGTCGTTCACGCTGCTACGCTAAAAAAATTCAGTCAGAGGAAAGCAAATTGCGTGGTGAACAGGCTAGCGAAAAAGGAATAGAATTTATGATTCTTTCTTTCGTGCCAGATATGAAAGATGACGATGGAAATAAGCTTACGGCCTGGAAATGTATGGTGAAAAATGCCAAAAAGCAGAAGGTCGGTTGTAAATATCAGTTTAATGATGGAACAATCGGACGGATTATAGAAAATCCTTTGGATAACGGTACGGAATTTAGGACGGTCGTTTTCGACAGGGAACTTGATGAACTTTGGTTTGAGCGAAATGGACATATTCCGCTTCCGCCTTATATTAAAAGGCAAGATACGGTCAATGATAACGAACGCTACCAGAATGTCTATGCAAAAGAACTCGGCTCAAGTGCGTGTCCGACGGCAGGTCTTCATTTTAC
>JAQYSN010000093.1 GCA_028725265.1 Spirochaetales bacterium | reverse complement strand
ATTCGAATGAGTGGTCGTCTTGGTGGTGCAGAAATGTCTAGAACAGAAGAGCACAAAGAAGGACGCGTTCCTCTTCATACTCTTCGTGCAGATATTGATTATGGTTTCGCTGAAGCTCATACAACATACGGTAAAATTGGTGTTAAGGTTTGGGTTTTCAATGGAATGATGTATGGACACGATAAAAACGAAGATGCTGGACAGCTCCTTCGAAAAAATCATCGTGACCGCTCAGCAGAGCGAACAGAAAACTCTGAAAAGAGTGAGAGATCAGCTCGTTCTAGCCGCGGTGCTAAATCTGAAAGGAAGTAGTCGATGGCACTTAGTCCTAAAAGAGTAATGCACCGTAAGGTGCAACGTGGAAGAATTGATGGAAATGCTACTAGAGGATGCAACGTAGATTTTGGTGATGTTGCTCTTGTAGCTCTCGAACCAATTTGGTTGTCTGCAAGACATATCGAAGCTGCCCGTGTTGCTTTGAATCGAAAAATCAACAGACGTGGACAGGTTTGGATTCGAGTATTTCCAGATAAGCCAATTTCAAAGAAACCTGCTGAAACCCGACAGGGAAAAGGTAAAGGTGCTCCAGAATTTTGGGCAGCTGTAATTAAACCAGGTCAGATTATTTTTGAGGTTGGTGGTGTAGATTTGGCTATTGCCGAAGAAGCAATTCGATTAGCAGGAAGTAAACTTCCTATTAAGACAAAAATTGCTTATCGTAACGAAGTTCTTTAAGGAGAAGAAAGATGGCAAAAAAAGAAAAAGAACTGTCTTATTCCGAACTCGTTGCTAAACGGAATGAGTTGAAAAAGAAGTACATGGATCTTAGATTCCAGATGGTAATCGGACATGTAGATAATCCTTTGCAGAAACGTACAATGAGAAGAGAAATCGCTCGTTTGAATACGTTAATCCGCCAGAAAGAATTGGCCGGACAGGATAAGTAGGAGCTGACTCGTGGAAGAACAAGTAGTTCAGAATAAGCCTGCAAAACGTTCGTTTGTTGGTCTTGTTACAAGTGATAAAATGGACAAAACCATTGTTGTATCAGTAGCAACAAAAAAGATGCATAGGCTTTATAAAAAGTATGTTACCCGTGTCAAGAAATGCAAGGTACATGATGAGAACAACGATGCTCATGTTGGCGATCGTGTTCGTATTGTAGAATGCAGACCTCTCAGCAAAGAAAAATGCTGGAGACTTGCAGAGATTATTGAACGAGCTAAATAAGCAGGAGAGATTAGAATGATTCAGATGCAGACAAATTTGAATGTTGCTGATAACTCAGGTGCTAAGCTTGTTCAATGCATTAAAGTACTCGGTGGTTCACACCGCCGATATGCAAGTATTGGTGACGTTGTTGTTGTAGCTGTTAAGGATGCTATTCCTACATCTACAATTAAAAAAGGTTCAGTTGAAAAAGCTGTAATAGTTAGAATTGCTAAAGAATATCGTAGACCTGATGGTACTTACATTCGTTTTGATGACAACGCTTGTGTTCTCATCGATGCAAATAACAACCCAAAAGGAAAACGTGTTTTTGGTCCAGTAGCCCGTGAGCTTCGAGATATGGATTATATGAAGATTGTATCTTTGGCTCCAGAAGTTCTATAAGGAGATTATGATATGCAGAATAAAGTAAAAATCCGCAAGGATGACCTTGTAGAAGTTATCGCTGGAAAAGACAAGGGAAAAAGAGGAAACGTTGTACGTGTGAACGGTGATGAAGGCAAAGTAATCGTTTCTGGTGTTAATCTTGTTAAAAAAGCAATGAAAAAACGCAGTCAGCAGGATCGCGGAGGAATTTCTGAAGTGGAAGCTCCTCTTCACATTTCTAATGTTGCAATCGTTTGCAAGAAATGTGGTCCTACTCGTATTGGATATAAAATTGATGGCGACAAAAAAATTCGTGTATGTCGCAAATGTGGAGAAACTCTATAATGAGTAATTACGTACCCCGGCTTAAGAAAGTCTATATTGACAAAATCGCCCCAGAATTATTCAAAGAAATGGGATACACCTCTAAGATGCAGATTCCCGCTCTTAAAAAGATCGTGGTAAGCGAAGGTGTTGGCGAAGCTCTCTCGAACAAGAAACTCCTTGACGCCGCAGTAACTGACCTTACAGCAATTACAGGTCAGAAGGCTGTAAAGACAAGAGCTAAGAAGTCTATCGCAAACTTCAAACTTCGTGAGGGCAATGAGGTTGGTGTAATGGTAACATTACGAGGAAATCGTATGTATGAATTCCTTGATCGTTTGATTAATGTTGCATTACCTCGTGTTAAGGATTTCCGTGGAATTAAACCAAATGGATTTGATGGTCATGGAAATTATTCTCTTGGTATTACAGAGCAGATTATCTTCCCTGAAATTGACTTCGATAAAATCGAAAAAGTTTCTGGTATGAACATCAACTTTGTTACCAGTGCAAAAACTGATAACGAAGCAAGAGCTCTTCTTGTCAAGTTTGGAATGCCTTTTAGGAAATAAGTGAGGACTTCATGGCTAAAAAATCAATGATTATTAAAGCACAGCGCACACCTAAATATAGCACTCGAAAAGTAAATCGTTGCTTGGTATGCGGACGCCCTCGAGGATACTTGCGAAAGTACAAGATGTGTCGTGTATGTTTCCGTAAGTTGGCAAGTGAAGGCCTGATCCCAGGCGTAACGAAATCCAGTTGGTAGTGAGGAGATAGAAAATGAGCGTTTCAGACCCAATAGCAGATATGCTTACTAAGGTTAGGAATGCGGCAATGGCCCGCCACGAAAAGGTAGACGTTTCTACTTCCAAACTTAAGTTGGAAATCGTGAAAATCCTAAAAACTGAAGGGTATATTAAGAATTTCAAGAAAGTAACGCAGGATGGCGTTAATGTAATCCGAATTTTCTTGAAGTATGATGATAATAACGAACCTGTTATTCATGGAATCGAAAAGATTTCTACACCAGGTAGACGTGTTTATTCTGGCTACAAAGATTTGCCACGTATGTTTAATGGATACGGAACAGTCATCGTTTCAACTTCTGTTGGTGTAACAACCGGTAAGAAGGCTGCTGAAAAGATGGTTGGTGGTGAATTGATTTGCAATGTTTGGTAATAGGGGAGGAAGAGTAAATGTCAAGAATTGGTAAACTTCCTGTATCTATTCCAGCAGGTGTAAAAGTTAGTGTAGCTAACAACACTGTTACTGTTGAAGGTCCTAAGGGAAAATTAACTCAGGAGTTTAATGATTTGGTAAAGGTTGAAGTATCTGAGAATTCTGTTGTTGTAAACCGAGTTAACGATACTAAATCTGCACGAGCTTCACATGGTTTGTACAGAAATCTTATCCATAACATGATTGTTGGTGTATCAACAGGTTTTTCTAAGAACCTTGTTATTACTGGTGTTGGTTATCGAGCTGAAGTTCAGGGTAACAAACTCGTTTTGAACCTTGGATATTCAAGTGAATTTATTGCAACAATTCCTGCAAACTTGACTGTTACAACTGATGGTCAGGGAAAGATTCTTATTTCAGGAACAAGCAAACAGGATGTTGGTGAATTTGCAGCTGATATTCGAAAGCTTCGCGGTCCAGAGCCTTACAAAGGAAAGGGTATCCGTTACGAAACTGAAGTTATCAGAAGAAAAATCGGTAAATCCGGTGTTAAATAAGGATGTAATAAGATGTTTAAGAAACTTAATGATAAAGACAGAAAGCGCCTTAAGAGAAAGATTCACATCCGCAAGACATTGCACGGAACTGCTGAACGACCTCGTATGACAGTAACACGCAGCAACTGCAATTTGTATATGCAGATTATTGATGATGAAACAGGAAATACACTTGCTTCAATTTCTACTCTTGAAAAAGAATTTTCATCATTGAAACCGAATGTAGAAGGTGCTGCAAAATTAGGTGAAGCATTTGGCAAACGCATTCTTGATAAGAAAATCAAGACTGTTGTTTTTGATAGAAACGGATATCTCTACCACGGTGTAGTGCAGGCTCTTGCTGACGGTGCTCGCAAGGCTGGTGTAGAATTCTAGGAGAAACTATGGATCACCAGAAAAATTTTGATAGGGATCAGCCAAAAGAAAAAGAATTTGTTGAAAAGCTTATCAAGTTAAACCGAACTGCAAAAGTAGTAAAGGGTGGACGTAGATTTTCTTTTTCAGCATTGACAATTGTTGGCGATAAAAAAGGTAAAGTTGGCTTTGGTTTTGGAAAGGCCAATGATGTTACGGAAGCTATCAGAAAGAGTGTTGATAAAGCAAAGAGAAACATGGTAACTGTTCCACTTAAGAATGGAACAATTCCACATGAAATTCAGGCTGAATACAAGAGCTCTTCTGTACTTTTGAAACCTGCTTGTTCAGGTACAGGTATTATTGCCGGTGGACCTGTTCGTGCTGTTCTTGAAGCAGCAGGTGCAACAGACGTTATGTCTAAGTCTTTGGGTTCAAATACTTCAGTAAACGTAGTTAGAGCAACATTCGAAGCTGTAAAAGGCCTTATGAATGCTAGCGAAGTTGCTAAGAATCGAAGCAAAACTCTTAAGGATTTGTGGGGGTAGTACATGGCTAAAGCTAAGAAAGTAAAGGTTACTTTGATTAAAAGTACTATCGGACAGAAACCTGAAAAGAGAGCAACTGTACGAAGCCTTGGTTTGAAGAAAATTAATTCTTCTGTGGAACATGAATTGACACCAGCTATTGCAGGTATGATTTCTTCTGTTTCACATCTTGTAAAATGCGAGGAGTTGAACTAATGTCAGATTTCGAATTACATGCTCCATATGGTGCAAATAAAAAACCAACTCGTGTTGGTCGTGGTCAGGGATCAGGACTTGGTTCCACTGCTGGTAAAGGAAATAAGGGACAACAGTCTCGATCAGGTGGAAAAGTTTATGTTGGATTTGAAGGTGGACAGATGCCTTTGTACCGACGAATAGCTATGAGAGGTTTCTCTAACTATCCGTTCAAGAAGGAATACGTAATCTTCAATCTGAGTGATCTTGAAGCTAAATTTGCTGATGGAGAAACAGTTAACGCTGAATCTCTTAGAAGTAAGGGATTGCTTTCAAAAAAAGCAGTTTCATTGGTAAAAGTTTTAGGAAATGGAGAAATCACAAAGAAACTTACAGTATCTGTTGATAAGGTTTCTGCTTCAGCTAAAGAAAAAATCGAAAAAGCTGGTGGAAAAGTTGTTTCATGTGATGATAAAACTTCAGACAAATAAATAGTGAGATAGTCATGGCAAACAATGCATTTGTAAATATGTTCAAAATTAAAGAACTTCGTAGTAGGATTTTCTTTACTTTTCTCATTCTCGCTGTTTTTCGATTGGGTAGTGTTTTAACTATTCCTGGAATAGACCCTCAGGCATTGACTTCTTATTTCGAGTCAATGACTAAGGGAAATGCTTTTGTTGATTACATGGACTTTTTTGCTGGTGGAGCCTTCTCAAACTTTTCTGTATTCATGCTTGGTGTTATGCCATACATCTCAATGCAGATTATTTTGCAGTTGGCTCTTATTATTTTCCCATCTTTGAAGCGCATTGCGCAAGAAGATGGTGGACAGAAAAGAGTTCAGAAATGGACAAAAGTAGGAACAGTTTTTGTTTGTTTGCTACAATCAATGGCTGTTACTGTATATGCGGCGAATATTCCTGGTGCCGTTGTTATTAGTAATAAATTTCTTTTCAAGGCAATTGCAATGATTTCTGTTACGACAGGAAGTATGATTACGATTTGGCTTGGTGAGCAAATTACTAATCGTGGTATTGGAAATGGTATTTCGATGTTGATTTTTGCAGGTATCGTTGCTCGACTTCCATCAGCTGTTTGGGAGTTGATTCGAATGGTACGAAACGGCGAAATCAATGTAGTATTTGTTATTGTTGCTCTTATCATGTTTGTTGGAATTATTGTTCTTGTTATTTATGAACAGCAGGGACAGAGAAAAATTCCAGTAACTTATGCAAAACGCGTTATCGGACGCAAAATGTATGGCGGTCAGAGCACATATATTCCTTTTAAAATTAATCCATCAGGAGTTATCCCTGTAATCTTTGCTTCATCATTTTTGACATTCCCATTGCAAATCGCGACTAGCTTGGGACCAAATGTTAGATGGTTGAACAAACTTGCAGCATTCCTCACTCCTAG
>JAQYSN010000092.1 GCA_028725265.1 Spirochaetales bacterium | reverse complement strand
GTTCTCAATTTCATTGATTTTCATAATTCAACCCCTCTTTTTCAATTTAAATATTATAACTCTTTTTGATTTTACCCTGTAAGTTTCAAGCAACCAGAAGGCTTTGCCATAACAATATATTAAAAGAATCGACAAGTCTGTTATTCTGTCTGAAACAACATTTATTAACATAGGACTTTTTTCCAAAAACGTCAAAATTTATTTTAAGTGTGTGTAGGGATAATTCCGAAATTTTTTGAATTCAAGCTTTCCGGCCACCATTTGCCCCTATATTTTAAATCCAAAACTAATATTTACAACTATATTTTGCGTTGAAACATCCGCATAATTCCATAAAACATAATCAGCACCAATATCAAACACAAAACCTCCATAAGAAACAACTCTTATGAAAGCTCCGATCTGAAGCATGTAGTTTATATAGTAGACATCGCTAGAAAAGTCGTCTGCTGAAACTCCAGTGAAAAATTCATCCAAATTGTCTTCAAAAGCCGCTGATACTATGTAAGAATGTGTTATCAAAACTCCAACACCGGCCTTTACGCCAACCCATCGATTTTTAAGGATAGGCATCAAAAGTTGTGCATTAAGAGAGAGCGGATAAAATGCCATCTGATAGTATGTTTCAAAATCCGTATTTGCGGTGTATTCAAAAGTCGCAAAGGACGGAGCAACTTCCATAGTAAAGCCTGCTTCAAAACCTGCAATTTTCCAAGGATTGTACTCAAGTTTTGCATCAAAACTAGAAAGACAATTGTTACCACCCAAAAGGAAAAGTAACTGATTTCCATTTTTGTCAAAAAACTTTTGAAGTGAATCAGAAAAATTTTGATTCAACGTAGTGAAAGTAGAGCCTCCGAGAAAACCGTTTTCTTGGACTGCCGTATAGTCGATTGTATAACCGATGCCAAGCGTAAAATAGACACCTGCAAACTTTTTTTCAGGTCGATTTTTCTTTGCAGCCTTTTTATCATCTGCAATTTTTTTAGGCTCTTCTAAGCGAGCTTGTTCCTCGGCTTCAAGGCGAGCTTTTTCTTCGGCCTCGAGCTCAGTCTTTATTCTTTCTTCATTTTCTTTAGTAAGTCTCTTTTCTTCTGCTTCAAGGCGAACCTTTTCCTCGGCAAGGTTTTTCTCCACCGCAAGCCGTTCTTCTTCAGCTTTCGCGCGCTCTCTTATCTTTTTCTCATCCGTAATCTGAATCATAGGACTTTCAGTTTCTAGACCGCTTTTGTTTTCTACATGAACTTTCCAGTTTCCTTCATCAACCTTCGGGAAAACAGCTTTTCCGCTTTCGATTTTTCCAAGAACGGCATCGCCTGTGTCGATATTTACAAGAGAAACATCGGCGTCGCTTTCAACACCACTTGCTTCAATCGGAATTTCCAAGGTGCTTTTACTTGTAGACGAATCTATGACGATTTTATCTTTGACATTCGTTACTTCTGGCTTAACCATCTTTCGAATAGAAAAGTCCTGCCATGCAGACATCTGAAGCTCACGACCCAAAAAGTCGTACGGTGCAACTCGGTAACGATAATTTCCAGAAGGAAGATTAAACTCCAAAATGTTCTTATCCGTCTTAAATTCATAGGATTTTTTTGTTTCAATGTTCTGAATTTCAATTCTGTACTCAAGGGCATTATCATCTGAGTTCCATTCGATACGTTGAAATTTTGAATGCAAAGACGTGTCAGCTTCTGCTTCCTGAGCAACCAAAGGAAGCGCAAAAATGAGGAAAATCAAAATTGCTAAGACAAAACATTTTATTTTCATTCTACTCGTCTTATTCACCGTACATTATTCCAGGTTGTAAAGTCTCGACCTTTTTCGGAAGAGAAAAATCTATTTTGAATTTGAAGACTGCTTCATCGCTCGTCATTTCAACAAACCCATCTTTTGCGTGGCAATACGCTTTGACTCGCCACTCAAAATTTCCTACATCAAGCAAGTCAAGATTTTTAAACTGAAGTTTTTCAGATTTTACCTTATCTATAGAATAAATTCGCTTTAAAGAACCATCCTTATTTTTCTGATACAAAACAAAACTGTAATCGGTCGCATCCTTTACCTTTGCCCACTCAAAGCTGATGCTTCGGTTTTTCTTAAGATAATCCGGTCCAATTACAAAATCCATTGAAGGGGAAAGAGACCTTACCGCAGAAAGTTCAGGCACATCAAGGATTGTAAAGGTATAGTAATCTTCGGCATCGATTGATTCACCGTTTTTAATAGTACCTTTTACAGTCCAGCGATATTTTCCGCTCGTAAGACGTGGAATTTTTACAGAGCCCCTTGCATTTTTTTCGGTATAAACGACTTTTTCTCCGCCTCGTTCGTTCTGCTTAATCAGAAGGAACTCCGTAGATTTCGGTTCATCAAACTGATGGTGCCATGTAAACACGGTATCCTTTCTAAGAGCCGTAAGACCAGGAATAGTTACTCCATTTTCGACAGAATCAAGAATAATTGGAGCTAGAAGTTTTGCTTCAAAATTAAGAACCGTAACTTGGCCCACTCTGAGAGAGTTAGACGGCGTTTCACTTGTAAAAGGCTGAACAGAAACTGAATATTTTCCGTATTTTTCCATACTATCAAGATGCAAATCGAACATGCTGGAAATCACGCTTCCGCTCTGATCAACCGTATTTTCTGCAATAATCGTGCCGTCATCAGTATTTCGGAGGATGACTTTATAATAGTCACATCCTTCAACTTTGTTCCATCGAGTTTCTAACATGGAACCATTTTTCAAAACGACTTTTTCCTTTTCACGAGGATAGACAAATTGTGTTTTTTCAAGACCTTTCAAGACCGTAAAAGACCTGCTTTCGGTAAAGTTCCCCATGCTATCCTTAACGCGCCAATAATATACGCCGTTTTTAAGACTAAGACCATTGATTTCCGTCGCACTAATTTTCTTTTCAAGAACAAGAGGGGAAAATGATTCTGATGATGAAATCTGGATTGTATTGAAAGAGCCTTCCGCATCCATGCCGTAAACATCCTTCCACAAGAAAATCATGTTCTTAACCGAACTTTCTTCCATCGCAAAACCTTCCGAAGGATATAAAAGATGCGATTTTTCCGGGATAAATTTTTCTACGTCAAAAATCCGTGCCGAAGAAACAAGCGTTTTTGTTCCATTTTTTTCTTCTTCATCTGGAAAAGTTTGTTCTATTTTCCAGAAATATCTACCCTTCTTAAAATCTGATGTGCTAAGATGGGCAGAATAATTCTTTTTCGATGTATCAAATTCATTGATGATATTATCAAAGTTTTCATCATCAGCGATAAAAATTCTATATTTACCTTCGTTTACTTCCGATCTCCATGCAAACTGAACGTCAAAAGAATCGTTTTCATAATAAAAAGTCGCGTTTTCCGAAGGGAACAGAAGAACAGGGTTTTCGTAATCTGCTCGTCTTGTAACAACAAAACTGCGGCTTTCGGTAGGCTCGTAATAGTCCGAAAAATTCAGCGTGTAGTACGGAACGACTCGCCAATAATATTTTCCTTCGTCAAATGAACATGTATACCTGTTAGACGAAACCTTTTCTTCTATTAATAAGTCTGAATAATCAGGTGTTTTTGAAACCTGAAGCTTGTAATGCGTAGCAAATTCATTTCCGCGCCATGAAAAAACTACACTCGGTACATTTTTTCTGAACGAAAAATTTTGGGAAACTTGTGGCAAAATAGGTACTACAGAAGAAACAAGTTCTGCACTAATTTTGCCGTTCGTTAAAACCTGCTGAGTATTTTCATCCGAAGTTGCAGCGACAATACGCCAATAAGTTGTTCCCGGATAAACACTTAAATTACACGAACGTATGTTCTGAACATAAATTTCCTCTGAAAGTTCAGAAAAGTCCTTTTTGGAAGAAGTTTGGACTTTCATATCAGAAAGGGAAGATGATTTAGAAACACTCCATTCAAGTTTGATGTTCGAAAATTGCTGGTTTTCAAAAATCAGTATTTTATGATTTGTCGGGATTGATGTTACCGTTATGTCTTCTTTTTTTACGTCCCGGCCTTTTTCAACTTTTACGCTTTCGCCGCCTTCAACTTTCGTAACCTGACCAGATTCTGTTGTAACAGAGGCTTTTCCCGAAAGCATCTGCAAGGTCGAAGATTCATCGGATTTAGCAACAAGGCGGCTTCCGCTTTCCAAATTGACCGAAGATCCATCCGCAGTCTGTACCGAAATGCTTTCATCAGAAGCTGTCGTATCGAATTCGATATTTCCACCGTCGATAGAAACCTGAAGTTGTCCGTCAGAAGAAACAGAAATCCTAAACATCGTGTTTTCATCAACATCGAGGATGACATTGTTTCCAAAATTGATTGTTGCCTGAGACATATCGGCAGTTCGAATCGTATCGCCGTCGTAAAGAGGAGCATCGTCAGGAAGTCTTTCCCAAACAGTTCTATCAGCATATTTTCGCTGGGCAATTCGATATTTAAACGTAATCGTCGCTATAGAATCTTTGTCCGTTCTTACTGAGGATTTATTCAAATCTTTAACAAAAAGCCAGATAAAATAAGCACAAATTGAAAGGCAAAAAACAACGATGAATGTATTAGTTAGTGCTAATCTGAATTTTATTTTCGGATTCATCCAGATTTACTCCTCCAAAGTCAGGCTCAGCAATTCCAAGTAATATTCGCATTTCCTTGAGCGTTTTAGGGCCACGAGGTCCAACTACATCAAGACAGTCTTCATCTGCAACAAAGTTTTCATCATCCTGTTCAAAGAATTTCTGTACGTCGAACATAGGCATATTGACAACACCGTAAAAGTTCTGTTTTCCCTTTCCCTTTACTTCAAACTGAACAGGAATTTTTTCCACTACAACTTCATCTTTTTCACATTCTGGACTGACAGTGTAGTTATTTTCAGGACATCTGATGTATTTCATTTTCAAAAGATTGTAAGTATCCTGAGTTATCAAAATATCGGTACCACAAGGTTTGTTTGAACTTTCAGTACGGCTTGCAAGGTTTACGGCATCACCAATTGAGGTAAACTCCATCTTATCCATTGAACCCATAAAGCCAACGGTTGCCCGTCCTGAATTAAGGCCAGAACCAATTTTGATATGAGGTTTGTATTTTGCATCGATTTCATTGGCATGTTGTTGAGTAAAGATTTCAGCATCCTTGTTGTATTTCCTGAGCGAATAACGCATGGCAACCGTAGCACGAATTGCAGAAAGAGCATCATCTTCCTTGTGCTTTTGATGTTCGTCTTCAAGTTTCTTTCGCTCAGGATCATCTTCAGGCAAGTCCTCAAACTCAAGGCTGTCATTTCTAAGGACACCCCAGCAAGCCATGATTGCATCACCTTCGAATTTATCAACTACACCGCCTGTAATCTTGATACACTGAACCATTCGGCTCATGTAGTCATTCAAAAATCCGATAATTTCCGCCCCGGACTTATTTCCGAAACGTGTATTAAAACCATCCGAAATTGCGGTAAATCCACGGATATCGCTGAAGAAAATCGTGATATCCTTGAGGTGTGGATTAAAGTCGATTTTTTTCTGAATCACCGACTTTACAACTCCGACATTGGTCAGTTTAACCATCGTGTTCAAAATTTCTCGTTCGTTTTTGGTTGAATTCGTAAGGACGGCAACCTCATCGTGGCCATGAGTATAAAGCTCCTCGAAAAGAGGCGTGTTAAAATTAGCCTGATTAATTTCATCAGTGACATTTGCAAGACGTTTGAGAGGAACCGTAATCGAACGGGCATAAAGCCACATAATCATAACGGCCAGCGCCAAAATTGCACCCGTAAGATACAAGTTTCGAATCATCGTAGTTTTTACACCTTCGAGAATCGTCGAAAGGCTGACTGTGGTAATTACTGCCGAATTTGAATCCGAAATCTTGCTGTAGGCTCCGATAAATGAATCACCTGAGCCCATAATCGTCTTAAACTTATTAATGATATCGTCGTTGAACGAACCATAGATATGCTGGCCGTTGCTAGCCGAATTCGCAATCATTTCTGCAACGACTGGATCTGAAGACATATCCGAAAAGTTCATCATCACATTGAAATCAGGATGAATCAAAACCTCTCCGAATTGGTTTACATAAAACGATTGGTTTATCGAACCACTTGCAAAACTTTCGTAGAGTTTTTCTGATGAATACAAAATCACGATGTTGTTGATTTCAAAAACGCCGTTTACTGGAGAAAAAATTGCAATTATCGGCGTCATAAAAAACGGAGATGCATTTTTAAGCACAAATTCGCCGGTTGCACTTTCTTCAAGAGCCTTAGTTTCGCTCATAACATAAGATTCAATCTGATCATTTTTGATTTCGTGAATTGTCAAAAACCTGTTGTTCACAAAATTTTCGCCGGTATCAGGGAGCAAAACTGCAATAATTTCAGGATAACGTTCAAAGAACATCGACGAGTTTTTATTCTTCTCTTTCTGATCGACACTCTCGCCGATAAGTTTCATCAGAACGTCAACACTCGTAACCACAGAATTGATTCGGTTCGTACAGTCCGATTTTGTACGGTTGTTTATCGTAAGGTTATTTTCTTCGGCACTTACACGAATATCCTGTGCAACAAAATATGATACGATAAAAGTTACGGAAGAAAGAGCTATGATGACTACGAGGGAAATCATGAAGATAAGTTTTACACCGATAGAAGTCCTTAGAGCTGAAAGAGGCTTTGCTTTTTTTACGTCGCTATCTCCTCTGCGATTATTTTCAAGGCGCGCATTCTGTTTTTGAATTTTCTTCTGCAGATTGTTATAACTTTTTTGATTGGCCCTTATCCGCTTTTTAATTTTGCGTTGATTGGCTTTTTGCTTTTGGTTAACCTCCTTCGCAAACTGTTCGTGATTAACAAAAGAGGTCTTTTCTTTTTTGCTCTGCCCTTTTTCCTGGGATTTTCCAGCAGAATCCTGAAAAATTTTTCCGTCAAGTCCTACAAAATTTCCATATTTTGATATGTTTTTTAATTGTTTCTCTCTACTTGCCATAGTTCTAACTTTGTCTTATCATATTTTTATAAGTGCATCTTAGAAAAACTCAAATGATGTTCTTATATAATAGCATGTTAAAGAGAGTTTTTAAATGATAAAAAATATTAAAATCTTACTAAAAGTACTAAAATTTTTAAATTCAGAAAAAAAATTGTACAGACAAGCCAAGAAACTTTACAAGCAAGGAAAAGTTGATGAAATTGGTGCTTTTATCCAGCCTGAAGTAAACCGATTCGCAGAATACTGCATGGAAATTACAGGATGTACGATTGAAAAATACGGAATCGAAAACATTCCAACCGACAAACCTGTCGTATACATCGCAAATCATCAAGGATTGATGGACATGCCTATCATGCTCGGATGCATTCCATATCCGAAAGGATTCATTGCAAAAATCGAGACATTGAAAATTCCTATCATTTCAAAGTGGATGAAATTCATGTCTTGCGTCTTCATGGATAGAAAGAACGTAAAAAAAGCCGTCCAGTCAATTTACGACGGAATCGAAAAGGTAAAGGCTGGTCATTCGATGGTCATCTTTCCAGAAGGAACCAGAAGTCGAGGAGGTCCTGTAAAGCCATTCAAAAGCGGAAGTTTCAAACTTGCATTCTCTTCTGGAGCAGATATCGTTCCGGTTTCCATCGACGGAACTTGGCATGCCTTTGAAGAAAAAGGCACTTTCCAAGGCTGTCATTTGCGACTTGTCGTACATCCGCCTGTAAAAACAGAAGGTCTGGACAAGGAACGCCAAAAAGAAGTCATTGCACAAGTTCAGGCCACTATCGAAAGTGCACTTACTCAGATTTCGTTCAAAGAACCGATTGCTTCTTCAGAAGCCTGATTGTTAGAATTTTCAGAATTATCAGCAGAGCCTTTCTTTGGATTCCAAATCGGTATTTCGTAGCGGATTCCAACAAAAACTTTCGGAATATTGAAAAAGGAAAAAATCGATCCGAGGAGAGCGCCTGCAATCTGATCTGCAGCACTTGTGTTTTCCTCTCTAAAATCACGCAATGAAAAAAACAAGTCGGCACCAAAAGCAACTCCTAGACGACCGTAACCTACATTCCAAAGATATAGTCCGCCAAGACCAACATAAGGGAGCAACGTAATATTTGATTCAAACAAACTTGGATCAATGCTCACACCAAGATTCAGTGTGAAATTCGAAAATCTTCCATACAGATAAGGCAAAATAACGTAATAAGGCTCTATTCCATTTTGAAGCACATTCCAATCAGCCTTAGTTCCAAGACCTATCGAAATGTCATCTTCGAATTGATAATAAAAAGCCAAGTCATAGTTCAGAAAAAAATTTCCCAACAAGCTCGCAGAAGCATCTGCGCCAGTAACAGCATTCAAGCCTTCGTCTGCAAAAACCGCACCTGCAATGAAAAAACAAACGAGAATCAGTATGATTTTTTTTGAAAAAGAAATTTTAGAATTTTTCATATACTCTTCCAGTTGATTCAGCAAGAAGCTGCTCATAGTATTTAGATTCTATTTTATCTTTTCCTATGCCACATTTTTCTAGAATCTGCATCTCAAGTTCGCGTATTGCGTTCACGGTATTTTCGTCGTTTTTATCAGACATTACTTCGATTTCAAGGAAGTTTCCAAGATTTCCGACATAGCACAGCTCGATATGCATTTCGTATTTTCCGCTTTTGTAAATCCAATGCTCAGTATCCTTTGTCTTTTCAAGACTCAGAACGGCCCCTATGCTCTTGAAAATCAATTCGATGGTTTCGCTTGTATTAATTTCGCTTTCCGATTCGGTATTTACTTCCATGTAAGTTCCGTCTGGATTTTTCATAAGAGTCTTCTGCTTGAAAGTCAAAAACGTCTTTCCGTTTTCAGTTCGGACACGGACTTTTTCATATCCATCCTTACTTCCAGAAGTAGAAATCTTGTAATATTTGTCGCGCTTAAAACTTCTGCCCTTTTGAACAGCAAATCCATTTAATTCTTTTCTGACACTTTCCACATCATCGACATGGGCTTTTAATTCTATCTCGTACATAGCCTTATTATATCACGTAAATTACAAATAATAAAATCCTTCTTGACTGATTTGGCTTATGCAATAAAATATAACTCATGAGCGATTACACATCCTTTGAACGACTGGCAATGAGCATTTCCGCACAAGAAAGACTTGAGTTGCTCAGCAAAATGCAGAACGCCAGTTCTCCAGAAAAAGAACAGATTCAGGAAAAAGAGCAAACCTTCACAATTGAGGATAGCGATCTTAATCTGAAAATCAAATCCGAATCATTTCTTTTAAGGCTCTGGTTCAAAATAAAATCAATCTTTGCTTCCTGCAGCGTTGACTTTCTCTACAACAAATACCTTCTGGGACTTCTTGCAAAGGAAGTTGAACAGGAAACGGCAGGCATGCTTGATTCTCATTCAATGAGCCTGCAAAATCAATTTTACGAAGAACTCAAAACTTTGAATGATGTTTCTCAATATTTTAAAATGGGAATTGCGATTTACGAAGAAAATCCGGGGAGCTTTTTCACTTTCATGGGCTCCCTGATTTTTACGGAACTTGAAGGCCGCCTCGAAGAAAGTGCAAATCCATACATCTACCCTTCCGACCAAGACATTCCGACAGACTTGCGCTCAACTCTTCTACACCATATGGATGAAATTTTGCAAAGCTTGCCTACAGACCAGAAAGGACACATGTATCAGTGCGTTCAGTCACTTGATTGGCTCAAGCAGTTTTGCAGGCTTCCTTTTGAAAAAGTTCTTTCCAAATTCAAGCCAAACACAAAAGGCACCAGAAGTTGTCAGCTAGATTCAATCCAAAACGAACTTGCAACAATTGCTAAAGTGATGAATTCAAGCAGAAAAGTCTATACCGAAGTTCTTGAAGCTCTCTTTCTTTCAACCTATCAAAGTCAGCATTTGAAAGATTCTCAATCGCTAGACAAATCCTCTGCAGATAGCACGAACCTTGATCCTGAAAAACTAGATACGGAATGTGCAGCCTTCGTAAACAAAAGCCTCGAAGAAGTTTCCAAGATTCGCTCGTTTTTGAACACGGTTCCTATCATCAAAATAACACAACTTGCACAAGGTTCTGCAACCTGGCACTGCGAAAAAATCGAAGGTATGGAAGACTGGTTCGTAAAATTCAAGGGACAATGGAGAAAAGCCTTTGATAAAAAATGGAATAATTGGCTTAAGGACAGGGAAAAACAGCAGACTATCGCAAAAATCAAGGAAATGTTCAAAAGCGAAGAAGTTCCTCTAATTGCGAATCGACCATGGGCAAACTGTTGGGGAGGAATTCCTTTCCCGAAAGAATATCAACTGGGATTCATCTTTAATTTCTATCAGAAAATCTATACTGAATATATAAAAACTCTCAAAACCATAATGATGGAAGGCGAATTTTTGAACCGTGAAAATCTCAATGAGTTCACCGATTCATACAATGCGCTGAACAGAATAGACCAGAACCTTACGAACCTGAACAAAGAATTGGCTCCAAAAGGCAACTACGGAACAGTCTTTGAATCAGCCAGCACGACACAGGCAAGAACAATCCAAAATTACGCAAAAATCACGACGATGATTTCATCAATCGAAAACGAATGCGAAACTATGATCGCACAATTCAAAACCGCCGGTCACACAATTGTAAGGGTCTTGAACGGTTTGCTTTCCCCGAACAAGGCAACTCGCTACGATACTCTCGCCAACATAAATTCAATTCAAGGTGGTCTGAACGAAAAGTTTAAGGCTGGAATTCAGAGTTCGCTTTTTGGAATAGACCAATCGATAAAAATTCTTGATGCCATCGATAAACACTTCTGATAATTAAGCTGGAAGATTAACATGGACTTTAGTTTTGATTTCGATAACACTGATGATAAAACTGATGGAAATAAAATCAGGTGCATTTTAAGTGATTTCAAACTTGGCTCAATGAGAAACGTTTGGCAAGATGGTAAAAATCCGAGACGAGAAAGATACCTCGAAAAAGTTTATCCTGGAAAAAGAATCATCAACATAGAGCTGGTTCATTCACAAACGATAGTCGTTGCCCACACAAAAGAAGATGCGGAGCAAATCGAAAAATCAGAAACAAAGGCAGACGGAATACTTACCGACAATCTGGATTTAGTGCCAGTTGTAACAGTGGCAGACTGCATGCCTATTTTTGTCTGGGCAAATTCAAAAAAAGGAATCGTATTCGGTGCCCTTCATTCAGGATGGAAGGGAACTGGAATTGCAGGAAATGCAATCGATATTTTAGAAAAACGCTTCGGTGTAAATAAAGCCGACATTCATTTTGCTCTCGGACCACACATCAGAAATTGTTGCTATTCGGTCGATGAAGAAAGAGCCGAATATTTTAGAACAAATTTTTCATCCGACTGCATAAAGATGATTACCCAATCACAAAAGAAAACAGATTCAGAAAAACTGCAATACGCACTTTCGCTTGAAAAGGCAAATCTTGCGTTGCTTGAAAAATACGGAATACCAAAAGAGAACATCAAAACATTTAACCTATGCACTTGTTGCTCAAAAGATGAAGGCGGAAATCCAAGATTCGGAAGCTTCAGACGAGAAAAATTACTCGAAGGAAAAGAAAAATTTTCTGCGATGGCCGCCTCGATAAGTATCACATATCGATAAGAGTCTCGAATCGATAAATCTCTGAAAAAAGTAGAATAAAATTCCCTTTTCTGCTAATATAGGGCTATGGCAGACGTAAAATCACAAATCAAATCAATTGTTTCAGAAAACTTAAATAAATTCATTCAGACAAAAGGCATCGACCTTACAGTAAATGCCGATGATATCACAATCGTTACTCCACCAAACCCAGAAATGGGTGACTTGGGAGTACCTCTTTTTACATACGCAAAATCGCTTAGGATGGGACCGCCACAGATTGCAGCAGAACTTGAAAAGCTCGTCAGTTCGGACTCATCTTCATTATCAATCGGTAAATTCAAAGCAGTCGGACCTTATCTCAACGTAGTTTTGGACAAGGCCGGCGAAAGTTCATCAATCATCAAGAAAATCCTCGAACAGAACGATGATTACGGAAAGTTTGACACGAACGGAAATGCTCCGCTTGACGGCGAAAGAGTCATGATTGAATTTTCAAGTCCTAACACGAACAAACCTCTTCACCTTGGACACCTAAGAAACGATGCACTCGGTGAATCTGTAAGCAGATGTTTAAAATTTACCGGAGCTCAAGTTTACAAGGTAAACATCATCAATAACCGCGGTGTTCATATCTGTAAATCAATGCTCGCATACAAAAAATTCCACGAAGCAAACGGCGACACTCCAGAAAAACTGGGTATTAAAAGCGATCGTTTTGTCGGAGACTGCTACGTTGAATTCAACAACATCGGAAAAAAGAGCGATGGCACGATAGACGAAGCCGTTCATGAACAGGCAGAAAAAGAAGCTCAGAACATGCTCGTAGAATGGGAAAAAGGAAATCCTGAAGTCCACAAACTTTGGAAACAGATGAATGAGTGGGCAGTAGGCGGAGTTCAAAAAACCTACGAGAGAACAGGCGTAAGTTTCGATAAACTTTACTACGAAAGTGAAACCTACCTGAAGGGAAAACAGGAAATTCTCGACGGTCTTGAAAAAGGTATTTTCTTCAAGGCTGATGATGGTTCTGTAAGAATCGACGTCACTGAAGTAACCGGAAAAAACAAAGAAGGCGAAAACCAGGAAAAAGTCATGCTCAGAAAAGACGGGACATCGGTTTATATCACACAGGACATAGGAACTGCAATCAGCCGTCACAACGACTGGGATTTCAATAAACTCATTTACGTCGTAGGTTCAGAACAGATTTACCATTTCAAGGTTTTATTCTACATACTCAAAAAACTCGGATTCAGTTGGGCTAATCAGCTCTATCACCTTTCGTACGGTATGGTAAACCTTCCAGAAGGAAGAATGAAAAGTCGAGAAGGAACTGTTGTTGATGCTGATGACCTCATCGATAATTTGAGAGATGGAGCCCTTGAAGAAATTTCTTCAAAAGGCCGCGAAGAAGAAGTTGGAAATGCAAAGGAAGTTGCCGAAAAAGTTGCACTTGCCGCACTCCATTACTTCTTGCTTCAGAACGACCCTAGCAAAGATATGATTTTCAACCCTAAAGAAAGTCTTTCTTTCAACGGAAATACAGGACCTTACCTTCAGTACATGGGTGCTAGAATTTGTTCTATCATCAGAAAGGCAGATGAAACGGGACTCAAACCAAACACCGATGAAAGCGCACTTTCACTTCTTTCAAGTGACATAGAATGGGAACTCATAAAGTTGCTCGGAAAATTCCCAGAAATCGTAGAAAAAGCAGCGCGAAGTATGGACCCAAGCGGAATAGCAACTTATCTTTACGACCTGTCAAAGACTTTCAGCCGTTTCTATCATGACTGTCCAATCATTACATCTGATAATGAAAAATTGAGCGGAGCAAGACTTGCCCTGGCACAGTGCGTTAAGACAGTTCTTCAGAACGGTTTCAACTTGGTTCTTATACCATTCTTGGAGAAAATGTAATTTTGTCAAAACGGGGCGAATATTAGCGAAATATTAATCGAGCAATTCGGCAATTTTTTGAGACACTTCTTCGTTACTGAGAGCCTGGTCCTTAATGCTGTCGATAGCTTCGCTGATATCCCCGATGGCAACTTTGATACTTCCGACTCTTTCCTGTAAAACATCTGTCGTATTCGAGATATTTACAAGGCTATCATCCTGTTCGGAAATCTTTTCAACAACATCTGTAACAATTCGATCTGTTTCTGTAGAAAGGTCCACGACATTCTGAATTGAATTCATAACTTCAGTTGCCGCAATATTTATTTCATTGATATCATGAATAATTTCTTCCATTGAATTTACAGTGGCCTTAATTTCATCAGTACTTGAATTTGAAGCATTTGCAAAAGCAGAAACAGATTCTGAAGTAGTCTGAACCACAACAGTATTTTCTTTCAAAGCATCCGAAATCTTATTTGCATTGCGTGTCGTTTCCTCAGAAAGTTTTCGAATTTCCTGTGCAATTACACTAAAACCCTTTCCTAGAGTTCCAGCATGGGCAGCCTCAATTGAAGCATTCATCGCAAGCAACGCTGTCTGACCTGCAATTGAATCAACAGTCTGAACAAACTTTGCAATCTCCATTGAAGAGGACTTTACCTTTTCAATATCGGAAACAAGCCTCTGCAAAAGGTCTCTCTGTTTATCAAACATGGAAACGGCTTCCGACATACCGGAACGTCGTTTTTCTGCAATAACGGTAATATTGTTGATATTTGACGAAATCTCGGTCATTGCAATCGAAGTCTGAGAAAGAGATAAGTTTTGCTTCTGTATTGCTTCGCTCATAAGGCCAGCATGTTCATTTACCTGTTCGCTTGAATCCCTCACATTTTGTGTTTGGGAAGTAAGAACTTCAGCACATTCGATGAGGTTTTTGTAAAGCTCATTGATTTTCTGGATGTTACCAGCCGCTATCGAAGTTGATTTTTCCAATTCCTTACCAATATTGATAGACTCCTTCGTCTGATTCAAAACTCTAGTAATCTGATTGAGGTTTTCTTCCACCTTCATATGTGCATTTTCAGAGTGCTTGATGATTCTCGAACTCTGTCGTTCGTCAATCAAAAGCATCATATTGGCGGTAAACATTCCCAAAGAACAGGCGATAAGCGTAATTGCCATAACCATAGGATACTTTATAAGAAGAGACTTATAAATAGTAAAGGCACTAAGAAGAAGAACTACAAAAGATGCAATCATGAACAAAATAAGCTGCCCACGTTTTATACTGATTTGATAATTCAAATTCGCCATAACGCAAGCAAAACACGCTGCACGAAAGAACACAAAACCCGTCTCAGAGTTGTCTACGAAGAGCGCCATAATCAAAGTCGCAATTACAAAACCGATGGTCGCAAAATAGGAACCTACATAAATATGCCCTTTTTTGGTCAAAATCATGGAAACAACAAAAGCAATTGAAGTAATAGCCATCATTATTCCGAGTTTCGCATATTGAAAAGGTATCAAGACGGCTGCAAAAATAAAAAATACCGGAACACAGATAAGATTTCCGTTAACAAGACTTGCCAATTTTTCTTTCTCTCGATAAGAAAGTTTGGAAACGAGTTCATCTTTTGGATAAAATTTCTTTGTAAATGCCATAGTCACCCCTTCAATTTATCGAAGTAATTATATCACAACACCACCATATAACAACAATTTTTTTTTAATTCTTAATCAATCCTAATTCTTTACTAATCAAGAAGAGATTCAATCGTAGAGGATACATGCTTATTCTCAATAGCGGCACTTTTAATTCTAGACAAAGCCAAATTAATTTCATCGAGGGTTTCTTTTACCTGATTTACCCTATCCCTAACAGAATCAGTTGAGTTCGTAATATTCATAATACTTTCATTCTGAGCAGAAATCTGAGTTACGACATCACTTATCATCCGTCCATTTTCATTGGCCGTTCCCAAAACATTCTGAAGAGAAAGCATTACGTCACGGGTCGCATTATCCATTTCGGAAATTCCCCGAAGTATTTCTTCCATCGCATTCACTGCTGAATAGATTTCTTCCGAATTCGTTTCGTTCGTATTTGCAAAATCTGAAACCTGATTGATTGTATTTTGCACGAGAACGCTATTTTCCTTCAAAGTCTCCGCAATTTTATCTGCATTTTTCGTCGTTTCTTCTGAAAGCTTTCTAATTTCCTGTGCTATAACACCAAATCCCTTTCCCATTGCACCCGCATGAGCAGCCTCGATCGATGCATTCATAGCAAGAAGATTTGTCTGTCCTGCAATAGAATCAACAGTTTTTACAAAGTTTTCTATTCTCTTTGAGGACTCCTTGAGGTTTTCAACTTCAGCAACAAGCTTCTCTGTGAGCTGAGACTGATTTTTGATGATATTGGCAACATTTTCCATGCCTTGCCGTCTTTTTTCAGC
>JAQYSN010000091.1 GCA_028725265.1 Spirochaetales bacterium | reverse complement strand
CGAGCCTCCTCCGTGAATCCACGGCACAACGCAAACTTCTTCAAGACCGAATTTTTCGGCGCACTCACGCTCAACAACAAGCGCGCGGTTCAAGTGCTCGCAGCACTGGCAGGCAAGAAAAATTCCTTTTGAAGAAAGAACCCGGTTTGCTGTCTCAAAAATTGTTTTTCCTGTTTCCTCGCTGGAATTTTTTCCGATTGAGCCGCCGGTAACTTCGCTGGTTGAACAGCCGATTACAAAAACCGAGCCTTTTTTCTGCGGATGCGAATCGAGCAGTCCTGTAATTATCTTTTCAAGCTGAGCAGAAATTTCAGAAAGGGATTCCGCCGTTGTCGTTTTATTTTCGTTCTGATTCATAATTTTGTCCTTATGGGCAGAATGGTATCACAATTTTTATTTTTGTGCAGACCCTTTTTACGTTTAACAGTTTTACTTTAACACGGTCAGGTTTCATCAGTCGCTGGATTACAATGTATAAATAGCGCATTTTAGATGAACAACTACCCGAGACGGATTCACGGCAGAAAAACTCCCGCAATGATTTTCAAAAAATGTTGCTCTTTATGACAGAAAGTGTGGAATTAATCTTTACAAGTTGCCATACCTGTATGTAACAAAAAAATCCTGTCACCAATTGATATAAACTATCAAATGATGACAGGACTATACAGCAATAATATATATTTTTACGGTACAATAAAACTTTTGTACCCGGTAAGCCTATGGCTATGCCCTAAATCACAATCCCAATAAACATTCACAGGTTTTACAGTAACAGTTTCACCCGAGGCAAAACCTGGCGTAACCGAATATGTCCAACTTCCACCTATTAGATTTTTTATCAGGCTTGCGTTTATTGCATGTTCAATTTGATTTCCATCAGGCAAAATTCCCGTAACATATACACACTCTTTCGTAAGACATGAAGTTTCGCCTCCATACGTAATCACAAAACTTTGCCCATCAGCATACTCGCAACTTTTGATATAAGAGTGACATCCAAAAGCCTCGCATGATGAGAGGATAGCCAAAAAGAAAAAAATCAGAAATACAAAGAGCAGATCAAAATTTTTTATCGTAGTTCTTCTTAATTTCATCAGTTTTTTCCTCTAAACACACGTCATTCTATCGCAACTTTGGATATTTATCAAAATAAGATTTAACTTCCTTTGAGACGATACCGCTCAATACGATGAGCGAAATACAGTTTGGAATAGCCATGAGTCCGTTCGTAATGTCTGCAATCGTAAATACGGCATTTACCGTGAAATAAGGTCCGATTGCAATCGTAAGAATATAAAGGATTCTGAAAACCTTAACGATTTTCATGTTTCCATTCGTAAGGTATTCAAGACATTTTTCAGAATAATAGTTCCAACCGAGAATTGTCGTAAATGCAAAGAATGTAAGGCAGAGCATCAGCAAAAACTGAACAGAAATTCCATCCCCACCCAAATCGTGAGAAAGTGCTGCTGATGTAAGTTCTACTCCCTGCTTGGAAGCAAAATCAAAGGCTGGGTCGCACAAAGCAATGATTATTGAAAGTCCAGTCATGGTACATATAATCAAAGTGTCGATTACGGTTCCAGTCATGTTTACCAAAGCCTGTTCTACAGGTTCGTCCGTCTGAACCGGTGCTGCAGCTATCGGAGCTGAACCAAGGCCTGCTTCATTAGAAAAAATTCCTCGTGCAATACCTTTCTGCATCGATTCGGTAACCTGCTTTACGGTCCAACCCAGAGCGCCGCCCGCCACTGCCTGCCAACCAAAAGCTGACTTAAAAATCATGGCAAATGCCATCGGAATCTTCGTTGCGTTCATTATGAGGGCAGACAGTGCAAGGAAGGCGTAAATTATAGCCATCGTTGGAACGACTTTTGCTGCAACTTTAGAGATTCGCTGCAATCCGCCTACGATTACAAGGGCGGCGCAAGTTGTCACGACGATGCCTCCGATTACGGTGGCCCAAGTATAGTCACGGCCGAAAAGCGTAAAGGCCACATGGTGAGCGTTCGGATCAAAGGCCATGTTTACAGCAGATGTAATTCCGTTAATCTGCGTCATTGTTCCGATTCCCAAAAGTCCTGCCAGAACTCCGAAGATTGCAAAAAGAACTGCAAGCCACTTCCATTTTGGGCCCATTCCCTTTTCGATTGTATAGAACGGCCCTCCCAAAACGTGACCATCAGGTTTTACTTCCCTGTATTTTATTGCAAGCATGCATTCTGCAAATTTTGTCGCCGTACCTAAAATAGCAGCAATCCACATCCAAAAAAGAGTTCCAGGTCCGCCTGCTGCAATTGCAGTTGCAACACCAACGATATTTCCCGTTCCGATTGTCGCAGAAAGAGCTGTGCAAAGTGCTGAAAAACCAGAAAGTTCGCCTTCTCCTTTGGTTTCCTGAAAGATGTGCTTGAACGCCCTTCCAAGTTTCGTGAACTGCAGACCACGACATCTTATTGTAAGAATAAGACCGGTTGCCAAAATCAAAACGATTGTCGGGATTCCCCAAACATATCCATTTATCTTGTTTAATACATTTTCAATTATTTCCATTACGTTATCTTTCATGTTTTAATCGCCAATCAATAGTTTTTCTAAGGTATTCTACGTATGAATCGTCATTGCACATCAGTTTTCCATCATCATTTGAAAGTTTTGCCACTGGACTTCCGTTACATTCAGAAACTTTCATTACGATGTTCAAAGGCTCTACATCAGTATCGTTTGCAATATATGTTCCGATTCCGAAAGCTACCTTAATTCTAGACTTAAAGTGCTCATAAAGTTTTGAAGCCTTTTCAAAATCAAGGCTGTCGCTAAAAAGTAAAGTCTTGTTTTTTGGGTTTACGCGCTCATCATGATATTTTTCGTAGTAGTTCTTAAAATGCTCAATCCATGCTTCTCCCCATTCATAAGGATCGCCAGAGTCATGTCGGACGCCTGAAAACAAAATCGAGAAGGTGAATCCCATATCACGATGAGAAAGTTCATCTCCGATTGTATCAGTAAGATATGTTCCGTTGAGAACTCCGTACTCTTCGTTCCAAGACTCCATTGCAAGTTTGTTCGAATAGGCCGGATTTACCATAGGATTTCCCTGACCAACGCACATAATAAATTCGTGAGCCATCGTTCCTACAGGAATGACGTTGTATTTTTTTGCAAGATAGACATTTGAAGTTCCTACACAATGAGATTCCTTGTAATTTTTGTTGTTCTCGCACAAAGTTTTTACGGCAAGTTCCTGAGCTTCTGCACTCAGACGGCGACGAAGTCCAAATTCAGAAAATCCGCCGATATTGTATTTTCCACTGATAAGCCAATCGGTTTTTTCCTTAAGACGTCGTTTGTACTGTTCCAAAAGAGCACTGTAGTCATAAGCCATTCTGAAATAAACTTCGTTTATAATAGCAAGAATTGGGATTTCATACATTGAAGTATTAAGCCAAGTTCCTTTTGCTTCCAAAATTAGGCCGCAGTCTCCGCCTTTATCAATCCTAAAATCGTTGAATCGCGCCTTCCAAATTCTAAGATGATCTATGTAATCTTCGTGCAACCATTCAAGTTTTCCAAGATAATTAAGCTCTTCCTCTTTAAACTGAAGTTCGCAGTAATACTGAATATGTTCCTTTATTTCTTCTATCATCTCATCCGTAAAGTGAACGTTTTCATTTCTGCACTTGAAAGTCCATGTGGTTTTAAACGACGGATATTGATGATAAATAGCCTGTCCCATTGAAAATTTATACAAGTCAGTTTCCAAAAGACTTGTTATAATCGGCTGAAATTTCATTGTTACCTCTTAGTAAGCTTTCTTTATTGTGGTGTTTTACAATAGTATCGGAAAATTATGATAAAGAAAATACATGAAACATAGAAGAAATTGTTATTTTTAATGATTTTTGCTAAATGTCAAGAATTAAAAAAATAAGTCGATAATGAAAAAACAGCGACGGAACATTTCCATTTCAGCATCATTCATAATATTTATAATAGGTTCAATAATTTTTGCCAGTTCCGTAACAAAGAGCAGATGTTCTAAAGGTCATCGGTATAACGTCAAAAACCATTCGAACTCGAGTTTTGAAGCTAACGAAAATGGCTCAAAAACTAGAGATTTTTCGTGCATCACCATGGACGCAAAAAAAAGACGGTGTTTCCTGCACAAAACTAATCAACTGCAAAATCGTAAATTAAGACAAAAACGCTTAGCCCTTAATTATGACAATTCTATCAGTTCTGATGTTTTCTTTTTCGACAAGGACATCACACGGAATTTCCAGTGCGTAACATTCGCCGTAATCAAAAACAGGAATCGAGTAATTCTGACCGCCCGTGCCTTCAAAAAAAGCCGTTTCGACAAAAGGAATTATAGACTTGCTTACAAGAACGCGGCATTTTGCACTTTCAAGGAATACCAAATAAATCTGCTTTTCATCGTTATCCATGTTTTGGAAATCAGTGTCAGCAAACGAGTTTTCCTCTTCATCAAAAATGAAAGGAATATAGCATTTATTCCCAGAAATTTTAGGCAAAAATGATTTTTCAGTTTCATCTGTAGTTCTAGGATCAATCGTAAGACGAAATTCGTAACCGATTTCATTATCAGTCTTTATTTTTTTACACTCTGCTGTTGGAGGAAAATCACCGGAGGTTTCCTTGTCCAGTTCTCCAAAGACATCAGACATATCTACCCCGCTTAATTCCAAAAAAGCTCTAGACATCACAAACTTATAGTAAATCTGGTAGTTTCCGTTCCGATAAGAAATGGCCTGTACGTAATCCAAGCAAGACGTGAAAATAAAAGCTACTAAAAGAAATGGTAAAAACTTGCAAAAAAGCTTCATAACAACCTCACAAACACAGTGTAACATAAAAATTGTGAGGTTGCATCTTAAAAATAAATCAATCTCAATTAATTCAGAATAAACTTACCTGCTTCATTCTTGAGGTTAGCCAAATTGCCCTGATTTTCCGAACTCAAATTCTGACAGATTTCAACGGCCTTTATGATTTGGTCAGAACCAGCTGCCATCTCATCTATAACTTATCTCAAGCCATTCGTCCAATTTTCGTTTTATCAAAACTCTCCATCACATCGTGCATAGCATCACTGGTCAAAGCCAAAACCGCTTGTGTAAAATCATCATCGATTCCGTAAAATGCTTCCGCCATGCTTCCTGCAATACAAGTGAGAGTATCGCAATCGCCACCCAAAGAAACGGCCGTGCGAATTACATCCTCAAAATCCTCTCCTTCCAAAAATGCAGTGATTGCTTCGGGAACAGTTTCCTGACAACTTTCAGTGTGATGATATCCTGGACGAATTTGGTCGCAAGTCCGGCTTAAATCATAGCCGAATTCATTTTGAACGAATGATCTGATTTCATCTTTTGATTTTCCATTCCGAGCAAGCCAAATTACGGAGGCCACAGATTCAGCGCCTTTTATTCCTTCCGGATGGTTGTGAGTTACTTCCGAAGTCCATCGCGCAACTTCCCGAGTACGCTCCAAAGTGTCAAAAAGCCATCCTACAGAACTAACCCGCATCGCAGATCCGTTTCCGTAGCTTCCGTAGGGTTCTGTCTTTTTTGCGGCAATCCACAAATAGAATTTTTGGCCATAACCTGCATGTGGGTATCTATATCCCCAAGTATGCATGGAGTTTATTATGGCGTCCTTCATCGTCTTTTCGTCTGCCTCAAGTCCAGCCTGCAAAATTCCGTCACATACGGCAATTGTCATTACACTGTCATCAGTAAAATGAGGGCACTCTGAAAGAAGAGGAAAATCCTTTGTCTTTCCTCCTCGGTCAAATTCGTAAGGCTGTCCAACTATGTCACCTATAATAGCTCCATACATATTTTCCTCCTATAGACTTACTTATATCTTCACTTTGAGGATTTGTTTAGAATATTCCGATTAGTGGCATCTTGCAACGACGAAGTTTCCGGCAATGCTGCCTTTTCGAGGGTATTCTTGAAAGCTTCATCATAATAGACGCCTGTCTTATACCATTTGAATCGTACAAAACCGCTATGAAGTTTTACAGTATGAATCTCGTTTTCGTCGTTTATCCACATTTCAACAAGTTCTCCATCAGATGTATCAAAGACACAGTTTACCATAAGAGATGTTCCCATTCCTGCAAAAGAGAAAAGCAAGAAAAATGTCAGAATCGCAATACGGCCGTATTTTTCATGAACAGAAAATTCTCTTTGGATAAAAAGAAAAAGAATAAAATACAGAATCTCTACGACAAAAGCTCCCATCGCCCAACTTTTATATGAAAGCGGAGTATAAGTATTCAAAGTCCACCATGTCAAAGTCCAACTTGAAATTATTATTGAAAAACCAATCGACGGAAAAATTGAATTACCTCGCTTGTCAAAATGAATCAATCCGCGCGAAAAAAAGACCGTAAACATGCTTATCAGCGGATAAAAAAGAAGGACAACCGCAAAGCCAATCTTTCCAACTGGAGCAAAAATCAAAAGACTTGAAAACAGTATGGAGCCAAAATTCAGAGCCTTAGCAACAAATTTGGCAGTAAGCATCGATTTTTCATATTTTTCAGGAGAAAAATCAGCATTTTCTTTTTTCATCAATTTCTGGATATCAGTCCATGCTTGACCATCGAGATAGGAAGGATAATGTTCTTCAAGCCATGAAATAAACTCTTTGATGTTTGCAAAAGATGCAACACGATGAATCGTAAGAACAGCAATTTCCTTACCGTCTCCTGAGAGTTTTTCACGCTCAAAATAAATTTTAAGCAAGCCAGAGTAAAAAGAATAGCCTTTTATCGTTGAAGCATAAATCCGATCCCGTGCACGATAGCCGTTGTAATATTCAAAATAATCGCTTTCAAAAAGCAAATAGCTTCGTTTCAAACCTATCGTGAACCAAATGACAAATGTCGGAACCAAAAGCATCATTACTTGCAACGAAGAAAAAACAAGCCATGAATATACCCTGCCCTGAAGAAGATAATAATCAAGAACACCAATCAAAACAAAAAAGAAGACAATAAGGAATTGAGAAAAATGTAAGATACGTTTTCGAGTTTTGTGTATTTTCATTTTTTACCTAGACTACAATTTTCATATAAAAAATGAATAAAAGCAATAGTTAAGCATGTAAAAATTTTAAATCTTGATTTTATGTACCATTTGGTATATTGTTAGTTCATGGAAAAATCCAGCGAAACAAAAAAGAATATTTTAGAAACAGCGACTCGACTTTTTGCCTCAAAAGGTTACGATGGTGTCGGAGTTCAGGAGATATGCAACGAATCGAACATCACAAAACCGACTCTTTACTATTATTTTACGAGCAAAGCCGGCCTTCTTTCAGCGATTCTCGAAGAAACAGGATTTCAGATGCTCAAATCATTTGAGCGATGTGCAGAATATAGGCACGATTTTATTGGCTCGCTCACATCAATTTTGAAAGGCAGCATTGAATTTGCAAGATTACAGCCTGATTTTTACCGATTAAGCTGTGCACTTCAAAACGTTTCATCAGAATCTGAAAGTGGCAAAATCTACAGGGACTTTTCTGAAAAGCTCGAAAAGATTTTTCAAAGATTTTTCGAACAATCAGTTTCCGAAATCGGCAACATGAAGGGAAAAGAAATTCTTTTTAGCAGGATTTTCTTTCAGACGTGTCTAGCCGTTTCAATGGATATAGTCAGTGGCCGATTGCAGGATGAAAACGAAATCTGCACATCAATCATCCATTCTTTTGCTTACGGAGTCGTAGCAGGCTAAAAATGTACAGTGTTGATACTACATCTTTTTCGTTTGTCTTAACGAAATCCTGATTACAAAAAAAAGCCTTCTATCTTCTTCTACTTGCTGGTTTCAGACATTTTGATGATTCTAGCTCGAACAGGTGGCTTTCTCTATCTTTATATTTTATTATGCATCCGTCATTTTCTTCGTATACTATCAGATATCCTGCATCAAAATAGAATTTGTTGCGTTTTTGTGACGCCCTATATTGTATACTCTCCAAATAGTTGTTTTGAGACTTGCATAATCTTCTGCACAACTTTTTTTCATGCAAGTCTCAAGATAGCTTTTTTTTTGCATTTCATATTTTTTCTAAGATTTTTTTAATATCTACCATCGTTTCTCTTGATTTTTTTTTAAGATTATTATACTACTATTTGTAGTAACAAATAATTATTTGTACGGATTATAAATATGACTACATTTACATTTTTTATCGTGCTAATTTCAATTATTCTCATTTTTGCCTTTACGAAGAAAGGTCGGGCACGGTAAAGATACGTAAGTAATCAGAATAAAGCTGAATTTAGGCGGTTCTGTTCTTTACCGAACAGAACCGCTTTTTTTTTAAGGATGTAATTTTATGGAATCAGAAAAAACATCAAAAATTGCTTATAGCGGAATTGAAGGGGCTTTTGCAAATATCGCAGCAAAAAAAATCTTCCCGAATGGAAATCTCGTTTCCTTTCTAGATTTTACAAGTGCCTACAAAGCTGTTGAAAACGGAGAATGTGATTACGCAGTTCTCCCGATAGAAAACAGTTTTGCAGGAGAAGTTACCCAAGTTAGTGATCTTATGTTTACTGGAAGCCTTTTTATAAAAGAAGTCTGGGAACTTACAATACATCAGAATCTTCTTGGCACAGAAAACTCTTCAATAGATTCGATAAAAACAGTTATAAGTCATCCACAAGCTTTAGAACAGTGCACTTCATTCATCAATGAACACGGATGGAAAATCCAAATTGAAAGCAACACAGCCCGAGCTGCAAAAAAAGTTTCTGAACTTAACGACAAATCAATTGCCGCAATCGCAAGCAAAGAAACCGCAGAACTTTACGGTCTTGAAATTCTTGCTTCAAACATCAATGAAAATGAAAACAACACGACACGCTTTGCAGTTTTCACCAAAAACAAAAAATCAGAAACAGAAAAAAAATCGGACGATACTTTCATCATGATGTTTACGGTCAAAAATAAATCGGGAATGCTTGCAAAGGCCATCAATGTAATAGGCGACAACGATTTTAACATGAGCGAACTTAGAAGCAGGCCTCTTCGAAAACAAGCTTGGGAATATTACTTTTTTGTGGAAGCCCAAGGTTCGGTTTGTTCAGTTCAAGGACGAAAGATGATAAAAGATTTGCAGGAACAATGTGAAATGCTCAAAATCGTTGGTTCCTACAAAATTCAGGCAATTAACTAGACGGTAAATCAAAAAAAAACGGAGGTTTATTATGAATATGATTTTTGAAAAGGAACTTAGGCAACCAGAAGAAGTAAAGGAAATGTATCCTATTACCGAATGGACCAAGCAGACAGTCGAAAAAAAGCGTTTGGAAATTCAGAACGTTTTTGAAGGAAAAGATTCCAGACTTCTGTTGATTATCGGACCTTGTTCAGCAGACAATGAAACAAGCGTTTTGGATTATATTTCCAGACTCATTCCGGTTCAAGAAAAAGTTAAGGATAAAATTCTGGTTGTTCCACGCATTTATACAAATAAACCTCGAACGACCGGAGAAGGCTACAAGGGAATGCTGCATCAGCCAAATCCGAATGAAAAACCAGATATGTTCAAGGGTATTCTAGCTACAAGGCACATGCATATCAGGGCAGTAAAAGAAACTGGCTTTGTTTGCGCCGACGAAATGCTTTATCCTGAAAATTATCGTTATCTTGACGATATTCTGGGGTATGTCGCAGTAGGAGCTCGTTCCGTTGAAGATCAGCAGCACAGACTTACTGCTAGCGGAATCGAAGTTCCAGTCGGGATGAAAAATCCTACGAGTGGTGATTATTCTGTAATGATGAATGCAATTCTTGCAGCCCAACATTCCCACACATTCATCTACCGAGGATGGGAAGTTCAATCGGAAGGAAACCCGCATTGTCATGCTATTCTACGAGGTTCTACAAATAAACATGGGAATAACTTGCAAAACTATCATTATGAAGACTTGATAAGACTTTGTGATGCTTATGATGAACGGGATCTCAAAAATCCGGCTGTAATAATCGACACAAACCACTCAAATTCAAACAAAAATCCGTTCGAGCAGCCTAGAATCGTAAAAGACGTATTGAATTCCTGCAAATCCAGCTCGCGAATTTCTGGCATTCTCAAAGGATTTATGATAGAAAGTTACATTGAAGACGGAAATCAAAAAATTGGAGAAGGTTGTTACGGAAAATCAATCACCGATCCATGCCTAGGTTGGGAAAAAACAGAAAAACTTATTTACGAAATTGCAGATTGCATTTAAAGTAAGGAGAAATACTATGGGACGAAAATCAATCTATCCAGAAGAATTAAAAGCTCAGGTTATAGCAGAATATTCACCAAATACGTGCGGATACAAATTCCTTGCTAGAAAATATGACCTAAAACGTGATACTGTTAGGAGCTGGGTTTTGGCATCCCAGAACAAACTTCTGAAAGAGAAGCTAACAGAAAAAGATGAAAGAAAAGAAAATAACTGAACAAAGCTTATTTCTCAAAAATCTATTCTCCATTGCTTTGCCGATAATACTTCAGAACTTTCTGTCGTCGTTGGTAAACATGCTGGATACAATCATGGTCGGACAATTGGGGCATATTGAAATTGCCGCAGTTGGTCTTGCCAACCAAATTTTCTTTGTAATGACGATTGTCATTTTTGGGATTGCCTCAGGCGGAGCTATCTTTATAACGCAATACTGGGGCAAAAAAGATACGGACGGGATGCTTCGCTCAACAGGTGTGATGCTAAGTGCGTCTATCGTCGTTTCGATTTTCTTTTTTCTGATGGCAACATTTGCGCCCGAGTTCTGCCTTTCAATCTATTCAAGGGACCAAGAAGTCATACAAAAAAGTTCTCCATACCTCAAAGTCGTTGCACCTTGCTACATATTCACGGCAATTTCGTTAGCCTTCG
Source organism: Spirochaetales bacterium (assembly GCA_028725265.1). Classification (GTDB taxonomy): domain Bacteria; phylum Spirochaetota; class Spirochaetia; order Treponematales; family Treponemataceae; genus RGIG9060. Next base: position 10,188 of record JAQYSN010000091.1, on the reverse strand, counting down.
CTCAGGCACTGAGAAGCACGGAAAAGGTGCGGCTTCCGATGGTTGCAACGAGCATATCGGTCGTTGTAAATACGATTTTGAATTTCATCCTGATTTTTGGCATTAAACTGGGTGACACACAACTCATCAAACCATATGGAATCGTGGGAGCGGCAATCGCTACAGTAATTTCACGAATAATCGAATGCGTTATCTTACTCAGTTTTGCTTACGCCAAAAAATTTGAAATTGCCGTAAACCCAAAACGCTGGTTCAAATATCAAGTAGGATTTTTACCACGTTACCTTAGGATTTGTTTTCCGGTTTTGATAAACGAAACCCTATGGGGTTTTGGAAACTCCCTGCAAAATTCGATTTATGCACATGCCGGCACCGATATTTTTTCGGCATTCAGCATTACTTGTACAATTTCAAATCTGGTATGGACTTTTTTCATAGGATGCGGAAATGCCGCAGCCATTCTGATTGGCAAAAAAATCGGGGAACAAAAGCACGAAGAAGCACAAATTCTTGCAAAAAAACTGACGTCCTTCATGGCAATTTCCGCCTGCATACTTGCACTTCTTTTGATTCCACTGGCACTTTCACTACCAATTTTCTTTAAGGTAAAAGAGGATGTAATGAAAATGGCTCGGATTTTCCTCTATATGACAGCAGCTCTCTACCCTCTTTTTGCGATGAACATGTGTCTTGTCGTCGGAGTTTGCCGAAGTGGAGGTGACTCAATTTACGGCACAATTATGGACGTCGGTTTTATGTGGGCGTTGGCACTTCCGCTCGGATTTTGCGCCGTAAAATTCTGGAATCTGCCATTTTGGGGAATCTTCATTTGCATCCACACCGAAGATATTTTCAAAACCACGATGGGGCTAATCAGACTAAAAAGCGGAAAGTGGCTGCACGACGTTACAACCAACTAAGAAAGATTATTCCTTATTTGCTTCGTAGCACTTTCTCAAAAAATCAACGAATTCTTCACCTGGAAGCGGAATTGAACAAAAGTTAAAATCAATATTTTTTCATTATTCAGAAAAGATTTTCTGAGCGTATTTTACCGTTTCCATTGCATCTTTGCCGTAGAAATCAGCGCCAATCATCTGAGCATATTCGTCTGTCAAAACAGCACCACCGACGCAAACCTTGCACCAAGGAGCCTTATCGCGAAGTTGCTTTATCGTTTCTTCCATAGAGGGTACTGTCGTTGTCATAAGTGCACTCAAGCCAACAAGACGAACTTGCTTTTATACGGCGACATCCCCAATAGTTTAAGGCGCGACATCTTTTCCCAAATCAATTACATTAAAACTGTAATTTTCAAGGATTACTTTCACGATGTTTTTCCCAATGTCGTGAATATCTCCTTTTACTGTCGCAAGAATAACAGTTCCTTTTGAAGTTTCATTTTTTCCAGACTGAGACAAAGTCGATTTTATTACGTCAAATCCAGCCTTTGCACTTTCGGCCGCCATCAAAAGTTGCGGAAGGTAGACTTTTTTCTGTTCAAAGCCTTTTCCGACAAAATCCAGAGCCGGAATCAGGCGGTCATTTATCAACTCCATACTGTCGGTCGTCTGTAAAAGTTCTTTTGTTATAGAAGCTGCACTTTCCTTAAGGCCCTTTACGATTGCGTATTCGAGTGAGTTTGCGGGAAATGGAATACCATTTGAAGTTTCGGCCGCTGTTGGGGCAACCGCTGAACTTCCTGCCGAAATTGCGTTTGCACCTGCCTGTGCCGCCTGAATCAAACTTGCCTGTTTTTCGGCATAGTTTTGTGCAAAGTCGATGTAAGAAGAGCATTGTGCATCAAGACCAGAAAGCGTACAGAAAGTAAAATAAGCCTTTTTCATTTCATCAGAATTTGGATTCATAATCGCACACGAAAGACCATTCTGCATCGCCATAACGAAAAAGGTTGAGGTAATTAAATCACGACTCGGTAGGCCAAAAGAAACGTTAGAAACACCCAAACTTGTGCTTACATGGAGTTCATCATGAAGAATTTTTATTGCCTTTAAGGTTTCGACTCCAGCTTTATCGTCGCTTGAAATTGCCATTGCAAGGGGGTCGAAAATTAAATCTCTTTTTGAAATTCCATATTTTTCAGCTTCCCCAATAATTTTTCGGACAATTTGTACTCGCTCAGTTGCAGTATTCGGAATTCCGCTCTCGTCCAAGGTGAGTGCGATAACGCTTCCGCCATATTTTTTGACGAGCGGGAAAACTGCATCCATAACTTCTTGCTTTCCGTTCACTGAATTTACCAGAGGCTTTCCGTTGTAAAGTCGCAAACCTGCTTCCATCGCTACTGGGTCAGAAGTGTCGATTTGAAGAGGCAAATCAGTGACAGTTTGCAATTCGTAAAGAACATCCGTCATCATTTTTGTTTCATCGATTTCTAGCAATCCGACATTAACATCCAAAACGTGGGCACCCTTTTCCTGTTGAGTAATTCCTTCCTGAATGATGTATTGAATATCGTTTTCTCGTAAAGCCTGCTTAAAACGCTTTTTTCCAGTAGGATTAATTCTTTCTCCGATGAGAACAGGTTTATTGAAGCCACCGATTTTTACGATTTTAGAGTTCGAACAAATTGATGTTTCGTCGTAAGATATAGCACTGATTGGACAATCTTCGATTTGAGTGATTTGACTTTTGGTATTTTTAGGCAGCTGATTGACAGCCTCACATAAAAGCCGGATGTGTTCGCTCGTCGTTCCGCAACAGCCACCGACAATAGAGGCTCCTTTTTGCACAAAGCCACTTACGATTTCGGCAAATTTTTCCGGCGTTACATCATAAACCGTTTTTCCGTTTTCACTTCGAGGAAGTCCTGCATTAGGTTTTACCATGACAGGTTTGTTCGTAACAGCCAAAATTCGCTCGACAATCGGAGCCATCTGCTCAGGACCAAGACTGCAGTTTACTCCGAGAGCATCCACGCCGAGGGAGCTAAGGTAAGTCACCATAAGTTCAGGGCTTGCACCTGTAAGAGTAAGTGCACTTTCGTCAAAAACAGTCGTCGCAAAAATCGGAACGTAGCGCTCATTTTTGCCTGACGGGTCGCCGGCTATAGAACCGTCCCCGTCAGAATTATTTTCGCCGTCCAACTTCAATTCCGTGCGAACTTCTTTCGCTGCAAGAATTGCCGCCTTCGCCTCATAGCAGTCATTCATTGTTTCTATGAGAATGCAGTCTGCTCCATTCTGTAAGCCGAGTCGAATCGTTTTTTTGAAAACTTCGACCGTATCATTAAAAGAAATGTCACCAAGAGGTTTTATCAGTTTTCCGCAAGGACCAATATCAATTGCAATAAAATGAGGCTCGCTGGCATTTTTGGAATCACTTTTTTCGAGTTTAATGCGTGCAGCTTTTGCATTTTCTACGGCACAACGCACAATTTTTTCAAGTTCGTTATCATCAAATTTTAGGCAGTTCGCGCCGAAAGTGTTCGTGTTTACGATATTAGAACCGGAGGCAAAATAGTCATAGTGAAGTTTTTGTATTTTTTCAGGATGTTCGTAGTTCCAACGTTCTGGGAGTTCTCCTGGCTGTAAGCCCATTCCCTGCAAAACAGAACCTGTTCCACCGTCAAAAATCAGAGTTCTTTTTCCGATTAAATCTTTTAGAGGGGATATTTTTTTCAATTTGCCATGAAAATTCATTATTGAAACCTTGCTTTTGTTATTTTCGTATAATAATAGTTAAAAACCCACTTGATGTATAGGGTGTTTTATTACAAGCTATCAAAATAATCTCGATGTCGTCTCACTCTAGTTCGAAAGTTTGTCGCAATCTTAGATTTTGAAAGTATTCTCCTTTCAAGATTGTCTGCTTCTTCCAGTGTAAGAATAGGATCGATGCATTCTTCAAGCGTTAGGCTGAAGTTGCTATCCTGACAGACTTCGTCGGAATATCGCAAAGTTTCGCACGCACGGATTTCGTTCTCGCGACGGATTTCATCGTCTTTTTCTGCTATTTTCTTAACCGCCTCAAATGACTGCAAAACAGAAAACTCTAGCTGTTCTTTTGTCATTTTGTGGCCTGCGCCTTCCACGTTGAAAATATGAGATGCGGAATTGTCATTTGAACAGCCGGTCGTAAAAACAATCGGAATTTCAAATTTTCTTCCATATTTTTTTTCAAAAAATTCCCGATATGAAAAAAGTTCGTCACAAAGTCCGAAGATTCCGAAAGTCGTTGTTTTCATCACGCTTGTAAAAATGCCATTTTCAGTTTTTTCTGGTGTAACATAAATTGCACTCTCTAGTTTTTGTAAATCTTCAACCGTTTTTTCTGGAATACTCGGATCAAGTTTTGGAATTTCTATGCTCGGTTTCATACAAGGATTTATGACTATTCTGAATGGAAGTGCTTTTCGAGCAAGCACATAGAAAGCCCCGAACGAACTTCCTATTAACGTTCCGATGTCGTGTTCAGCGATAAGGTTTTCAATTTTTTTCTGAGTGCCTGCCACGTCAAACAGATCGAAATCGTCCGCGAAAATCGTGCAATCTCTTAAAATCTCGCGCAGATTCTTACAAGTGGTAGATTCCTTGCTTCCACCAAGCCCGTGGACATAAAGGATGTTTTTCACATTAGACATGCGTACATTATAGCACAAAAATCGGATATCAGAAATTTTTTTTCAAATTGAATGAAGGCACGGGTGTTTTGTTCCATAAAAAATTAACAAAGATGGGCAGGATGTAAGAGATGAATGTTTTAATTACGCTTCAGACCCACAAATGCCGTCACCGATTTTTCAGGCGCCATAATCAGGCTTTCCATCAAAGTAAGTCCCAGACGCTGAGTACAAGGCAAGAGTCGAAAAAACTCCTTCTGAATCGAAAGAGGAACGTCGCCATAGCCGGGACTAAACCTAGGCTTTGACTTGAACCCTTGCGAAAAAGCATCCTTCGAAATTTTATCGTTCAAAAGATTTACATATTCTTCTATAAACATTGCTCCACAAGAGTTCATAACAGCAGCTTTTGCAGTATCAAGTTTTGTAGCTTTCTTTATGAGAAAATCAGCTGCAGGACCGATAGTTGCAGCCAAAAGAACGATTTTAGTACAGGATTTTAAGTTTATTGAAAGAGATTCAGATTCAAAAGAGATGTCGGCAAAAGAAATCTTTTTTCCTTCGATGTTCAAATCAAAAATCGAATAAACGCCCTGACATTTAAGGACGGATTTCATTTCTGCCATGCAGGAATCTACCAGTCTATCTGTTGAAAAATCTATTATTTCATTTTCCAGCAAGTCTTTTTTCGAATAGCCCAAATATCGCAAGACTTCTTTCTTGTTAGAGGTCAATTCATCTGGTGAAACACGATGATGAACTGCAATCTGCATAGATTCCAAGAACATGACAAAATCTCAAATTAGTTGATGAAATCCAAGAGCTGTTCTTTGGAGATAAAGCCCACACTCTGTTTTTCACATTTTCCGTTTTTAAAAAGCATCAATGTAGGAATGCTTGAAATCTGATATTTAACGGCAAGATTTTCTTCATTATCAACATTTACTTTTCCAACCTTAACCTTATCAGTCTCTTCAGAAAGTTGATCTACAAGCGGAGAAAGCATTTTGCAAGGTCCACACCAAGTTGCCCAAAAGTCTATCAAGACAGGTTTGTCGGATTTTAAAACTTCACTTTCAAAATTTTTTTCATTAAGTTCAATTACAGCCATCTTTTCACCCCTTAAAATTATCTGTTTAGAATATACTATTCTTTTTTAAATATAGCAAAGAAAATCAGCATCGGATATTATTTTTAGCCCAGAGCGACGTCCAAAACCATCATCAGGACAAAACCAAACATAAACAAAACAGTCGCTTCATTTGAGTGGTCACCTTCGGACATTTCCGGAATCAATTCTTCAATGACAACATAGATCATCGCGCCTGCTGCAAAACTCAAAAGATAAGGCAAAACCGGGATTACGAGACTCGAAAGCAAAATCGTGACAAGACCTGCTATCGGTTCGACAATGCCTGAAAGAACTCCATAAAGACACGATCTCTTTTTTGAAAGCCCCTTGCTATGAAGCGGCATCGAAATTATGGCTCCTTCTGGAAAGTTTTGGATTGCGATGCCGATTGCTAAAGCCAAGGCGCCTGCATATGAGATTTCCTCAGAACCAGAAAGAAATCCTGTACGCCAGCCAGCATAAAGGACTCCGACTGCCATTCCTTCAGGAATATTATGGAGAGTAACAGCAAGAACCATCATCGTTGTTTTTTTCAGTTTAGATTTTGGACCTTCAACCGTATTATCAAGATGCATGTGAGGAATAATTAAATCCAGTATCAAAAGAAAAATCATGCCGAAACAAAAACCGGAAGCGGCCGGCAAAAAAGAAAGCCGTCCCTTGTCCGAAGCCATTTCCATGGACGGAACAATTAGGCTCCAAAAAGAAGCTGCAATCATTACACCAGATGCGAATCCCAAAAGAGAACGCTGGATTTTCGGATTCAAATCCTTTTTCATAAAGAAAACACATGCGGCTCCTAATGCCGTTCCTGCAAATGGAATCAGTAAGCCTTGTGCTATAAGCCAGTTTAGATTTGAAACATCCATTTTACCTCCCCCCAAAAAAAAATTATCAAGTCGCACCTAAAATATCGTGCTAGAACAGAGCCTTGCAAAAAACAGCTTTTAACTCGCGCTTAAAAATAAACATCGCGCTGCCCTGCTATGATATTTTCATAGCTTTTTATGAACGAGTCGTATATATTCTGAGTAAAATCCTGTGGGACACGAGCCTTGATAGCATCGAGTTCTTTTTGGATGACACTCATTCCGATTTTGCGAGTATCTTCGCTTGCAAAGTCATCGAGCCACTCCTGGAAAGTGAGAACTGCGTTCAGCTTGCAAAAGCATCCTTCCTGCCCGCTTTTCAAAAGATTCATAATCTTCTTTCCTGTTCGTCCGCATCGATATCCTGCCGTACAGAAAGATACGATATGACCAGTTTCAGCGAGTTCCCGAATGATAAGGTCGAGACTTCGAGTATCCCCGAGCTCAAACTGCTCTTTTTCGCTTACCTGAAAATCTGGCACGAGTTCGCCATTCTTGAAAGCCTCACTGTACGCTCCAACTCCGATTCTTGAATCAGCATCTCGCTGAGTGATGATGTCGATAAGCGATTTTATCATTTCCGGCTTTTCCCGATTCGTTACGATCAATCCTGAATATGGAATAGCAACTCGCAAAACGGCAACAATGTATCTGAAATCATCGTCGCTAACCCAGTTTTTGATAAAAGAAAAATCAGTTCCTACGGCCGGTTCTAGCCTTGGAACAGAAACTGTATGAGGACCAAGCCCGAAATGCTTTTCAAGATCCCGCGCATGGGCAACCATTCCCATGACATCAAAACGCCAGTCAGCAAGCCCGAACAGACATCCAATCGCAACATCATCAATTCCAGCTTCCATCGCACGGTGAAGTGCATAAAGACGCCATCGGTAGTTGCCCTTCAAGGTGTTTGCTGGATGCATCTGGGCGTAAATTTCATGGTCGTATGTTTCCTGAAAAACCTGAAAGGTTCCGATTCCGCTATTGTACAGTTTTCGTAAGTCTGCAATGCTCATAGGAGCCGCATTTACGTTTACACGCCTAATCTCACCGACACCGTTTCGCACTTTGTCGTGAACCGAATATACAGTCTTCATCGTATCTGCAATGTAATCAACTGCAGATTCTGGATGTTCGCCAAAAACAATTACAAGCCTTTTATGTCCGATTTTTGAAGCCAAAACATGTGTTTCAGCCTCAACTTCTGCCTGCGTCAAGACTCGTCGAACCTGCTTTCCGTTGTCTGCACGGAAACCGCAATATTTACAGCCGTTTACACACTTGCTGCTCATATAAAGAGGAGCAAAAGTTACGATTCGGTTGTCATAAACCTTATTTTTGATTTCTTCTGCGGCTTTGAAAACTTCCTCTCGCATATCAGGATCTTTGATATTCACAAGATATGCAACGTCCTCGTCGTCCATAAGATTGATATCGTGAGCCTTTGCAAGAATGTCACGCAACCGCTCTTTTGAACAACCAGTTTTTTCTTCAATCATTCTCTTGATTTTTGCGTCATCAATGAAATCATGACCGTCATACATATATTTATCAATTTCTTCCTGCTTAATCTGATCTTTTACCCAGGAAGACACGCTTTTCAAATTTTCACCTGAACAAGAATTTTTTGGATTTTCCATATCGATTTGCCCCTTTTATGCCCGTATAAGTGATGATTTTACTGAAATGCCAGAAATTTGCCCGATTTTTCCAGTAAGTGCGCCTATTTCATCCGTCGATGCATCAACGACCAAAGTTATGATGCTTAAATCCCTGTCCGAATATGGCAGACCTAGCCTTCCGATAATGATGTTGCTGAATTGAGAAACGATTTCGTTTACTTTTGATGCGGATTCGCTGCGATCCTTGACGAGAACGGTGATAGTACCGATCGCCTTGTCTGATGTGTTCATTTTTTCTCCTAAAACTCCGCTCAGAGAATGCGGTTTTGTACCGCAAAGTCCTTGCATTCAGATTAAATTCATTCTAATCCATGGAGAAAAAAGCCGCAAGTGTGCAAATTATCTCCAATTGTTCAAATCTCTATGCAAAAGTTTTGAAAAATCTGCATTATTTTGCAATCTTTACTATTGAATACATTTTTGTATCATGCGATATTCATTCTTGGAGATTGAAAAAAAGAAAAAATGAACAGAAAAGCTTTAAGCAAACAAAGAAGAGAACACCTCAAAGAACTTTTTATAAAGTACATCGGTTACATTTCGTTCTGCCTGTTTTTTGCAGTAGCAAGCATTTTGATTTTTAAATTTCTTCCAGAAGATGCGCCTATCAACAATGAATACGCAATAAAGAAAAATAAGAACACGGAAGAATGGCAGGCAGCCAACATCTTGGATCCAGCCGCATATCACCTGATTGCAGCAGACCATAAAAACACAAAAAGTGACAAAGGTTTGGAACTGTACAGAAACGAAGATTCAAAAGAATCTGTAGTTTGGTTCTATAACCAGATTACAAAGAACCCAGAAGTTACAAGAGCTATCCTCGAAAACGCCAACAGCAACAGCATTCCACTTTCGCTGGCATTCTCACTCGCATTTGTAGAAAGCTGTTACCGACCGACCGTCACGAACAGCAATTCCAATAAATCTATCGACAGAGGCTTGTACCAGCTCAACAACAGGTCTTTTCCTGAGTTAACAGAATCTGACTTTTATGATCCATACGTAAGCGCAAAATATGGACTTTCGCACCTTCGCTATTGCCTGAATGTAGCCGGAAATGAAGTTTCAGCCTTGGCAATGTACAATGCCGGTGCTACAAAAGTCCGAAGCGGAAAAACTCCAGAATCAACGCTGAACTATGTTTCAAATATTTTGAACTACCGGGAAGGATTGGATAAACTTTTCAATACACAGGTTGCAATTTTCTTCGACTTCAAAGATGAAAACTATCTCGCTCTTTCAATGAAATAATCGTTTCACTAAAAATAATATTTATAATCAGGATGTTTTTCGGAAAGTTCGTCAATGAAATACTGACGGACTTTTTCGTCTTGAAAGTCATCCGTCTGAGGAAGAAGAAAACCCGCTATCGATTCAAATTTTTTTAAGCGTCGTGCCGTATGTTTCATGGCAGCCGTCACCGTCTGATAATCAATGCCTTCATAAACTGGAAGAAAAAGAAAACTTCGTTCCAAAGGCTCTGCATCAATCAAGTCTTTTCTGAGTTTAGCCAAAAGCTCTTCGTTGTACACTTCGTCCTCGTCCGTAAGGACATCGGCAACTTTTATCGAAATGATGGCTTTTGCACCATTAGGAATATCTGAAGAATGAAAAAATGAATCTGAATTTTCAAGGGACAATTGCATCGCATCCTTAAATTCAGAAGTTGAAAGTTCTGATAAAATATTTGACATAAGGACCTATAAAAAATAACAGACCTCCCAAAAAGATGAGAGGCCTGCAAAATATAAAATAAAACAGATAAAAACTATTAACTATTCAGTAAGAATTTTTATGACTTCATCTTTATTGGTTGTTTCCAAAATCTGCTGTCGTTTTTCACCACTCTTGAAAAGCAAGCTTACTTCAGCAAGGAACTGCAAGTGTGGGCCAGTCTTGTTAACAGGTGAAAGAGTCATA
>JAQYSN010000090.1 GCA_028725265.1 Spirochaetales bacterium | reverse complement strand
TTATGAACCTATTAAAAGGTTTAGATTTGCCTGTCACTACAAAAAAGAAGAATCTTACAATAGGCAACAAACAGACACTCTGTTTAAAAAACGAAAAATGTCTGCTTTACGCTTTGCAGAATCTATAATGCGTTTGCCCTGCAAGAACTGCTAATCACAGATCAGAAAGCTCTTTGGCCTTATCCCGAACAGCCTTGTAAAGCGCATCCTTATCAGCACGATTTGCGCCTATCAGCCTTACGAAAACAGAACCAGCAATAACACCTTCAACAGAAGACGCTAGGGCCTTTGACTGCTCTCCATTCGAAATGCCAAATCCTCCGTAAACCTTGCTACCACCCTTCCCAACTTGCTTTAAAAACTCCAGGATAGACTTATCAATTTTTGTCTCTGTTCCGGTAATTCCAGTTCTCAAGGAAGCATAAATATATCTAAACCCCGCTTCAGAAAGCTTTGCAAGACGCTCAGGAGCCATCGATGGAGAAGCAACTGGAATATTGTCCATTCCGTATTTTTTACAAGATGAAGTAAGCCCTTCGTCGCAGTCAAAAGGAAGATCTGGGATAATCATTCCCGTAACACCTGCTTCGGAAGCCCGCTTACAAAAATCATCAACTCCCGGCGTATAAACAAGAGATGCGTAACTCATAAGGTAGATTTTTGTCTGAGGAAAATTTTCATGCAATTTTTTGATGAAAGCAAGCCCCTCGGATGTTCTGTAGCCACGTTGCAAAACCTCAGTACACGCACTTTGGATGGCAGGACCATCGGCACTCGGATCAGAAAAAGGCAACTGAATCTCAAGAATATCAGCACCTCCATCAACCAGAGCTTTTGCTGCCGTAAATGAAAGTTCATCTGTCGGATAACCTGCAACAAGATGGCTCATCAACTTTATCTTTTCCATTTTTCAACTCCTCAGTTCATGATTTTTGCATCGTGGATGTCTTTGTCGCTTTCAAGACGTTCGATTTCGGCATGCAAAAATTCAAGCCACGCATCGTGTCGGAAAACCGGAGATGTTATAAACACATCCTTGTCACCGCGTCCGCTCATATTAATGATTATTGCCTTGTTTTTGGGAAGAGTCGGAGCAAGCCTAATCGCTTCGGCTCCGGCATGAGCACTTTCCATTGCAAAAAGAACTCCTTCGTTTTTGGCAAAAAATTTGAGAGCATTGAGAGCTTCCTCATCTCTAGCTGAAGTAAATTCGATACGGCCTTTTTTTCCAAGACTTGCAAGCTGAGGTCCTATTCCGCAGTAATCCAAACCGGCCGAAATCGAGCGAGTCGGAAGTGCCTGCCCATCTTCGTCAAGCAAAAAGCGCGACTTGTAGCCGTGCATTATTCCGTCACGACTTGCATTCCCAGTCATACGGCTGGCGTTTTCGCCCACACCAGGACCGATTCCACCAGCTTCAACAGCAATAAGACGCGGTGAAGCTTGATCGATAAACGGGGCGAAAAAGCCTATCGAATTTGATCCGCCGCCGCAGCAAGCAATAAGGGCTTCGACATCCAGCTTTCGTTCTTCAGCCTGTCTTTTCACTTCCTTTCCGATTACACTCTGAAATTCACGAACCATGTCTGGGAACGGGGCAGGTCCCAATGCACTTCCCAAAACATAGTGAGTCGTGTCAGGATTTGCAGCCCAATCACGCATAGCTTCGTTGACTGCATCTTTGAGAGTCCGACTGCCACTTGTTACGGCATGAACCTTTGCCCCGTAAAGCTCCATTGCAGCAACATTAGGCTGCTGGCGTCGAACATCAACTTCTCCCATATAAACGGTGCAATCGAGTCCGAGCTTTGCGCAGGCGGCGGCGGTTGCAACTCCGTGCTGACCAGCACCAGTTTCTGCGATGATGCGCTTTTTGCCCATGCGCTTTGCAAGCAGGCACTGCCCAATTGCATTATTTATTTTATGAGCTCCAGTATTCGCAAGTCCTTCAAGTTTTATATAAATCTGCGCCCCACCCAAAATCTTCGTAGCTGTTTCTGCAAACAAAAGAGGCGTTTCTCGTCCGATATAATCTCGCTGAATAGTTTCAAGTTCCTTTAGAAAGGATTCATCCTGCATTGCATCCTTGAAGGAAACTTCCAGTTCATCAAGAGTGCGTCTTAAAACTTCGGCAACATACTTTCCGCCAAAGCCATCAAAAAATCCATTCTCCGAATTTGCCATATTTTCTCCCATGTAATCATCAGTAAAAAAAATCGTTACTCTTTGCAGAAACAAACATACCACTTTAACGCGTTTCTGTCAACAGTAACGAATACAAAATCATAATCAGTTACATCATATAATACGATTTAATGCGATCGCCACGATTTTCCATTTGCATCCACTTTTTTTGCAGACTATAATTTCTTTATGGAAGAAAACAAAGTCAGTAAAAATAAAACCCCGGCAAAAATCAAACAGACCATCCGCCAAATACTTGTTTCGCTAAAAGAACAGAAAGTCGTCCTGATTTTCAGTATTCTATCATGCGTTTTCATGAGCCCTCATGTTTTCGAAGTTGATGACAATTTTACCATAAATAATACGAACCTGTTTTTGCATATCGCCCTTGCCTTTCTTATGGGTAGCCTTTTTTCAATTCCAGCAGCTTATCTCACGCAAAAATCAGACGCTCTGAAAAAATACCTGATTCAAGTCGGAGTAGCACTTGTAGCCAGCGTTCTCGGATATTTTTCATCAACTGGATTTGGAAACGATGTTTTTGATGAACTTTACTACTGGGGCATTTTCTTTGCAGCCGTTCTTGGAATAGTTTTCATCTTTATCCCAAAAAACAATCAGAAAACCTATTTTGCAGGAATCTTCAAATATTTTCTCTTTTCATTTTTGATGACGTTAGTTCTTTTTTGCTCAGGCTCGCTGCTTCTCATCACATTCCAAAATCTGATTTACGATTTTGATGCAACAGGAAGCGGCAAAATCTACGAAACCTATGCCTCAATCTGCTACATAGTTTTTGGAATCAACATTTACGTGTATTATCTTTTTTATCGCAGAGAAGAAAATACTTCTGGAAAGGCCTTCAAGGTCATTTTCCTCTATATTCTCTTACCGGTTTTCTTTCTTTTGATTGCAGTTCTTTACGGATACCTTCTCAAAGCCCTGATTTTGCTGGAATTTCCGAAAGGTCAAGTCAACTGGTTCGTTTCTTTCGCTTCGGCAATTTATTTTGTATTTTATTTCATCCTCCGAGAGTATGATGATATTCCAGCCGTCAAAATTTTTTATCGATTCGGCGCCCTTGCCTTTATTCCGCTTGTCTGCGTTCAAATTCCAGCCTATTTTGTGCGCGTTCACGCCTACGGCTTCACAGGATGGCGATATTCCAGCCTGATGTTCATAATTTTCACCTTGATAATGTTTGCTCTCACCTTCATCAAAAAGGGAAAATTCGCAAAATACTCGATTCTCGTTCTTGCCTTTATCATACTTTTCACATCAGTTTCGCCTTTCAACCTGATAAAAATGGCACACAAAAGCCAGATGACAAGGCTGATGAAAATCCTAAATAAATACGAGCTTTACGATAATGAAAATAAAACTCTTGTTCACTTCGATAAGGACGAACTTTACAAGGCAATTGAAACTGATGACTGGGACAAACTTCATTCAAGTTACAGCTACCTGAGCGAAACGAGCCGACTTCCTTTGCCTGAATGGGCTTTGGATGAAAAAAATCATCCTTGCTATTTCGCCGAACTTTTTCCTGTCAAGCACGAAGAAGAAAACGGAGGAAAAAGTATCAAGGGTAACTTGAACGGCTATTCTTACAATGAAATTGATATATCGGACTTTACCAAAATGCAAAAATTTTCTTTTTACAGAGAAGAAGATTTAGCCTCGATAGAAATTGATGGCATAAAATACGATCTTACAGATTTTCTTTTGGAAAACGCAGGTATCTATCAAAAAGACAGCTTAATTTACTACGAACTAGACGCTCATCACCTACTGGGAATTACCAATTGCTGGTTTGAATGGAAAAATGATGAAAAAGTCTTTGACCACTACAACCTTGAAGGTTATATTTTCTGGAGATAGGAGAGATAGCAACAGTAGAGCATATTTCAACAGCAGAACTTATTTCATCGCGACGAAAAATTTTTCGAGTTTGGAAAAATCTTTCTTGCCTGGGACAGATTCAAGGCTACTTGATAAATCGACAAGTTCTGGACTGTATTCTTTCAAAACCTCAGCGATATTTTCAGGTGAAATTCCTCCTGCAAGCCATAATTTTTGCTTTTGCAAAACCTGAGTGACAAGTTCAGAATCAATCCGCTTTCCACTTCCCCCAACACAGTCTTTTGTCTGAGCATCAACCAAGATTCTAGGCTCCCCAAGTTCGAAAAGTTCATCTAACAAAGCAAGATTATCAGAAGATGTAATATTGACGGCCGCATAGTGGGCAATTTTTCGGTTCTCAGGTTTTTCCAAAAAAGAGCGGGCACATTCAATCGTATGAAGCTGAATTGCATCCAAAATTCCTTCTTTTGCAAGACTGATAGCTTCTTTGCCTTCTGGGCTTTGGCTATCCACGATTACCCCGATTAATTTTGAATGTTTTTTTCCTACAGATTCGAGAATTTTTTTTATAAGAGTGACAGTTTCGGCCTTTACATTGCGCGGTGATTTTGCAAAAAAGACAAATCCCAAAAAGTCGGCCCCAAGTTCACAGGCCTTTCTTGCATCCTGGATATTCGTAATTCCGCAGATTTTTACAAGAGGCCGAGGAGAAACCGAACTTTTCTCACCAATCTGGCCAGAAATATTCACAGCGATTTCATTCCAAAAATCAGCGTTAGCGTTTTTACTTGATGAAACAAAACTTTGAACAAGACTCTTTCTTATATCAGGATTTTTTGCGGCGGCCTCACCTAAAAGCATTCCCGTAAAACCAAGACTTCCTGCAAAACTTGCCGACTCCACGGTTCTAATGCCGCTTTCGAAAATGACACGCGCTCCATCTCCCAAAATCGAACGGATTTTATCCATCATTGAGCAAGGTTTTAGCAAGTCGATTTTAAATGTTGCAAGATCGCGCGAATTTACTCCGCATACAATAAATTTTTTATCAACAGAAGAAGCTACGAGTTTCAGTTTTTCAAGGTCATCATCACTTCGAACTTCCACAAGACTTGTCATCTGATAATCAGCGGCGCGTTTTGCCATGCTTACAATACTGTCGCAATCTAAAATACGGGCGATAAGCAAAACAGCATCAGCACCTGATCGATAAGAAACGTCGATTTCGTCTGCACTCAGCAAAAAGTCCTTGCGAAGAACAGCAGGCGCACATTTAGGCGCGCTGCAACCAGGCTCAGCAGGCGAACCACAATGCAGTTCGCTAAAACTTGCGCCGTCTTCAAAGTCGTCCATTGCGCGACACACTGCCATAAGATCCGAAAGGTCACCCTTAAAAAAATTCTTTTCGGTAAGGCAGCTGATTGCAGATGCCCCGGACTGTGCATACGACAAAGCCGTTTCAGCTGAATCCAAATCTGGTGCGATATCCCCCTTGCTAGGAGAAGCTCGCTTAACTTCAAGAATCACGCCTTTATTCACCAAAAAAGGATGAACAGGTCTCGTCCTTTTTTCTGGAACTGAAAACCCAAATTCAAGGCCAAGCCTTTCAATATCCAATTTTCGCTTTTCAACAATCCGAGTAAGAATATCAGCCATGATTTATGCGTCTTCCTTGTTCAATTCTTCAGAAACCTTCTGAATTTCTTCGAGTTTGGCATTTACAACTCCGTCGTCCAAAGCCTTAATTGCCATCTCATATCCGTCCTTGAGATTTTTGCATTTTCCGCAAAGATACAAAACAGCACCTGCATTCAAACCAACTGCAGCTCGTATTGTTTTTCGACCCTTTCCGTTCAGAACTTCCATTGCAAGTTTCGCATTATCACTTCCGTTTCCGCCCAAAAGTTCATCCTCATCCATTCCTGTAATTCCAAAATTTTCAGGCTTGATGACATACTGATTTTCATTTCCCCTTTCATCAATCTGATAAACATCGGTCGGAGCACATGGCGAAATTTCATCATAGCCATCTCGTGAGCAAACTACCATTACTCGTTTTGCACCCAATCCCTTGGCAGCACGTGCATAGTCTTTCAGCAAATCGACGTTATAAACACCCAGAACTTCATATTCAGCCCCAGCCGGATTCAAAAGTGGTCCCAAAAGATTCATTATCGTCTTGATTCCCAGCGCTTTTCGAACAGGAGCCGCAAATCTCATTGCCGAGTGATAGACGGGAGCCATCAAAAAACCAAAACCTGTTTTCTTGATAAGATTCGCAGTCTTTTCTGGAGATGCCATGATATTAATTCCAAGAGCCTCAAAAAAATCTGCCGAACCCGATTTTGAAGAAACAGCTCTGTTTCCATGTTTCGCCATTTTTTGGCCACAACTTGCTGCAATCAGAGCCGAAAGTGATGATATGTTAAAACTGCCTTTTCCGTCACCGCCGGTTCCGACAATTTCTGCAAGTCCATTTTTTTCAATCGGAAGTTCCCTCTTCTTTTTCAGGATACTCTTTGCACAACCAATCAATTCGCTTACGGCAGGCCCCTTCGAAGCCATAGCAACCAAAATCGCAGCCATTGCTCGTTCGTCCATAGAGCCGTCAGTCACGTTGTCCATAAAAAAAGCGGCCTGAGCCTCGGTTAAATCCTTTTTTGCAATAAGCTGATTAAGACAATCAGCAACAACGATATTATCTCGTCGATAGTTTATGAAAGCTGAAAGGAGAGCTGCTCCGTGTTCACTGGCAATACTTTCCGGATGAAACTGGATTCCTTCGATTGGCAATGTCTTATGTCGGATACCCATGACATCCCCGTCTTTAGCGCGAGCTGTAACTTCAAATTCGTCGCTCAGGGTCGATTCATCAACTACCAAAGAATGATAACGGGTAAACTTTGCGGATTTTCCAATCGAACGGAATAGACCGCACCCGTCCAACTTGATTTCTTCGACAATTCCATGCCTGATATATTTAGCCTGCACGATTCTTGCACCGAATGCCTCGCAAATTGCCTGATGTCCAAGACAGATGCCCAAAATCGGAATTTTTCCTGCAAAATATCGGATGGCTTCCTCACAAACTCCGGCCTGATGTGGAGCACCTGGTCCTGGAGAAACGATAAGATATTCAGGATTCATTTCAGCTAGCTGCTCTACAGAATATTCGTCATTTCTAACAAGACAAATTTCTTTATCTGTAATCGTCTGCAAAATCTGCGTAACGTTAAAAGTAAAACTGTCGTAATTATCTATAACTAAAATCATAATTTTTCCCCAAATCCCTTATTTTGTAAGAGTGTCTATCAAGGCACCAAGTTTTTCGCAAGTTTCCGTATACTCTCGTTCCGGATCCGAATCATAGACGATTCCACCACCAGATTGAAGATTCCATACATTTCCCTTTTTTAGGGCACATCGTATAGAAATGCAGAAATCCAAATCGCCGCTTGGCTGAATATAGCCGACACCGCCTGCATAAAATCGTCGTTTTGTATTTTCAAGGCCACTCAAAATCTGCATTGCAGAGATTTTTGGAGCACCGCTTACAGTTCCAGCCGGGAAAGACGCCCTCAAAACCTGAATCGGCTTAACTCCTTGTGCAAGATTGCCTTCCGTTGTGCTTACAAGATGAATAACGTGGCTGAAAAGTTCGCATTCCATAAACTGAGGAACTTTTACCGAACCTTTTTCGCAAACTCGTCCCAAATCGTTTCGTGCCAAATCCACAAGCATAAGATGTTCGGCCCGTTCCTTTGGATTTTCGTGAAGTTCTTCCTTTAATTTTTCATCCTCTGCATCATTTTTTCCACGACGGATAGTTCCTGCAATCGGATGGATTACAGCCTTGCCCTTTCGAACACGAACAAGGCTTTCAGGAGATGCGCCTGTAAACTGAAAATCGCCAAAATTGATGTAAAAAAGATACGGAGAAGGATTTACTTTCCTAAGTTTCCCGTAAACAGCAAGCGCTTCGGCATCACATTCAATTTGAACTCGGCGGCTCGGAACGGCCTGGATTAAATCGCCTGCGACGATGTGTTTTTTCAAAATCTTAACCTTGTTGATGTATTCTTTTTTTGAAACTTCCATGTCGGTTAACATCTTGTATTCAAAAGTCTGATTTTCTTCTTCGACGTATGAAAAATCCATGTCATTGAGTCTTTTTTCAAGTTTGTCCATTGCAAGTTTCAAATCAATCTGATGTTCCTTATAGTTCAAACCGAAAATATGCATTTCTTCAGTAAAATGGTCAAAAATGATGTAGATATGTCCTGTTACAAAAAGACTTTCAGGGATATTGAGTTCATCCTTCTGTTCAAAAAACCTGATGTTGTCACAATGTTTCGCAAATTCATAGCTCAAATATCCAAGTCCACTTGCCGGAAGCGGAAGATCAGCGAGTTTTCCTTCAGGCTGCTCATTCTGCTGAGCGACATACAAAAGCGCATCAAGAATATCGATTTCTTTTTCGTGGCCCAGCGCGTCCAAGCTTTTTTGCTCGCCTAAAACAGATTTATCAAAAGGGACTTCCTTTCCATCGATTATAAAAAAGATTTCATCACCTTCCTGTTTTATTTTGAATGCCTCTTCCGTCATCAGTATTGAATAGCGTTCTCGCCCCTTTGCAAAACTTGCCGATTCCAAAATAGCCTTTGCTCCAATTTTTTTAGCCAGAAGATATGGCGTATATCGTGAATTCGAAATGCACTTGTAAAGCATCATAGTCTCTCTCCGTGTTTCTTTTTATAGTAACTGTTTCTCTAAGAAGAAACATATCATGATATTTTGTTTCTGTCAACAGAAACATTAAATTTTTATCATTTTTTTCGATTGTTATAATGCCATCCTCTATCATATTTTGTAGTTTTTATTTGATTTTTGTGGTATATTGAAAAAATGAAAATCTATAATGGAACATCAGTATCACAAGGTATTGCAGTTGGAAACGCTTTTATCGTCAATCATAATGAAAAGCCGACAATTCCAAAAATCAAGATTACTCAGGAAGAAAAGATTCACAGTTGGACTCGTTTTGAAACGGCTCTTTCAGACGTTACCGAATACTACAAAACGCTTAAAGAAGGTTCAAACAAGGAACAGTCCGACATTATCGATACATATTTGATGATGCTTTCCGATACGACTTTCATCTCTCAAATCAAAGAAGAATTTGATAACTCAAAATACAACCTTGAATTTTGCCTAAAACAATGCACTGATGACATGGCCTCCCACATGAGAAGTTATGGAGACAGCTACTTTGCTGATAGGGCAAACGACATCGAAGATGTTTTTGGAAGGGTCATTCTTTCACTTTTGGGCAAGACATCTGAAAACCTCGATGAAATCTCCGAAAACTCAATCGTTTTTGCAGAAAACCTGTCAACATCAGAAGCGATGACACTGTTCAAAAATCACGTTCAGGGTATCGTTCTAAAAGAAGGTGGAGTTTCAAGCCACATTTCAATCATCGCCCGAACATACGGAATTCCAGCCCTCGTCGGAGTTGAAAATCCATGCGAAATCGTTGATAACGGAAATCCAATCGTATTGGATGCGATAAAATCTATCATCGTAATCAATCCTGATAAAATGACGATGTTCGACTACTCTAAAAAAATTGAAGAACTCAAGAAAAAACAGGTCGAACTTGATAAATACAGGACTAAAAAAGGCCAGACAAAAGACGGAACGTCAATCAAAATTTATGCGAACATTTCTTCTCTTGAAGAAGCAGAAATAGCAAAACAAGAAGGCGCCGACGGTATCGGACTTTTCAGAACAGAATTTTTGTTCATGAACAACGAAGAATCCATAAAGATGGCTACCGAAAACGAGCAGTACAAAGTCTACAGCGAAGTCCTCAAGTTGATGGGCGACAAACCAGTAACAATCCGAACACTAGATTGTGGTGGCGACAAAATCACATCGTTCAACGAAATCCTTACTTCGGAAGAGAAAAATCCGCTTTTAGGATGTCGCGCAATCCGTTTCTGTCTGAAACGCTCTGATATTTTCAAAACTCAGCTCAGAGCTCTTTATAGAGCGAGCGTAAATGGGAACCTCAGGATTCTTTTGCCGATGGTAACAAATTTTTCTCAGGTTACACAAACTCGAAACCTCATCAATGAAATTCAAAACGAACTTGATGCCGAAAATATCCCTTACAGCAAGGACGTAAAACTTGGAATCATGGTTGAAACTCCATGTGCCGCTATCATGGTCGACGACCTTTCAAGAACCTGTGACTTTTTCTCAATAGGAACAAACGACCTTACACAGTACCTTATTGCTGTTGACCGAGAAAACACGACCGTAAGCAGTCTTTACAGCGAATTAAATCCAAGCGTCCTCCGAACGATTGCATGGGTTGCATGGGTTGCAAAGCAGACGAACACGCCGATTTCAGTTTGTGGAGAAATGGCAAGCCGAAGCGAAATGATAAAATATCTTTTGGCTTTTGGCATCCGGGAATTGAGCGTAAGTCCACGAACCATTTCGAACATCAAGGAAATGCTTATGACCTGCACGATTTCTGAATTATCCGAACTTGAATCAAGCTGTCTGATAAACAGAAAAATCATTAGGCCTGCTTTGGAAATGTTGAAAAAATTTGATAAAATGGGAAAATAAAAATCTAGATGAAAAAAGAAAAACTGACTGACCCAATTAAAAATGATAGCGCAGACGAATTTATCTTCGACTCCGACAAAACATATAAAAACCTTCCACTGCTTGTAATAGCCGGCAGACCGAATGTCGGAAAATCAACGCTTTTTAACAGGCTTTTGCACAAAAGACGGGCAATCACAGATCCAACTCCAGGTGTAACAAGAGATCCGATTGAAGAAATCGCTTTCATCAACGGCAAACCTGTAAGAATCATGGACACCGGAGGTTTCAAACTCGAACGAGAAATCGGAACGATGGAAGCCGTAATGGATGAACTCGTCGTAGAAAAAACACTCGACTCTCTCAAAAATGCAGATGCAATTCTTTTTCTTCTCGAAGCTGGAACTATCACAGGCGAAGACGAAGAATTCATAACACTATTACGCCCATATTGGGATAAGGTCATAGCAGCCGTAAATAAGTGCGAAGGCGGAAGACTCGAAGGAGAAGCTTGGAACTACATGCAATTCGGTTTCAAGGAATTGCTTTTCATTTCAGCCGAGCACGGAGACAATATTCCGCAACTTTCAGAGCAGATTGTAAGCAAGCTAGATTTCAGCAAAGTTGAAGAAGGCGAAGAAGAGCATCCTATAAGGATTGCAATCGTTGGTAAGCCTAACACAGGAAAGTCAACGCTTTCAAACAGACTCACACACACCAACGCTTCCATCGTAAGTGATTATGCAGGAACAACTCGTGACGTTGTCGAAGGCGAATTCGAATATGCCGGAAAGAAATTTCAGGTTTTGGATACAGCCGGAATTAGACGAAAAGTTAAGGTCAAGGAAAACGTTGAGTATTATTCTGTAAACAGAGCCATCAAAAGCCTTGATAAGGCCGATGTCGTTTTTCACATGATTGATGCTCAGGAAGGACTTGCCGAACAAGATAAAAAAATTATCTCGCTTGCACACGAGCGTGGACGAGGAATCATTTTCGTACTCAACAAATGGGATACCCAGGATCAAGACAGAAAGACAATCAAAAAGGCCGAAGATAATATTCGAATCATGTTCGGTCACATGAATTATGCACCAATTGTCTGCCTTTCGGCTTTGGAAGGTAAGGGCATCAAACTATTGATGAACACCGCATTGGAAGTTTACGAACAGCTGAATCGAAAAATCGATACATCCTCTTTAAACTCGGCCCTAAAAGACTGGGTTGCAGCCTATCCGCCACCAGCAAGCCGAGCCGGAAATTTCAAAATAAAATACGCTGTACAAACAAGCACGAATCCAGTAAGTTTTTTGCTTTTTGCAACACGGCCTGAAGTCGTTCAGGACTCTTACCTTGCATTCTTGAAGAACAGAATTCGAAACGATCTTGGTTTTGATAAAATTCCTGTCCAGCTTGAATTCAAGGCCAGCCGCAAAAAATGGGAAGAGAGGGGTGTAAAATGACCTCTTTTACCGCAAGTGAAATTGCCGAAATAACCGGTGTAAAAGAATGCGTAATCAGATATTGGGAAGAATATGTTCCTTCGATTTCACCTCAGCGTGACGAGGCAGGACGCAAACTCTATTCTCAAAACGACATGAAAAAATTCCTTAGATTGCGCCATTTGGTCTATGTCGAAAAATACACGATTGAAGGGGCCGCTGCAAAAATTCAGCAAGAACTAAACGGTTCCGCTCCAACTCCGCAAAAAAATCATGATGTCAACACCGAAAAACTTTCGCAGGATTTTTCCTACATAAATGATGAACTTTTAAAAGTCTACTCACTGATGAGGCAACATGCCGATGACAGAAAATAAGATTTTTTCTTCCCTTGGAAAAAACGAAGAAAGAATTCTCGAAAATTTTGATGACTTGCTTCAGAAAATCAAGCCGCTTTCTTCAAAACAATTTTTTCAGCTTCCTACGATGATAAACGAACTTTCTCACCTTTTGACAGATGAGCGCCACTCAAGAAGAAACGGCTACATGAACGAAAACGCAATTTTGAGTGCATACACCCATTACTTTATGTGGTGGAATTTATACCGACTGAGCCACCTTTTTGCAAGTTTTCCAAAAGATGCTTTTGATAACCTAAAAGACGGCGACTACTGCCTGGATTTAGGCTCAGGCCCACTGACCGTCGTTTGCGCACTTTACCTTGCTCGTCCGGAACTCAGGAACAGAAGACTCAACTGGTACTGTTTGGACATTTCGCAAAATTCACTTGCGTTGGGCGAAGAAATTTTCCTTTCAATCTGTGCACAACTTGCATCTACTTGCTTTGCATCGACTTGCCTTGCATCTACTTGCGCAAACGACAAGCCGAATTTTGCCGCTAACGCCGGTGACCAAAACGCATCGAGCAAAACGAGCAACAGCGAGCAAAACACCTCAGGCCGAACCGGCGGCGGTCAGACTAGCAGCGACCAAACCGGCGGCGATCAGACTAGCAGCGACCAAATCGACGGCCGTCAGACTAGCAGCGACCAAACCGACGGCCGTCAGACTAGCAGCGAGCAAACCGCCTCAGGCCGAACCGGCGGCGATCAGACTAGCAGCGACCGAACCGACGGCCTCGCGTGGAAAATCATCCGTATAAAAGGCGAGCTTGGCGAAAAAATCAACAACAAAGCAAAACTCGTAACTTGCGCCAACATGTTCAATGAACTTTACTACGACACTTCGATGCCACTCGAAGAAGCCGCAAAAAAATACAGCAAAATCCTTATAGATTTAACCGAAAAAGAAGCCAGTCTTTTGGTAATCGAACCGGCTTTTCCACGCTCGGCCCGATTCATCTCGCTTACGCGAGACGCTTTGATTAGAAAAGGCTTTTCAATTATTTCGCCTTGTCCGCACGAAAAGTCCTGCCCGATGGACGGTCGCCGCGGCGGCAAGTGGTGCCATTTTGTTCTCGACACCGAAGACAAAAAACTTGGTGCCCCGAAAAAACTGATGAGACTCTCGCAAAAAAGTGCACTCCCAAAAGAAAGGGCTTCGTTAAGTTTTGTCTTTGCAAGTGCGTTCAAAGCTGAGGCAGACAAAATAACCAAGACAAAGGCACCACTTGCCGCACGAATCGCAAGCGACGAAATCAAGCTTCCCGGAAACAGGTTTGCTCGTTACGCCTGCTGCGAAAACGGACTTTCTTTAATATCTGGAGTAAAAGGCATCGATAGCGGCGACCTGGTTTTTGTTGATGAGAAAAATTTTAAGATGAAAAATCCTCAGATAGACAGAAAAACAGGGGCAATAATCTACGAAAAGTTCGGAATGACAACCAAAAATAAGTCGTAAAATATCGGCTACTTATTTTTCTTCTTTTTTAGCGATTCCTTGATTTTCGAAAAACAAGATTTAATTTTGAGTATCAAACTGCTCTCTCCGTCATCAAAATCACGACCCGCATCGAGTTTTTCAGTCTCTTCAGTGCCTTCATTCGAAAGCAAATCCAAAAGCGTAAAAAACATGATGATAACAAGAGGTCCAAGAATAAGACCGTTCAAACCAAAAATCTTGATTCCACCCAAAATCGCAAAGAAAATAACAAGTGGATGAACCTTAATTCTGTCTTTGAGCAACATCGGACGAAGAAAATTATCCAAGCCGCTTACGAAAATTGCAGAAAGAATCAGGAACAAAATTCCCTTCCAGATTGAATTCGTAAAACACATCGTAATTCCAATCGGAGCCCAGACAATCGCACATCCAAACATCGGGACGAACGAAAAGAACATCAGTATCACCGAAAAAAGCAGGGCTGAAGGAATCTTGAAAATCGTCATCAGTATAAAAGCGATGATTCCCTGATACAAGGCAACGAGCAAATATCCTGATGTAAGACCGCGCAAAACTTCGGTAAATTTCGTCAAAAGTTTTGTCGTGTAAAGAGTGTTTATCGGCATTGCGTTAATCAAAAGTTTTGAAAGATAGCTTGCATCACGATAGAAGAAAAAGAGCACGAAAATCATAAAAACGCTGGAAATGAGCAAGTTTCCCGTACTGCTTATAACGCTTTTGCTTAAGATGAAAATTTTGGAACCATATTTCTGGAAAAAATTCATAATCTGCGTGCGCAAACTGAAATTTTCCATCCATTCGGTGCTGATACCGTTTTTCTGAAAAAACTCCTTGAGCTTTATGCTAAAGTCAGATTCGCTCAGAAAATCAGGATTTTCGCTGATATAAGCCTCAGCCGACTGAGTAAAAGAAGCCAACTGCGAAACAAGACGGACACCGATAAAGATGAACAGCAACATGATGATAAGCATCGTACAAAGTGCAAAAATTCCGCTCATCAATGAGCACTTGAACTGATAGGATTTTTTCTGTCTATCGAATCGCCTGATGATTTTTTTATAAAGGGGACTCGCCATAAAATAAAGCAAAACGGACCACAAAATGATTGAGTAAAATGGTTTGAAAATCATTAGTACAACCACGAACATCAATGCGAAGAAAGCAAAAATAAAAATGTTTTGAATCGTATTTTTGTTTGTCTTAAAATCCATGGATTTATTATATATCCTAGCAAAGGCAAGGTCAAATCTGTATAATCAACATAATGAAAAAAATTTCTGCTTACTGCATCCTTATCTTGCTATGCCTAATTGAAGTTCATGCAAAAAATCCTAAATGCTTTCAGGCAAAACAAGTCTCACAAATTGCCCAGATTGCCTATTTCACCAATTTCAATGCGGCGATGAAAAATTGCTATCCGCAAAATTACCGCGGATGTGGCTTAATTCTACAAGCCAAAAACGATTCAAATAGCACAAATATCATAAGATATATCGATTTGAGCAACGGAAAAACAACAGAAAGATTCTTCTACATTGAAGGCCGCTTCATCACACAAAAAGAAATCGACTCTTACGAAAAATACGCCCCGCTTTGCAAGGAATCGTATCCGAAAAAACTGGCGAAAGTTTCGGATTTTTCTCCACTGATAATCCAGATAATAGTACAGCAGGGGCGTTCTGAAAATCGAAGGTTCAATAAGACACCCGGTTTTGAACCAATCCAAAACTACATTTTCGATGCCGCAAATCAGCTTGATACGGAACAAAATCTTGCCAGAGTGAATTTTCTTGGGCAGAGAATCACCGTTCACTATAAAATCAGAAAGCCTCTTCAAAATGTTGAAGCAAAACTCGTTCAGTCATCCCTTGCAGACTCAAGAGTAAAAGCGTTCATCGAAAATCCGCATTCCATCACAGGCTACAATTGGCGGGAAATCCGTGATACTTACCAGCGCTCATCACACAGCTGGGGACTTAGTATCGACTACATCGACCTTACGCCATACGCAAGAAACAAGCAAATTTATTGGAGATGGACAAAGGGCTTTTACGACGATGAATGGATTAATCAGGATATAAAAAAAAGATGGCTTCCACCTGAAAAAGTGATAGCCATCTTTGAAAGCGAAGGTTTTGTCTGGGGCGGCAAGTGGGAACTTTGGGACAACATGCATTTTGAATATCATCCCGAAGTCATCTATATGATGAATCACCGCCCTTTCTGATTTACCTTAGAATTTATCTTACAAAACTCACTCTGCAAAAAGCTTTTTGATTTCTTTTGCATAGATTTCATTGATTCGGTATCTCATGATTTCCTGTTTTGCAGAAAGTTCTACGCCAACTTCAAAGTCTTTTGTAAGAACTGCAAAATTTCCGATGATTTCGAATGCTCTGAAACCATTTTTCTTGTTAACCAACATTGAAATTTCACTTTCGATAAGAGAATGAATTTCACGTGACTGACAAAGTTCTTCATAATCATTGTAGATAATGTTGTTTTCTTTTGCAAAAGTTTCGATTTCTTCTTTTGCAGGGATGATAAGAGCTCCGAGTTGTCTTTCATCCTGACCTACAACAACAGCCGTCCCGATGTAGTGAGATTCAGAAAGCTTCATTTCAAGCGGAAGCGGTTCTACATTTTCACCACCACGCAAAACGATAGTGTCCTTTTTTCGACCGCGCAAACAGATTTCATCATTTACAGTAAGGAATGCGATATCGCCAGTGCTGAACCAACCATCTTTATCGATGACTTTTGAAGTTAAATCATCTCGTTTATAATAACCTTTCATTACTGTAGGGCCTTTTACTTGGAGTTCTCCGCGAACACCGTTCTTTACCACATTTCCGTCATCATCAACTACACGGATTTCGAGGCATTTCAAGCACTTTCCGATTGTTCCGAAAACTGGCTTTGTATTCTGTCTAACGGCAACGACCGGAGCTGTTTCGGTAAGTCCATAACCTTCAAGAAGAGTGATTCCAACCGTCCAGAAAAATTCGTCAATTGCAGGAGGAAGGGCACCACCACCAGAAACACCAATATGGAAACCAGTTCCCATCTTTGCACGAATCTTGCTGAATACGAGTTTGTCGCCCAATTTATAAAGTGGCAATGTCAAAAGATAAGGAATAATGAATGCAATCCATTTGCAGATGATAAAGTCATATCCATTTCGAGCCTGTTTTCTGAACATATGGCGATCAAGTCGTCTATTGAACTTTCCAACTGCTACGAAAAATTTGAAAGCAGCAAATGTTGCTCCGCCAGTCTTTTTCATTGCCCTGTAAATTCCGTCGTACAAAGCTTCGAAAACTCGAGGAACAGCAGGGAAAATCTGCGGATTAATTTTTGCAAGGTCTGCAATCAAAACTGAACCGATTGGTTTTGAATAACAGAGGGCACTTGCCTGCGAAAGGATTACGTATTCACAAAGTCGTTCGAAAACGTGCCAAACTGGAAGTACGCACAAACATTTGTCGCCAGGCTGACAGTAAATATTGTCTTTATCATCAAGCTGTCCGAGCTGTGAAATAAAATTTCGATGAAGAAGCATTACACCTTTTGGCTCACCAGTCGTTCCAGAAGTAAAAATAATCGTACAAATATCTTCAGAAGTTCCCTTTTCAACCTCGGCTTCCATTGCACCTTCATGGCTCTTTCGCCATTCACAACCATCTTCTACGACTTTTGCAAAAGGAAGGATTTCAACTCCGCCTTTCTTGGCAACTTCCGAAGCTTCTTTTGTAATCTCTTCGAAAACGATAAGAGTCTTCAACTGAGGTATCTTGTCTTTTGAATTCATTATCTTCAAAACTTGATTTGAATTTTCTGTGATTACGACTGAACAGTCAGCAAAAGACAAAATGTAGGCAAGGTCTTTTTCGCTTGCATCACATCCACGAGGAACATCAGCTGCTCCAAGCGACATGATACCCATACTTGATTGCTGCCATTCTTTTCGGTTATCCGAAATAAGACCTACATGATCACCGCGTTTAACGCCAAGATTTTGCAATCCCGCAGCTACATTAAGTTGTGTTTCCCAAAGTTCCTTGAAACTAACCGGTTCAAATTCTTTGGCTTCATTTTTTGAATATTGTGCGGCAACATCCGGATGTGCATTTTTCATATCTCGGATAATTTGCGGTAATGTCTGATACATAAATCCCCCTGAAAAGACATCATTTTTACGAATTTACAAATTTCGTTTTTTTGTCAAAAATATAATTATTTATACCACTTAATTTATTTTTTGACTAGTAGGGGAAATTTTACACATCAAAATTTTCGTTTGAAATATGCTCAAAAAACGCCCAATCACCTTCTAAGACAAAATTATACGAAATTTCGTTCACACCACTTCCTACGACCATTCCGCCAAATTCTAGAGCGAATTCTGGAACAATCCATCTTTGATAGCTGATTCCGTAAAAGAAATCGTCAAATTCAAATTCCACTGGAGTAAACAAAAATGCCCCGATGGCGTTTCTGCCACTGATAAAATTATCTGTATCTTTTGGTGCAAGTTCATTTTTCACTTCCATATCCTGTGCGAACGAAAAACCACAGATAAAACATACCATAATAACTGTAATCACGAAATTTTTTAAGCGATACATAAAACATTCCTATTGTATTAAATACATTTTTTAATTATTTACTTATAATATTCGTCTGAACTTTAGTCTAGTCAACCGAACTTTGGTATCATTCGCTCGAACGTGAAGCACAGTTCAACGGTTTGTATAGGTAAAAATCATAGAACTAATATAATAAATCCCACCGTAAAAAGTTTACGGCAGGACAAATTTGTTTTACTCATACAACGCTTTATCTGATTTTGTTTTTATAGTCCAAGTAACGTAGACTGGAACTGAAACAGTAACGGCATAATAGGATGGGTCGTCATGAGCAATAAACCATCCAACCTGCAAACCAACACCAACAGCAGGAAGAGACCGCGTCTTGTGCTCCCATTGGGCAAGAACCGTAAAATCAGTTATATTTGCAGTTAGAAAATTAACAAGTCCGAATGCAAATTTTGCCTGCAAATCAATCAAACTTTTTTCTGAAACTGAAAAATTTTTCCCAATTCCTGTTTCAAGTGCTAAAAGTTGAATCGAAACCATTCTAGTAACTTCAAACCGCCCACCAATAAGCCAGTTTACAGTATCTGTATTCATCTCATAGTTCACACCTGCACCAACTGCACCAACCCAATCAGGCATATATCCTTCAGTATTAAACAATGCTGGACCATAAAAACCATATATATCAACTTCACTAAATGCAGGAATTGCAAATATTGCTAAAATTAATAAAATAACTGAAATCTTTTTTTTCATATTAATAATCTCCCATTAAAAAATATGTATCAGGATCATCATGTAAATCTTGAGGTGTTACATGATACCCTTGGTTTTTACCTGAGTCTGCTTCAAGATTATAGCCTTGAGAAAGCCATGCTCGATAAACAAGTTTTGAACAGTACCAACTTGTATCTGTGTTTCGATATGCTAGAAGATTAAATTTTTTTCCATAAAATTGCTGAACATAATTCAATGCCGCAGTTCCTTGGTAAGGAGTTGAATTTCTTACTCTTCTGGCTTGAGTTCTACCTCTAACTATCCACATATCACGATTATCATAGCCAACAAAATTTCCAGTTCGCTGTTCACTCGTATCTGTAAATGTAGAAGCTGAAAAAATAGGATACTGACTATTTCGACGAGAAGAAACAAAAAGTCCTGCATGTTTCCATTCTCCTTTTATAAAAATAGCAGCTACTGCACTTGAGCTATTATAAGCAGAATCAAGTGCTGAACAAAGAAAGATATCTCCATCACGCAACTCACTATTCGTAAAGAAGTCCGAATTTATACTTCTAGATGAAAAATTATTTGAATTTACAATTCGCTCATTCTGTTTAACATTATATTTTTTAGTAATTTTTATCGCATCTTTATAAAGTCCATTATCTTTTAAAAGTTTTATAAATTCATCATATTCATTTGTATATGTAGTCATCCATGCAGCTGAAATAATTTTCCCCACAAGTTCATTCTCCTCACTTATTGATTCTGAAGAACGAACATCAGCCCCTCCTAGATTATTCAATAACTCCATAGCCTCTTCATGTGCAGTTTCAAGTTGTGAGCGAGCATAGGATTTTTCTTCATCAGTGTAAACAGTTTGAGTATCTGTAAATACTCCACTACATCCATTTGCTGTCATAAAAACAGCAAAAGCTACAAAACCTATACAAAAACATTTCAATTTTGCATTCATTACAAACACACTCCTAAACTTTTTTTGTAATGCGTAAGCATCACATTAATTTATAATGAGAATCTAGTGCTGAACTTTGGTTCAGTCAACCGAACTTTGGTATCATTCGCGCGAACTTTAGTTCGATAGATTGTGCACAATCAAAATCTTGCTCTAAAATGCCTGACACCGCGGTGTCATCTGAGCGGACCGCGGTATCAAAAAGATAATATCGCACAAGAAGCGAGAATATTTGATTAAAAGCTATAAAAAATAGACTTGCCTTTACATTGTTTGCATATTAGAATTTTCTTAAGGAGAGAAAATTGAGTTTAAAAAACAACGTCGTAAAATTTGCCACACAGAATCCAAAAAAAATCTGCCGAATAATTGCAATTTCATGCTTGATTCTTAGTTGTGCATTATTTCTCTTTTTTTTCTTTTCTGAAAACACCAAGTTAACTAAATATTCTGTTATGACATTTGAAGTAAAACTTACAATGTCGATTATTTCAATTTTAGCTTCAATCATTCTTATAATAAAACCAACTTTCTTCTACATCTACACTGCCGTTTTTTCAGTATGGGGAATTAGCTACATAATCGATGGAGGCGACACAACGGGTTTTCTGCTCATTACCGTAGCTGCAGGATTTGCCTATAAAGCAGGTGCATTTTCCAAATTCAAAACTCTGCAAATTCTTGCCTTTATTCTACCGACTCTAGCAGCCGTTCTTTCTCAAATTCGCTTTGAACTATCTGTATTTATCCAAACAAGTATCGCATTCTTTGGATATTTGATTTTAATCCTCGTAATTTTTAACGTATTTTTTACGGAGCATAGCAAAAGAGTTTCGGATGCAATTCAAACGACGTTGGACTTATCCCAGTTTGACCTCTCAAGGGAACAAATTTACCTACTGACGCAGTTACATAACGGCAATACCTACAAAGAACTCGCCTTTGAATCAAATGTAAGCGAAAGTTCCATAAAACGTAAGTTTTCTTCCATTTTCAACCAACTAGGTGTTCTCAACCTTCAGGATTTTCTGAGAAAATACGGAAACGTAAAATTTATAGAAAGTTCAGTTGAAACAAAGATGCAAAAATCTTAAAACAAAAAAATAATTTCTAACAGAAAAGTCGCATATCTGTTTGGCATCTTGCAAAAAAAGATGAATCTTCCTATATTTTATCCTATGAAAGACACGATTTTCGCCCGCGATTACATCGACGAAATTTGTTCAAAATATCAACATGCTGTTTTTGACTTGGACGGAACTTTGATTGATTCCATGCCAGTGTGGCACGATTCTGCCCGAACCTTTCTTAAATCCCTTGGAATAGATGCTGAAGCAAATCTAAATCAAGTCGTCTTCAATTTAAGCCTAATTCAGGGAGCCGAATACATACAAAAAACATATCTTCCCGATTTTTCCATTCAACAGATTATTGATGGCGTTGAAAGTGTCGTAGAAGATGGATACAAAAATTATATTCCGCTAAAGGATGGAGTTTTCGAATTTCTCTCAGAACTGAAAAAACGTGGCGTTCCATGCGTGATTGCAACTTCGACTGACGTTCACTTGGCACGATTTGCACTCGAAAGACTAAAAATTGCCGATTTTTTTACCGGTATCTATACATGTTCACAACTTCAGACTTCAAAAGACAAGCCGGATATCTACCTTACCGCCGCAAATTCTATCGGAGGAAAAGCCGAAGACTCTATCGTCTTTGAAGATATCCTGATGGCAACAAAAACGGCCACAAATGCAGGTTTTGCAGTTGCGGCCATATATGATGAGTTTTCCAAGGACGACTGGAGTGAAATCCAGCGCTTTGCAACTTACGCCTTTGCAGGCTATTAAAAATTCGTCATGTAAACTTTTTGGGCAAGTTCCGTCGTTGCGTAGTCCAAAATAATCCAGCCATAGTTTTTACCAGATTGCATCTCGTATGCCCAAAATTTCTTGTTCAGTGGAATAGCGTATTTTATCGGATGACCGAATTTTGTATCACCGTTTGTGCTCAAGAAAGTGATGTAGACATCGGAAGAATCTGATTTTTCGCCAGAAAGCAAAACATTGTCGATGGCGCTCGTAAAGGCAGCCCATTTATCATCGGCATCATACTTGTATCGGTCCTGAATGCAAATTTCAAGTCCATTTTTCTGTTCGTTAAGCTCATAACTGATTTCTGCAATTTCGTGATTTCCCTGCTCCGTCCAAACAAGATTCAATCCTGATTTTTCCTCCCCCAAAGAAGCCTCATCGTCGTAACGTCTGGCCAAAACAAGCTTTCCACGAACTTCACCAATCTGAGGAATTCGGTTTTCCGTAAACCATTTCTCAGGCTGTTCATCGATATAAGAAGCAAGTTTTTCCTGGAACTCGGCAATCGTCTGATCTCCATGGTCTTTTTTAGCAACAAAAATAATTGTTTCGCCCGGATTGTCATCCAAAAATTTGTAACAATCCTGAATTACAGAATCAAGATAAAGTTTAGCGTCCGAACGCCTGTTTCCCACTTTGCATCCTGCAAATCCGTGCATAAACTTGAGTTTGCCGGCATCAGCGTCTATCGCAAGCCGGATATCCAAATACCTGTAGCCCATATCAAGCTGATCTTTTATCGAACGTGTCTGACATTTTGAAAAATAAGCATACTGCACGAATTGGGTCGCACTGTCGTGAGTTCCCGGAATACTGATTTCATTCAGCAAAACATCGTCGCCAATAAGTGTCATCCATTCTTTTGCTGAAATGGCATTTTCATATTTACCGTAAGATTTTTTGTTCCCCATAAACCGAGGTGATATAAAAAAAACAAACAAAAAGACGATAATCACAGCAAAAACTGCATAAAAAATTATGTCCCCAATTAATGATTTTTTCGATTTCTTTGAATTTTTAGGCATAAATTCCTCGCAAATTAGATTTAGTTAATTCTAATCCCAAAATCCAACAGATTCCACTAAAAAATTTCTCATTATTTTTCAAGAATGGACAAAAAAACAGCCTGCCAAGACGAATCCTGAAGCAGGCTGCGCTAGATTAAAAACCAGAACTTAGAATGGAAGTCCTGATGGAGAATGGAAATATTCCAATGTATCCATGTCCATTACGAGTTTGGCAGAACCATTTTTCTTACCAATAGCATCGTATTTTCCCCACAATTCTTCTCGACTATAGCTCTCGCAGTGAGCACCTTCGAAATCAACTGATTTCCAGTATCCACCATCTTCACGATTCAAACCAAAAATAGCCCAAAGCGTGTTGTTGAAAAGGCTTCCGCTCAAGTATGGAACAGCATCGAATGAGTCACCAAGTCGGATTGTTGTTCCTTCTCGTGAACCAGCAGCCAAAAGAGGCGAACCGAATGTCAATGTGTTCAATACGTTGTATCCGTCTTTAACCGATTTATCAGCTGCTACCTGCTGTGCAACCATACCACCAAGAGAATG
The DNA here is from genome assembly GCA_028725265.1 of Spirochaetales bacterium. GTDB lineage: Bacteria > Spirochaetota > Spirochaetia > Treponematales > Treponemataceae > RGIG9060. The sequence continues at coordinate 567 of JAQYSN010000090.1, read as the reverse complement.
TCCAGAAAGAACAAGGTTAGAGTTCTTTGGAATGTTCTCATTGATTACTGCAACAACATTTTTAACATAATCGTTGTCAAGACAGAATCCAGAAAGAAGATCTGTTAAGATTCCTGTTGATTGGTTTTTAACCATTTCAGTACCAGAAAGAGTAACCAAGTAGATGGCTTTCTTTGATTTTCCATTTACAAGAGTTCCCTTTGTTACTGTAATAGGACCGAACTCGCCTTCGTTATATCCGAGATTTACGTGTTCATAAACTTCTGGTGAACAATCGTAAGTAACGACATTACGACTTCGAACGTCATTAAGGTTTCCACATCCAACAAATGCGAAAACTACGGCTACAGCTAAAAGCACATAACCAAACTTTTTCATATACTTCTCCCATAAAAAGTCAAGAAGATTGTTTCAACAATCGATTGACGGCAAGCAGTAAAATATAATTCCCCAATAAAAAAGGTTTCCAACATCTGTTATAATGGAATTGCAAAAACACAAAAAACAGGAGGAAGGAAACCTATGGAAACTTTAGCACAAAAGGAGAGAAAAGAAAACAGCTGCTTT
>JAQYSN010000089.1 GCA_028725265.1 Spirochaetales bacterium | reverse complement strand
GTAGCAGGGGTCTGACAAGTCGGAATCGAAATGTGGCCTTTAATGAAAGTGACGAAATCAACGAAAGCGACAAAAAAAATTCAGGCACGTCGAAAGAGGCTGTCAAAGCAATAATTGCACGGCTCATTGCGGAAAACGATGCTCAATCAGAAAGCGTTTTCGGTAAAGCGAAGATCAGCGACCAGAAACTTTGCGACCTTCTTGAAAAGCAAGGCATCAAAATTGCGCGACGAACGGTAGCAAAATATCGTGCCGAACTCAATATCCAATCCAGCTATGACAGGTAAAAAAAATTTTTGCTTTTCCTTCTAACTAGAGTTATACTTATATCACTAAAATCTTAGGAGGATTACTATGACAACTTCAATTACAGCTGTTGATTTTAATATGACGGAGGTTCAGAAGACTTTAGCAAACAAAAAACTTGATCGAATCAAGTACGCCGATGACCTCATTATCGATTTGGACATGAAAATCAAGCAGGATAAGAAATTTATCTTTGACTGTACTGTAAATTTCCGATGGGGAACTTCAGCACATGTTTCAGCTGATGATTTTGATTTTGCTGCAGGTGTCAACAAATTGATGGATGTTCTTGATCAGAAAGTAACAAAGGAAAAAGATAAGATTCAGGGACGCTAAGTTCAAGATATTCAGGTGTTGAAAGTTATTCAACATCTTTGTATAGTGGTTTGGTATGGTAGAATCGAATTTTACAGTTTTAGACCTCTTAGATTTGCACGTTCAGGAATTAGATGAGCTCGAACTGCAATGCATTAGTGGAAGAAAGGGACTGTCTCGAAAAATTACCATGCCAGACCTCAATCGTCCAGGATTGGCACTCTCTGGTTTCTTTGATTCTTTTGCCTATGAACGAATCCAGCTTTTTGGCCGTGGAGAAGTTGCCTACATCGACATGCTGATGAGTGATAAAAACTACACGAATATCCGTCAGCTTTTTACCTATCAAATACCTTGCTGTATATTTTCCAGAAATGTAATTCCCTCAAATGAATTTATTAAAATGGCAGAGGAAAGTAATTGCCCGATTTTGATTACGGCTTTGGAATCTACAGAATTTTCAGCACGAATAATCCGAGTTCTTTCGAACGTTTTTGCCCCAAAAAAGACAGTCCACGGAGTTTTCCTTGAAGTCTTTGGTTTGGGTATCCTCCTTTTGGGAGCTTCGGGAATCGGTAAGAGTGAAACTGCTTTGGAACTTATCGAACGAGGTCATCGTCTAGTTGCCGACGATATTGTTGAGTTGCGCTGTCTTAATGGTAGCAGTCTTTTGGGACGTGGTGCAAACGCCGCCGTTGCACATCATATGGAAGTGCGCGGATTGGGTATTATCAATATCGTACAGTTGTACGGCGTCGGTGCTGTTCGCGAGCAGAAGGAAGTTCAGTTAGTTGTTCGTCTTGAAGAGTGGGATGATGCAAAACTCTATGATAGAATCGGAACTGATGAACAGACGATGGAGTTTTTGGGTGTAAAAGTTCCTATGGTTGAAATCCCGGTTAGAACGGGTCGTAACATCCCGATTATCGTTGAGACAGCCGCTATGAACGAACGTCTTAAGAAAATGGGATATTTTTCAGCTAAAGAGTTTAATCAGAATATCCTTAAATGGATTGAATCAAACGATGCACAGAGTTATTACGCAATTGATGACTCTTACTAAAAATTTCAATATCTAATATAATTGTTATCACATAAACTAAACATGCAAATTGGAAAATAATGGAGGCCTTGGATGGCAGAAAAAATAGTAGTTGTTAAAAACCGAGCTGGAATTCACGCTAGACCAGCTGCGTTAATTGCGCAGACGGCAAATAACTTTGCTTCTGAAATTACAATCGAAAGAGATTCTTTTGTCATAAATGCAAAATCTATCATGGGTGTCATTACGATGGCTGCTTCATATAATATGCAGCTTTTGGTAAAGGCAACCGGACCAGATGAAAACGAAGCTATAGAAGCTATCAGCAACCTTTTTGAAAACAAATTTGAAGAGGAATAGCCTATGAGAGGCCTTACAGACCGACAGAATCAGGTTATGCAGTTCATAAGCGATTATACTTTGGAACATTCATGTCCGCCGACCATCCGTGAGATGGCATCGCATTTGAACGTCAGTATCCGGGCTGTTCAGGATCACGTAAACGCACTTGAAAAAAAAGGATATCTTACAAAAACAGAAAAGCAGTCTCGGTCGATTCGTGTCGTGAACGGGACGTCTTCGTTTTCGCATACACAGCAGGTCCCGATTTTGGGCTTTGTTGCAGCAGGAAAACCTGTCCTTTGCGAAGAAAATTTTGAAAAAACGATTACTCTTTCAGAGCCTTTCGTGAAGCCTGGCGAAAACTATTTTGCTTTGCACATTCGGGGCGTAAGTATGATAAACGCCGGAATCAACGACGGAGACCTTGCAATAATCCATCAGCAGAATACGGCAAGGAACGGCGATATCGTGGTTGCTGTATTGGACGATACGGTAACTCTGAAACGCTATTTCAAGGAATCGTGTAGAATTCGTCTTCAGCCTGAAAATCCAGACTACAAGCCAATCTTTACGCAGAACGTAAAAATTCTCGGAAAACTTTCACATATAATCAGGGAATATTGATGGCAATTCCGTTCTATCTTTTCAAAGGTCCCGAGTTTGGCGAACGAAACGATGCCCTACAGGAACTAAAAAACAAGGCAAAAAAACAATTTCCCGCAGTTGAATTCAATACCTTTTTTATGAGCGAAACTTCGCTCAGCGAAATAATGAGTCAATTTACGAACGGTTCTCTTTTTTCTGATGCACTTTTTTACGTCATCAAAAATGCAGAATTGATAAAGAAAAAAGATGATATCGAACTTTTGGAAAACTGGAAAAATGCAGTTGAATCGGAAAAGAATGAAAATTCTATTCTTGTTTTGATAACTGATGAAAATTCCGTAGAAAAAAAATTGGAAAAACTTGTTCCAAAAGAAAACGTCAAAATGTTCTGGGAGATGTACGAGAGCAAAAAGCTTCCGTGGGTTAAGAATTATTTTGCTCGAAATGGTTTTAAAATTACCGATGAGGCTGCTCAGGCAATTCTGAATTTGGTAGAGAACAACACCGAGGAACTTAAAAATGAGTGCTCGCGTTTTTTTGCCTGCTTTACAGAAGATCACCTTATCGATGTGGATGATGTCGACCAAATTTTGGCTCATAACAAGGAAGAAACTCCGTTTACGCTTTTTGACGCACTCGTTGATACTTCAAAAAAACAGTCTGAGCGGCTTGAAAAATCGCTTGAAATCCTACAGAAAATTCTTTCTTCAGCAAAGAGCGACAGCTCAATCGAATTTATCGCAGGGTTGCTTTATAGTTTCAGGCAACTCAAAAAATGGAGCATCATCAACGAGAACGGAAGACTTGGAGATTCCGAACTTATGTCAAAAGGTTTCTATATAAAGTCCGCTTGGCCACAGTATGAGAAAGCTTGTAGGCTTTGGAGTCCACGACAAATTCAGAAAATCATTTCGCTCTTGAGCGATGCAGACGTTCAACTTAGGACGATGGCCGCTTCATTGAAAGAGGGTTTCCTGCAAACTCTGATTTATCAGATTGTGATGAATGCTGGCAATCCGCTTTTCGAATTTGAAAGCGATGACTTTTAAACGTCCAGATTATTAAGGATGTTTTTCAAGGATGAAATTTCTTCTCTTGAAAGAGTGATTCCTTTGCTCATCTTTTTGTGATCCGGCGACCATGTGCGCAAATCGAATTTTGGTTCTCTGTCGCTCCATGAAACCAGGTTTAATTCGAGGTTCCATCCACCTTTGCCTTCGGAAACAACACCGAGGTGATTCGTAATTTCAAATTTAAAATCTTCCATACAATTATTATATTGCAAAAAAACAGAAAATTAATAAAAAAAGTAAAAAAATTTGACTTATAAAATTAACTAGAATATAATGAATGAACTGTTCAGTATCAAATGAAATATCTTAAACTTTAAAGGGGAATAAAATGCCAGGACAAAGCACACATGTTATCCCTCCACATCAGGGAGACAAGAAGCCAAGCGAAGAAATCATCAAACTTGGAAAGAAAATTACTGACGTTGCCGCACACATGCTTGGCAAGGTAACTTCTGACGATCCAGAATATTGGGGACTTGCAGAAATTATCACAGAAGAAGAGGCAAAAATCGCCAACACAATGGAAAAACGAAAGCACTATACTTTCAATCAGTTGTGCGAGATGAACAAGAAAAAGATTGAAGAAGTCGGAAAAGACGGATTCCAGAAAATTCTTGATCACATGAGTTATATAGGACTTTTGGAATATGATTATGGTTATCATTATGACCATAACGGAAGAACAGCTCCTCAGAGCGAGAGACGCTACATCCTTCCAATGTTCGTTCCGGGTAGTGCCGAACTTTTCAACATGGAAGAAATTCCTGGTTCAACAGAAAATCCTCGACTTAAGGAGCATCCTGCAGTTGCATCATTCTTTGAAAGGATGACATATATTCCGCTTAAAGGTATCACTCAGATGATTCCTCAGGGTGGTGCTGGTGTTGGTATGCACGTTATCCCGGTTGAAAAAGCAATTGAAATGGATAACAAATCAATTGATATCGAACATCTTTCTTATTGGCTCAAAAAATACGAAGGACATATCGGTGTAGGCCGTTGTTCATGTCGCGCAAGCCGAAAAGCTATCGGTGACGGATGTGCAGATGACGACTATGGATGGTGTATCGGTGTAGGTGACTTTGCAGACTACTGTCGAGAAACAAACAAAGGTCACGATATCACTGTTGAAGAAGCTCTTGAAATCCTCAAACGTGGTGAAGAAAACGGTTTCGTTCATCAGATTACAAACATCGACGGCGACAACAAAATCTTCGGTATTTGTAACTGTAACGTAGAAATCTGTAACGCACTCCGAACATCACAGCTTTTCAATACTCCGAACATGAGCCGTTCAGCATATACAGCACACGTAAACAAAGACAATTGTGTAGCTTGTGGACGTTGTGTTGAATATTGTCCAACTGGAGCTTGTAAACTCGGACAGAAACTTTGCAAGAAAGACGGAAGCAAGGTTAAGTATCCTAAGATTCAGCTCCCAGACAACCACGTTTGGTCAGAAAAGCGCTACGATGAAAATTATCGAGACAACAACCGAATTCAGTGCCATACAACAGGTACAGCTCCTTGTAAGACAGCTTGTCCTGCACATATCGCAGTTCAGGGATACATCCGAATGGCAGCACAGGGCCGCTACGATGATGCTCTTGCACTTATCAAGAAAAAGAATCCGTTCCCGGCTGTTTGTGGACGAATTTGTAACAAACGATGTGAAGCCGCTTGTACTCGAGGAACAATCGATAAGGCAGTATCAATTGATGCAATCAAGAAATTCCTTGCAGAAAGAGATTTGGACAAAAAGACAAGATATATTCCAAAGAAAGTAATTCCAGTTTCAACACAGTCTCCATTGAAAGACGGATGGAACGAGAAAGTTGCAATTATCGGTGGTGGTCCTTCAGGACTTGCAACAGCATTCTTCTTGGCAGAAAAAGGATATAAACCGACTGTATTCGAGAAAAATGCCGAAGCCGGTGGTATGCTCCGATATGGTATTCCTTCATACAAACTTGGAAAAGACATCATTGCAGCTGAAATTGATGTCATGAAAGAAATGGGAGTTGAAATTAAGACTGGCGTAGAAGTTGGAAAGGATATTTCTCTTGATGAACTTCGTGTTCAGGGATACAAATCATTCTACATCGGTATTGGATGCAGTGCTGGTCGACGACCAAATGTTCCGGGCGATACGGCTGAAGGAACTTTCACTGCTGTTGATTATCTTGCAAAAGCAAACTGCGGTGGATTTGAATTTACTGGTGATGTAGTAGTTATCGGTGGTGGTAACGTTGCAATCGATGCTTCACGATGCTCTGCTCGAAATGGTGCAAACAAAGTAACTCAGCTTTCACTTGAATCTTGGGATGAAATGCCTGCAAGCATGGAAGAACGAGAAGAAGCTAAGAAAGATGGTGTTGAAATCAATCCAGGTTGGGGTCCAAAAGAAGTTATCGTTAAAGACGGAAAAGTTGCTGGAATCGTTCTTAAGAAATGTACTTCGGTATTTGACGTTGTTGACGGTAAAAAGAAATTTGCTCCTAAATATGATGAAAACAACACAATTACAATTGATTGTACACGAGTAATCTTTGCTACAGGTCAGATGAGCGTTTGGGGAGACCTTCTCAAGGGTGAAAAAGCAGAGTTCAAGGGACCTGCAATTCAGGCTGATCCAGAAACTCTTCAGGTTATCGGTTGCCCAGACTTGTTCGTAGGTGGTGATGTTTACACAGGACCTAAGTTTGCAATCGACGCAATCGCTGCAGGACAGGTTGCTGCAGAATCAATGCACCGATACATGCACGACGGACACATGAAAATCGGTCGAAACAGATGGAACTTTATCGAACTCAACAAAGATGATATACTTGTTGAAAGTTATGATAATTCTAGTCGACAGGATGCTGCCGATGTTAACCTTGACTCAAAGACCTTCAAGGAAGTTCACGGAACACTTACAGAAGAGCAGGTTAAGGTAGAAACATCACGATGTCTTAAGTGCGGATGCAACATCGTTGACACTAACAAGTGTATCGGATGTGGTATTTGTACGACCAAGTGTGAATTTGATGCAATCCATCTTGAGCGAGATGTTCCAGGTGCATCAGAAATGACAGTTGCAGAAGACAAATTTAAGAAGATCTTCCCTTATCAGTTCAAGAAACGAGTTCCAAGAATTCTGTTCCAGAGTGATAAGCAGGCTGCAATAGTTAAGTCAGATGCAGACGAACACTATTTCTGTAAACCAGAAGATTATCCTAAGATAGTCAAATAACAAAATAATTTGATAATTTGGGCGGATTGACAATGCTCATTCCGCTCATTTTTTTAAGGAACTAAAATGCACGAATTAGGTATTGTTTTTTATATCATTAAGGATGTAAAAGAAGCTGCAGAACAGAATAACGTAAAAAAGATAAATTCTGTTACGATGGAATTGGGCGAAGTAAGCACGGTAATTCCATATTATTTGGAAGACTGCTGGAAGTGGGCAGTAAAAAAAGAAGGTCCACTTTTGAACGAAGCAAAATTAGTTATTGAACAGATTCCTGCTGTAACGTATTGTGAAGGATGTGGAAAAGAATATCCGACTGTTGCAAACGGCAAGACTTGTCCTTACTGCAAGAGCGATAAAACATATCTTCTTCGTGGAAATGAGGTTATGATAAAAGAGGTTGAGGCTGTAAATTCTGATGACGATGAGCTTGTTGGAGAAAGCGAAATCGAGCAGGAATCTCGCGGCGTTTCAATTGATTCTGGAATGAAAATGGAATGATAGACTAAAATTAATTTAGTTGTTATAATGACTTCATTGCCAACTTAGCTCACCTGGCAGAGCAGCACCCTCGTAACGTGCAGGTACTCGGTTCAAGTCCGAGAGTTGGCTAAAAAGCCCAAGTGCGATTTGCGCTTGGGCTTTTTAATTTAGTTTTTTAGGCTCGAATTATCTGAGTCGAACCGCTAGTTTAGCCGCCGTGAAAGCGAGTTTAACACGAGTTTTTTGTTCGCGCTCCAAAGAGGAGCTATCAAAAGTTTTTTGTCACCGTCACCAGTGAGCCTGTGAATAACTACATCAGACGGAATATTATCAAGTGCATGTTCAATCAATAACAGGTATTCGTCCATTTCTAGAGTGCGAAAAGGAATGCCATCGATTGAATTAGGTGATGAATTAGTTTGCTCGTTTTCCAAAAATTTATCGCCAAGTCTCGTTCCTTTCAGAATATGCAGGCATGTAATTTTGATTCCGTCGGTTTTGCAATTTATGGCAAATTTTACGCTTTCCATCATCATTTTTTCATCTTCACCCGGGAGCCCAAAAATAATATGAGTGACGACATGAATCTTTGGCGCTTTGTCTTTTACTCGTTTCATTGTCTGTTTATAAATTTGCGTGGGATACGCGCGGTTTATCAATGATGCTGTTTTGTCAGAACATGTTTGCAATCCGAATTCTAATTGCACATAAGTTTGCTTGCTCAGTTCCGAAAGAAAATCCAACATCTTATCGGTAAGAC
>JAQYSN010000088.1 GCA_028725265.1 Spirochaetales bacterium | reverse complement strand
TGCGTGGTAGCAAGACGAATAATGCCAGGTTTAGAAAAATCAAAATCTTGTTCATTAACAAATGCGCTATCCAAATCAAGCTCATTTTTCAAGCTCTCTTTTAATTGTTCCAAAAGTGATTTTCTTGGAGCAATAAGACAGATATTTTCCGGCTCATAATTGAGAGAATTGATGCACATTTTTACAGTCGAAATCATCTGTACAAAAGAGTCATTCTGATTTTTATTTTCGTGAAGCTCTACAGGTGGACCAAGTCGGAAGGTTTCAGGCATATTTTCTTTATCAGCACCTTTTATTGTCGCCCTATATTTTTCTGCAACTTCGTTTATCTGATTCGTACTTCTAAAATTGATGTTAAGATTTACTAAATTTCTGCTTATATCAATTCCAGCTCGATTCCATATACAACTTGGCTGAAAAACAGCTTGTTCTTTATCATAAGTAAGAATCATGCTCTTGCGAACTGTTGCACGCATAAGACGTAAAGTTGTCGCACTCAAATCCTGTGCATCATCTACAAGAAGATAATCTGTTTTCAATTTTTCTGGAATCTTGTATTCTCCTTTTTCTATTTTTTGGATAAGTTTATAACATACATATTCAGTATATTGTATATTTTCTTTATCCCATCCAGCAAAAATACTTTCTATATAATCCCAAATTGACTTACGTTCGTCGGAGTTCTTTATTTTTTTCATTCCGACACGACTGATTTTTTCTTCACAGTATTCTTTTTCTGTTACAAAGTTTGGTAAGATAAAACTATCAAGTTCTTTCCAAATATTAGGGCCAAGAGGATTTTCTTTATCAATTTTCTCCCGTATTAGAAGTGAATATCCCGTGCTCGGTCTGATATCAGGAAATGCAGCCCTCAAAATTTTATTAACATAATCTTTGGAAGTACCGATTATTTTTTCTTCAAGCGGATTTTCAATATTCAAAAAAGACGCAATATTCAAAAAAGGCGCAATATATTCGTTATATTTTTTAAGAGTAGGCTTAAAAGTAACCAGCTTGATTGATGTTTCACCATTGTAAAAACTTTGTTTATTATGTTGGATCAGTTTTTCCAGCGTTTTAAGAAGCACAAGAGATTTTCCAGTTCCTGCGCTCCCTTTTATAAGAAAATCGTGAGAAAAATCTACTTGATCAATAATTGCCTGCTGCTGAGAAGTAAGATGAAAAAGTGACTGTTCATAATAATATCGGGTACGAGTGTAACAAGTCAGACGAAAAAGATTGTTGATATAGCTTTCTGCATCAGAAAGTTCTTCAATTTTGGTCTGGAGTTCATTTTTAGTTTTACTTATTTTTGTAATCTGTAGTTCATAATCCAGTTCAAGAGTCCTAAGTTTAGCAGAAACATGTTCAAGATTTTTCTTTTTAGAAATATTGTTAATGTAGTCTTCTTCATCATCAAGTTCTTCAATTTGACTCTGAAGTATTTGTTTGTTTTTACGTCTTTTTGCAAACTGCCGTTCATAATCATATTCAAGAATTCTAAGTTTTGCAGAAACGACTTCAAGTTCCTTTTTAATTGAATTAAGTTCTTCAACCTTTTGAGTCATATCGATATTAGCCGAAGAAAGTCGTTTTAAATCCTGATTTGCCTCTTCAAGTTCCTTTGCTGTTTCTACAGGAGATTTTCTAGAATCCCAGATTTTTAGATTTGCCGCCAGTTGATTTATTTGAGTAAGATTTGGCAGATTAAAAATAGTTGCGAATTGAGAAAGAAGAAAAGCCGCACTATTAGCTTCTTCTACAGAAAGATTCTTAAAATGATGACGCACCTGATTTGTATTCTTCTGATTGTTCTGAATATTAGGTAAAAGCTGATATCTGTCTCTAGTAACAATATAGCGATCAAAGTATTTATTCACAAGCTCATAAAACTCTGTTGTGTTATCGATAGAGTTACCAAGTTTTTCTCGAAAATAAGCCTCTAGCGTAGAAAATACTGCGAGCGAAAAGATACCGGGGTCGACGTCTTGCAGAGATTTAAGACGTTTTATCTGGTCTAGAGTTGGAATGGGAGAAGGTGATGATTGAGTTTGAACTTTTGAATCTGAGTTTGCCATTTTTTTATCCTTTACAAAATTACCATCTTACAGGTGAGATACATTTTATGCTGCCACATTTAGGGCATTTTACAGGTTTGCGAAGAAGACCTTTCTTTTTTGAAAAATGCTCCCCGCATTCCTGGCAGATGTATGGAATCGGTGTGCCGGGTTGAGGGGGAACTACGGAATTGGATTTTGGGAACATATTCATCTCCTAGAAAACTTAATCAATTATCATCGCCATCTATTGCACCACTTTTATGCAATAATCCAACTATATACCGATTTCCTTTATCACGAACAATGGAAAGCGGTGTCTCGTCATAATCATTTTTCAAAATTTCCTTTAGGTCGTTTATAGCATTCGCAGTAGAATCTTCCAGCGTAAAAATATGAAGCATTTCGATACTTCGAGTGATTGCTGTGTAAATCATATTGCGGTTCATTTTATCTGCCGTTGATTCATCATATACATCAACAAAATGTGCGCGATGGTCAAGA
>JAQYSN010000087.1 GCA_028725265.1 Spirochaetales bacterium | reverse complement strand
GTTGCCGGAATTATCACCGGCATTGTCATTTTTCTTGTAGCCCAAATGTTCGTCCATTTCGGCATCAAGAGCCTTTGAATAAAAACGGCTTGTCAGTTTCTTGAGCAAACCGTTTTCTCCTGCTAATTCTTCTGCTGTCATCCCATGGAAGTCAATCTGATCCAGCAACTGGTCGATGACATCTTTTTCTTTTGTTTTGGCCAACATTGTACTCCTCCTTAAGAGTATCATTTTTGTCAGCCATTTACACAGAAAATTTTACAAGGTCTCTCTAAAATCTATTCAGCTTCTTCTTTTTTTTGAGCATCATCTTTTTCCCTCCAGTATTTTGCCTTTTTATAATCTCCCTCATCGTAATAAAGAGTTGCTAGATATAATCGAGTTTGTATAGTATTGCTCTGCTTGACTGATTTTTCAAAACAATATTTTGCCCTTTCACGTTCAACAGCATCTCCGTAGTAATAAAACTCTCCTAAACAATATTGAACATTTAAATTTCCCTGTTCAAAAGATTTTTCAATCCAATATCTTGCTTTTTCTAAATCTTGTTCTACACCTTCTCCATATAAATACATAGATCCAAGACTGACTTGAGCATCTGAATCTCCCTGTTCAGCAGATTTTTCAAACCAGTATTTCGCTTTTTCTAAATTCCCTTCAACAACATCTCCATTGTAATAAAGAGAACCAAGTCTGAATTGGGCTTTAGGCTTTTCCCAAAGAATACTGTCCAAACCTAAAACATCATTCTTACTGAAAGCATCTTTCATATCAGCTGTTTCATTCTGTTCAAAAGACTCTTCGTGACTAACTTCTTCTCCAAATACAAAAAGCTGGAGTACAAAGGCCGCAATCAGAATTAATAATATTTTTTTCATAAAATTATCTCCCATTTGATTCTTTTAATAGTTGAAATTTGAAAAAATAATGTATTTGTATAAGATAAAGCCCTCCGTACCGTCTAAAATCATGACTGAATCAATACTCTTACATGAGGAATTACTACACCATGCTGTTCAAAAATTTTTTCACGGATTTCTACAATAGATTTAAGAATGCTTTCAAGATGCTCTCCATCACAAAGAGCTTTTTCGACTTCGAATGTAAATAAATTAATATGCCGGTATTTTTCCATAATTAATATCTCCCTGCTTTATTCAGCCATTTTTCAGTTTCATCATATTTATTGAATCTTGGATTCCATTTTTCTCCCCAGATTGTCTGCATGTCATAAACATCAGGATTACTGATCCATGGTTCCACAAAAATCAGAGAGTTATTTTCATATACGCCGACATATAAGTGATTAAGGGTTAGTGAATGATTGCGTATGATAATGCAGTCGCCAGCCTGTTCAGGGTATATAGCATCCCAAATCAATTTGAAACTGCAGGCATAATCAATGCAATTAACTTTGCCATCGCTATTTACATCTTTTACATATTTCTGAGCAAGTTTGATGGTCACAATTATTTGATTATTTGTAGACTGACTTATGGTAAGCACATCTGCGGGTTTATCCCCCGGGTCCATAAGGAAAACCAGGAGGAAAATAAATAATAAACATACAGCAATTAATGCAAACCATTTTGCCGTGTGTTTTCGCAGAGCCTTATATGACATCCATTTTCCTGAATAAAGGCTGTCCTGAACATAGTTTTCAGATACATATTTCGAGAGACCTGTTTGTCATAATCATTCATCTGATTATAGCAATTCTTGTACTGTCTTCCGATGTCGCATGAAGCGCATTCATCTTTTGTACAACGGCCAAATTGAATTCTGCAGATACAAGCAGAACGGCCTGCTGCAAGTTCACGAACAGCAAGATCATTGAAAGTTTCTTCACGATGAACAAATCTCAATTCATTTTCCATATTTATACCTCCGCCTTAGTAGTTATCAGGATTAATCAAATCCTTGTTTTTGATTTTCTTTTGATTATCCCAAAATTTACTGTTCCTGAATCCCTGCCAGAAATAAGGATTCAGTACAATTCCAAAAACAACCGCAGCAGCGACAATGGCTAAAACACCTAAAAGAGTTTCCATAAGAGTCCTCCAGATGTTACTGAATATAAGAGAAAGTTATTCCCAAGTCACGGGAATGATAAACGCGTAATTATAAATGTTCTATTATGAAATTCTTGTTTTCTTCGATCATTTTGGGAAGTACGTTCTTTTTTTCGCCAGTAGCGCTTGGTGAAGAACTGGAGAAAATTGCAGAAACAGATTTCTTATCTATAATTAATTCATGCTTATTTATAAAGGCTCCGCCTCTTGAAGCTAAAGGTTTTTCTTGAATTGAAAAATTTGTTGTATTTACAAATTTATATAAGAAATTATTTAACCAATACTTTTTTGTAACGGTACCTGCCATTAGAGCAAATTTAAAATTAGTGCATTCTTTAATTCCTTCAACAAAAATAGGAACTGATTGCTTAAACAATTCTATGGTATTTTCTGCTAATCCCAGCCTATGAAGGGAAGATAAAGATTTAGTTGCCCAAGGACATAAATCTATATGAGCTGCAGTATCATCATAATATGAACAGCCAACTGTATTTAACGCTGTCTCCCATGTTTCAAACCATTGATGTGGTTGGTTATGGAAATAATGAATGAGTCTTTCAGAAATTTGATTGGCTTCCATATTTTCAGACCATCCATTATTTCTTAGTTCTGTTGCAGAGGGATTTGCTCCAATTGTAATAATCTTTGCTGTACTAATGTTTCCAAAAAATGGAATTGGAACAATAGGAGTATTATTATCGAATAAAGCACTAAAATTCTTTTTTATAGTATTACGTTCGTTTAAGAGTTTTGAAATATATTCTTGCATAATAACATCCTTAGTTCTTTAATATTGAAATACAATACAGTCTAATTCGTGTAATTTCTTCATTGGAGATAGCATTTGAAAAATGTGTATGATAAATTACATTGTTTGCATTACTTGGAAATAACTGCAATTCATCTATGTATTTTCTTAATCCATCAGGAATAAAAAAAGTAACTTTTCCATTTTGCTGTAACTTCTTTATACGATTTAAATGATCTTTGTTGTTTTCATCTAAGATCATTTTTATGTATTCCTTGTGAAACTTTGATGACATTCCATAAGTTGGAAATTTTAAGAGTTCAAGAAAACAGATGGCTTCTGCATTGTCTGATGTAAAACCTATCTTCTTGAAATTTCGATGGTATGTTTTTCCATCACCTTTGTAATATGGACTTAGCATCGGAGTATGGTATCCATGGGTTTGCCAATATGAAATACCATTCTTCAAGTATTCCTCGAACTCAGGAAAAAGAGGATCTTTTTCTATGTTTATATCCCAATTAGCATCTCGCCCTAAAAAAATAATTTTGGATTTTTCTGGCTCCTGAATCTGATATGGTTTTTCGGTAAAAAGCTTTTGTAGTTTTTTTGATGGATGAAGTCCAAAATCCATATTTATTTCTCCCATAAAAAGTCAACGAACAAGTCGACTTTCTTAATTTATTGATTTATGGCAGCTAAAGCTTGACTCCAAACTCTTATATGCTAAACTTATCCTATTCCCGAATAAAGGGAATAGGAACTTAATATGCCAGTAGACTTCAGTGAAAAAGCAAAACGCTACCAGGCAATCGATGAAATAATTGCATCTGGAAGAAATCTCAAATGGAACCAAATTATTTCAGAACTTAAAGACGAATATGATATTAAAACAAGCCGGACTTCTTTTTTCCGTGACATAGAAGAACTTCAAGAAAAATATGCCGCTCCTATAGATACAGACTTTGAAACTAACGGATATTTTTACACTGATCCGCAATACAGACTGCCTCGTTTATATACCGATGAAAATGCAGCAAAGGCCGCAAAACTTATCAAAACGCTGATGGGCATGGTAAAGGGAAATCCGCTTTACAAAGAAGCGCAGGAAGTTTTTGAATCCCTTTCAATAGAAAATCACGACCTTACTCTGGAAAACATCAAAAACAATAAAAAGTCGGATAATGACAGAATTATTTTCGTTGGTACACCAAATACAAAAGTTCCTGCAGAGACCTGGCGAATTATAGATAAAGCTCTACAGGAAAACCGGGTTATTACTTTTGATTATCAGTCTCTTACAGATGATAAACCAAAACCCCGCCGAGTTCAGCCCTGGCAACTTATTTTCGATAACGGCAATTGGAATCTTCATGCTCTAGATGTTGTTAAAAATGGATGCCGTCGATATACC
>JAQYSN010000086.1 GCA_028725265.1 Spirochaetales bacterium | reverse complement strand
TGCGTGGTAGCAAGACGAATAATGCCAGGTTTAGAAAAATCAAAATCTTGTTCATTAACAAATGCGCTATCCAAATCAAGCTCATTTTTCAAGCTCTCTTTTAATTGTTCCAAAAGTGATTTTCTTGGAGCAATAAGACAGCTATTTTCCGGCTCATAATTGAGATAATTGATGCACATTTTTACAGTCGAAAGCATTTGTGCAAAAGAAGAATCTTGATTTTTATTATCATGAAGTTCAATAGGTGGACCAAGTCGGAAGGTTTCAGGCATATTTTCTTTATCAGCACCTTTTATTGTCGCCCTATATTTTTCTGCAACTTCGTTTATCTGATTCGTACTTCTAAAATTGATGTTCAGAATTTTTGAATATCCGCTTATATCTATTCCCGCTCTGTTCCATGTAAAGCCCGGCTGGAAAACTGACTGGTCATTATCACCTGCAAGAATCATGCTTTCACGAACAGTTGCGCGAATAAGACGTAAAGTGGTTGCACTCAAATCCTGTGCTTCATCTACAAAAAGATAGTCGGTTTTTAACTCCTCCGGTATTGTATATTCTCCTTTTTCTATTTTTTGAACAAGCTTATAAATTACGTATGAAACCGGCTGTTCTTCAAGTTTTTCCCATTCGCCAAAAATTGTTTCCACAGTTTCCCAGATTGCTTTACGTTTTCCAGCATTTTGAGCCTTTTTCATTCCGGTACGGCGGATTTTTTCTTCGCAGTATTCTTTTTGAGTAACGCATTTTGGAAGAATAAATTTATCAAGCTCTGTCCAGATGTCCTGACCAAGAGGATTGTCATTTTCAACATCCAGGATTTTTGGAAGTGTATAAGTCAATTTTATGGAAGGGAAAGCATCCTTCAATATCTTGTTCACATAGCTTTCGGAAGTTCCAATTATTTCTTCTTCAAGCGGATTTTCGATATTCAGCAGGGATGCAACATATTTGTTATATTTTTCCAGACTGTGTGTAAATGTAATCAACTTGATTGATTTTTCACCTTCAAAAAGACTTTGTTTATTCTGCTGAATCAGTTTTTCAAGCGTTTTAAGAAGTACAAGAGATTTTCCAGTTCCAGCACTTCCTTTTACAAGAAAATCACGACTGAACTTTACCTGATTCACAATTGATTGCTGCTGACGGGTAAGATGAACCAGCGTCTGTTCATAATCATAGCGGGTGCGAGTATAACAGGCCAATCGGGAAAGGTTGTCAATATAGTTTTCTGCATCCGTTAGTTTTTCTATCTGTGCCTGAAGTTCTTTTTGAGTTTTACGGTTCTCCTGCTCAACTTCATTTTTTGCACGACGAAGTTCATCGATTCGCTCTTTGTTCTGTTTGTTTTTAGCAATCTGCTGTTCATAATCGAGTTGAAGAGTCCGAAGTTTTGCAGAAACAAGTTCCAGTTCTTTTTTCTTTGATTCAAGTTCTTCAACCTTTTGAGTCATATCGATATTAGCCGAAGAAAGCCGTTTTAATTCCTGATTTGCTTTCTCAAGTTCTCTTGCTGTTTCTGATGGAGTTTTTCTTGAATCCCAAATTTTCAGATTTGCTGTAAGTTGATTTATTTGAGTAAGATTTGGCAGATTAAAAATAGTTGCAAACTGCGACAGAAGAAAAGCCGCACTGTTAGCCTCTTCTACAGAAAGATTCTTAAAATGATGCCGAACCTGATTAGTATTTTTCTGATTATTCTGAATATCACGAAAAAGCTGATATTCCTTTGGGTTATGAACAGAGTAGCGTTCCCGGTATTCATCCAAAAGCTCATAAAACTTTGTGGTGTTATCGATAGAGTTACCAAGTTTTTCTCGAAAGAATGCCTCCAGCGTTGAAAAAACTGCAAGCGTGAAAATGCCAGAATCTACCCCTTGCAGAGATTTTAGGCGTTGTACTTGTTCGAGGGTAGGAATGGGCTGTGTTGTGTTTTTATTTTGCGAATTGTTTGCGTTTTTCATTGTGTTATCCATCAGCGTTTACCATTGTACAGGCGAAATACATTTCCTGCTACCGCATTTCGGACATTTTACCAGCGTTGGAAAAAGTCCTTTCTTTTTTGAAAGGCTCTGTCACAACAAATGGTTAATTTTTGACGAGAAATAGCGTATAATAATAGTAAGAAACAGTACCACCGAAGGAGGTAATTGGATATGCCTACTATCAAAGACGCATTAGATATTATCGGTAAGTTGACTGTCGCAGA
>JAQYSN010000085.1 GCA_028725265.1 Spirochaetales bacterium | reverse complement strand
AACATGAATCACATCATTGAACATGGTGTAAATCAAAATAGCAATGTCAGGATAAAGCTTTTTGATTTCAGGAATCAATTCAAGGCCACTTCTGCCGTCCAGATTCAAATCAAGAATGACGATTTTGATGTCACTGTTTTCCTCCAGAGTTTCCAGCGCACCCTCGTAATCACTTGCGCACAAAAAATCAAAATCCGGATTTTTGTTTTTAAGCATCTGAGTCATGCCGTCCCGCAAGCCCACATGATCATCAACGAAGAGAATCTTTAATTGTGATTGCAATTGTCGTTCCTCCATCACTTATAAAATTCACAGTTCCTCCCAAAAATTCCACTCGTTCTTTGATGTTTGAAAGGCCATAATGCTTTTTTACGCCCTGCTTGTTTTTAAGTTCAACTTCTTCTTCCGAAAAACCTTTTCCGTCGTCCTTTATGATAAAACGGAAGTCATCGATTCCATCCACAAAACGGATTTCCACGTTACTGGCATTTGCGTGTCGGCTGATGTTGGAAAGCGCTTCCTGCAAAATGCGGACGAGTTCAATCTGGACATTTTCGCTTAAATGCTGAATTTTAGTTGAACCGATGAAGACCTTGGTGGAAATCCCGTAGTTTGCTTCAAGCGTCGCCGCAAGTTTTTTTACGATTTCCTCAAAACTTTCACTTAAGTTCAGGTGAGTGGTTCCAATCATATAGCGCACTTCGTTAAAAGCCTGCTGTGCATAAAACTTTGATTTTGAAATATCTTCCTTTTCAAGATAAAGTTTGAGCGCGGCAAGATCCTGGGCCACTCCGTCGTGAAGATTCCGGCTGATTTTTGACTGTTCTTCGCTCATCACTTTGAGGCGGTGAAGGTCAATGCGGTTTTTAAAAGATTTTTCTACAATCAGGAAAACTGCAATCATGACAAGAATCAGAGAGCAGTACAAAAGCGTGTCGTAACCAAGGTTAAGCCGGTTCTGTGTCTGGTGCATGTTGTTCTGAAAAGTGATTATCGGCTCGATTGTGTCCTCGCCTGTTTTAAGAAGTTCAATAATCTGCGAAAGTTCAGTTTTTAGTTCCTCGTCAAAATAGGTGAACGGCGCGTAATCGTAAGTGAGTTTTTCGATGAGTTCCGTATGGTCGGCGTGAACAGAATTTGCGCTGTTTTCTTCCAGCTGAATTTTGAGCATCTGGGAATCCAGGTCTGAAATCTTTTTGTTCGAGTAAGTCTTGAAATAAATCGAAAAACCAAAATTGATGATTGCCACATAGATGATGAGTAATTCGATTTTGAAAAGATTTTTTATGGAAAAAGAACCTCTTTTGCTCATGCGCCAAGTATACATCAAAAGTCCCGTTTTTGTTTGGGAAATTTTCCCAAAATTTTAAGGAAAGAATCCCAAAGGAATTTTAAGGGAATGGAGTAAAATAAAACTCAAGGAGCTCTTGAGAAAAAATGGCTAAATTAAGACAATCAGAACTTGCTTCTGAGTTTGCAACTATTATTTTTCCAAAAGATACTCACGCCAAGTTGATGAACGACCAACTTGACTATATATCTAAAGTATGGAAGGGAATCGGAAAATCAGTTGAAAAAAATAAGCCTATAGAAGAATTTAACCCAGGCCTGACAAAAGAAGCAAAAAAGTATCTTAAAAAGTACTCGAAAACTGTAACTTTGCAAGTCGTGAACCTTCGAAACAAGATTCAGGCAAATGAAATTGTTCCTGCAAAAACCGAAGAGGAGAACCTGACTGTAGAAAGGCACGATGCTCAGATAGAAGCGTTCTTGAATTATTTTAAGTATACTGAAGACGAGAGTACAAAAGCCTTCTGTTCGCTTATCAAAGATACTTGGCAAATGATTTTTGGAGATAGAATATGAAAAAGTTTTTTTCTGCTTTGGTACTGGTTGTTTTAATGGCATCAGTTTTGTTTTGCGAAGAATTTTTTACGGGCGACGGGCGGAAAGACCTTCGAATTCAGGTTGAAAATCCGGAACTGAAAAACATCGGAACGGAAAGTGAATGGCTTCCTGAGTTCATCGTGAATACAATTTCTGACGATATCGCAAAATATTCGAACATCCAGATTGT
>JAQYSN010000084.1 GCA_028725265.1 Spirochaetales bacterium | reverse complement strand
GTCTTGATCTCATGCATCTTCTAAGCTGGTATTGTCCTGCAAGGCCGTCCTCAATTTTTTTAGGAACTTCGATTTCTTCTGTCGAAATGTAGGGGAAAGGAATGTTGTTTTTAAAAGCAAATTTGCTTGCTCCTTCACCTGCCATAAGCATCATCTCTTTGACCATGTCTTTTGAATTAAGTTCTTTTTCGTTTTCTATGTGGACGATAACTGATGAATCTTCATTTTTTTCCGTCCAAACGCTTACCTGGGGCAAGTTTATCTCGATAGCACCATTTGAAAGCCTTTTTTCATGGTATTTTTTTGCTATTTCAAAAAGTTTACATAACTCTTTGCTTTCTTGCATCGTTTCTGCCTGTTCGTATGTAAGTCGTTTTACCTTAATCTTCGTTTTTACAACGTCTGTTTCGATGATGTTTGCGTTTTCATCCAGTTTGAGTTTGAATGAAAGGGCGTTGCTTAATTCTTGCAATCCTAATGCGTATTCACTCAAGGCATCTTCACTTATCATTCTAGAAATACCGTCTGGCATGTAAAGCGTTGTTCCTCGTTTTCGTGCGTCGATATCGATATTGCTGTCCGGTTCGATGGCGCTTGCCGGGTCTGCGATGTGGATCCAGACATATTCACCGTCAAAAGAAACTGCATCATCCGGGTCGTTGCTCGTTTCGTTGTCTATTGCGTAGGCAATTTCTTGTATTTCAATTCTGTCTTCCTGAGGAGCCTGCGGAACTTCAATTTTGGCACTTTGCATCGAAAGACCGTATCGTGCCGGGTAAGGATTTTTCGTAATTGGCCAAAAACCTGTGTCCAAAAGAAGTTTGTGAGCCTTTTCGATTTTCTGTGAGAATCCGGCAAGCGCCATGTATTTTGACTTGTCAGTTTTTCCTAGTGCAAAAGCTTCGATTTCTTGCATGTACTGAGTGTCATCAGGCAAAATGATTTTTTTTTGTTTGAGCCGTTCGACAAATTCATCCTGCAGACGTCCTGCATTCTGTTTCTCTTCTTCTTTTTTTAAGATTTCCTGAATTTGATCTTCTGTTCGTGCTTGAAATAGTATGCAGTCGCTTTTTTCGCTCTGATTTTTCAGTTCTTGAAAATACGGAAGGCTACAAAGTTCTTTATAAAATGCAAGGATTTCATTCACGCTGATTTTTGACAGTGAAAATTCGATTATTTCTTCAAATGTAATTTCAGGAGTTGGGTTGCTTTCATCGCTTGATAGAAGCTGCCATGTTTCTTCAATCTTTTCTGAAAAATTTTTTCGAATTGAAGTGTTTTCTGCATTTTCAGCTGATTTTTCAAGATTTGCTTTTTCATCTGTAAGAATTGCGTTAAAATCGCTGTTCATAAAAACGACAACGTCTTTTTCTCGCACTTTTTGCTGAGCGAACTGGGCCTTTTTTCCTCCTGGACTTGCGGGTTGAACGAGCCATTCGACAGTGAATTTATCGCCTTCGATTTCTTTTACGAGTGCGAAAGTGTTTTTGTAGATGACGAAAGAATCTTTTTTTATCATGTGTATAGTTTAAGGCAATAGGATAATCTGTGCAACTACATCAATATTATATAATTTTACTTTTCAATTAAAGGTTTTAACTATTATAATATAACGTATGAATGACGAGAACGAGTTATTTTTTAATGAAAATATAACGGCCGTGAATAGGGTCGTAGAAAAAATCCTTTTGCTTTGTGCCATTGTTCCTATATCTTTTTGCATTCTGACTCTGCTGAAAATCTGGCGCGTTCCACATCTTTATTCCCTGTGCATTTTTAATTTTAGCATCGTTTCATTTTTGATTGCTCATTTCATGAATAAATATAAAAAGACGCAGAAAGCGGCGATGTATGTCGACATAATATGTGCGGCTGTTTTTGTTGAACTTCTTGCAGTAAAAAATATCATACAGATTAACGTTACTTATGGAGCGGTTCCGTTCTTGAGCTGTCTTTATTTTAACCGAAAAGTCACGATTACGACTGCAATTCCAGTTTTTGTCTGATGATTTTTGCACTTTTTGTTCGTTCTCGAACGGCCCTCGATGTTTTGGCTACAGATTTGCAGGTTCATACTCCGAATACCTGGTTTATCTCGAATCTCGTGGGATATTCAATCGAATTTATCTTTATTTTCTTGATAGCGATTACGATGGCTCAGCGTTCTCATCGGACTATTCGCGAGCTTGTCCTTACTACGGAGGATCGAAACGAAAAGTCGGAATTGCTTAAAAAACAGAATTTGGATTTGAAGCAGACTCAAGATATGATTATCGCCTTTGTTGCAAGCTGCCTTGGAAGCCACGATTTGTTTACGGGTAGGCACGTTATGCACACGAAGGAATATGTCAGGATTATTTCAAAAAAGCTTAGGGATTCCGGGCATTATCAGGATATTTTAACTGATGAAACGATTCATCTTTATGAAACAGCGGCTTTTCTCCACGATATCGGAAAAATTCATATCCCAGAAGGTGTTTTGAATAAAATCGGAAAGTTCACTGATGATGATTTTGCCGTAATGAAAGAGCATCCTGTAGAAGGAAAAAAACTTCTTGAAAAACTTCCAAAAATCGGTGATGGACAGTTCAATGTAATTGCTATTGATATGGCTTTTTGTCACCACGAAAAATGGAACGGAACTGGCTATCCTCAAAGATTGAAGGAGTTTGAAATTCCGCTTTCTGCTAGAATTATGGCTGCCGCCGATGTGATGGACGCACTTATAAGCAAGAGATTGTACAAAGAGCCTTTCACGATTGATGAGGCGATAGGTATTTTTCAAGAATCGAAAGGTTCTCACTTTGAGCCGTGCATTGCCGATGCTACGATAGCTTGCAGGGATGAGATAGTTCAAATTGCAAAAAATTTTAAAATTCAGGAAGCTGACTCTGAAAAAGAAGAAGTTGAATGGTGGGAAAAATATCATAATTCCCTGAAAAAGTTGTCTTAACCTTAGCTTTGATGCTTTGTTTGCCTATCAGTTTATTTTTTCCTCCCATTGCGTGATTTATTCATTTTGGATAAACTTAAACAAGAAGAAAAAGTTTGATTTTTTTAATTCTGAAAGTTGAACATTCGAATTGACGCGCGTGTGCGTTGAAACTCATGGAGGATAAAATGAAAATTGCGATGATTGGTTACGGAAAAATGGGGCATATGATAAAGGAAATTGCCGAAAAACGAGGACACGAGGTTAAAACAATCGATTCGTTCGACAAAACGGCAGATTTTTTTGCCGAAAATTCTGCTGATGTTGCAAAAGTCGTAAAGGAATGCGGTGCTGATATCGCCATCGATTTTACGCACCCAAAATCAGTGATTGATAATATGAAAGCCATCCTTCCGACTGGAATTCCGCTTGTCGTAGGAACTACGGGTTGGTATGACAGAATGGATGAAGTCGTTAAGCTTGTAAAGGATACGAAAAACAATCTTTTCTGGGCAGGAAATTTTTCGATTGGCGTTAATATGTTTTATAGAATCGTGCAGGAAGCGACACGCCTTATGGCTCAGTACGAAGAATACGATGTTGCCGTATGGGAAGCACACCACAACCAGAAGGCAGATAGCCCGAGCGGTACTGCAATCGAAATTGCCAAGAGAATTATGGCTGAAAACAAGCGAAAGACAGAAATGGTGGATGACGCTTTCCGAGAAAGACCACTTCCGAACCAGCTTCACGTTTCGTCAACAAGAATCGGAATGACGCCTGGTATCCACAAGGTTTTCTTTGATAGTCCGGCAGATACGATTGAACTTACTCACACGGTACGAAACCGCGAGGGCTTGGCGATGGGCGCCGTTCGTGCTTCGGAATGGCTTTTTGAAGGCTTGAAAGGTGGAAATCTTTGCAAAGGCGAAGTTTTCACGATGGACGATATGCTTAACTAAAAAAAACTGCCCACGGCAAAGTTGAGAAATAAACCGCGGGCAGATAAAAATAATTGCTGATAGATTTAATTGGATTTAGTCGGCCCTTTTTGAGCCGACTTTTTTATTTTACAAGGGCTTTATTTTACAAGGCCACTTTCTTTAAGGAGCGTTTCAACATCTGTTCCTTTTATCTTTTTCAAGAGAACTTTCAAAGCAGTCTTTTCTTTGAGCGTAAGAGGAAGTTGTGAAACGTCTTTTTTGTCTACTGCAAAATAGCAGGCTTTCAAAAGCTCCCTTACGTCATATTTGCTGCCCCATACTTCAGGAACGGCTCTGTCTACGTTCATCAGCGTGTAGACGGCTTCCATTCCAGTTCGGATTGAATATTCTGTCGTGAAAATCGTGTCACGCGGTGTTTCTGCAAACTGTCCGATGAAGGCAAAGTTTACGGCTCCCTTCGGTACAACTAAAGGACGGTCGCTTTCTTTTCGTGGCTGGAAGAAGGCGTTGATGTAAGGCATAAAACAGGTCGTTGTATTGCATTTTTCTTTTGCGTACTGTGCGATTTTATCCTTCGGGAATCCGATATGGTAAAGCCATTCCTGTGCAACTTCTTCACCCGTGCAGTTTCTCATTGCCTTTTTGACGTAGTTTCCGTTTTTGTTCGTGCTAAGAGAGTAAACCCAGACCAAAACCATGTTCTTATCCTGACACTTGAACTGTGGCTGTCGGTTGATTGTCCAAGAAAAATACCAGTTGTCAACGCTGTCCTTTACGGTAACGATACCGCCTGTGGTGACTTTTCCGCTTCGTGGGTCACGCTTACAAACATTCATAATGTGCTTGATGATTTCGTCGTCGCTGGTTGCGATTGTTGCGCTCATCCAGTTGGTTGCTTCAACGTCGCTACAGAAGTTTTCAGGATTTCCGAATTCGCCGTTCAATGCCTGACTTGCGATATTCTTCCACATATCCCAGCTTTCGCCACATCCGTTTTTTACTCCGCTCAAATCAGGAGCATGGGTCTGATCTCCGTAGCATGAAGTGTCGGTACAGCAACCGTTAGTGATGAAAACAAGGTCGTCTTCTGTAAGGTCGATTTTTTCTTCTTTTCCGCCTTTTACATAGACAATCTGTTTTGCAACTTTTTTCGTAGGTTTGTTGTCGAAAATTACGTTTTTGACATCAATTCCGAATTCGATTTTTACGCCATGTTTTTCAAGCCATTTTTGAAGCGGAAGAATCATGCTTTCATACTGATTGTATTTTGTGAATCTGAGTGCCGAAAAGTCCGGAAGTCCGTCGATGTGGTGGCAGTATCGGCAAAGGTATCGTTTCATTTCGAGTGCCGAACTCCATCTTTGGAAAGCGAACATCGTCTGCCAATAAAGCCAGAAGTTTGTCTGCCAGAATGACTCTGGGAGGATATCGCTGATTTTCTTTCCTTCAAGGTCTTTTTCAGGCGTGATGAAAAGCTGTGAAAGTGCCATTGCCGATTCCCTGTCGAGTTTGAAAAGTCGGTCTGTGTGAGCGTCCTTTCCGCAGTCGGTTGAGGCGCGGCAAAGAGAGTAGTTAGGGTCATGCTTGTTCAGCCAGTAGTATTCGTCCAGAACGGAAACGCCTGGAGTTTCAATCGATTCAACGTCGCGGAAAAGGTCCCACATACATTCAAAGTGGTTGTCCATTTCTCGTCCGCCGCGCATGTAAAAGCCTTTTGTTATGTCCTTGAAACCGTCGCATGAACCGCCCGTAAGTTCAAGTTTTTCAAGAAGGTGAACGTTTTCGCCTTTGATTTGTCCGTCACGAACGCAATAAAAAGCGGCGGCTAAACCTGCCAGCCCAGTTCCAATGATATATGCTGATTTTTTGTCAGCACCCTCTGGTTTTTCAGGATGTGCGAATGCTTCGTAAGTTCCTGCTGAATAATACATAAAATGCCTCCGTAAATTGATTGATGAATTGCATCATTGTTTATAATCTCAATCTAAGGCATTTTTTTTCAGAAAAAAATATTCAATTTTAGCAGTTTGTCGAATTTTTAGACAAGTGTAATAACTTGTCTAGTTTTTTATATACGGTGGGGGAAGTGAGTTTTGCAAACTGCCGATAATAAATCGAATGCAAAACTCGTTAGCGAAGCGAGTTTCCCCCTCGCTCCCAAGTCCTCGCTCACTTTGTTTGCTGTGGT
>JAQYSN010000083.1 GCA_028725265.1 Spirochaetales bacterium | reverse complement strand
TCTAGGAGAAATGCATGGCAATGACTGGTTTCCATCAGGGTCTATATAGTGTACCGGATTATTTGCTCCGTAGGCATACAAATTGCAATTGATGTGATTGAAAATTCCGCCCATACCAGGCAAATTCTGGTTATTTTTGCGGGCTTCGTCGCTTATCGGAGCCTGAGGAATGTAATCTCCCAGAGCTGGGTCGGTGCTCAACCATCGGCTGTACTTCGGGTCAAGGTATCGTGCGCCGTAGTAGTACAGACCAGTTTCCTCGTCCTGCTCTTTGGCTGTAAATTTATATGGCAGGAACGCATCGCCAGTGTTGCTTGTCTTTTCTACCCAGGTTTCACCGTAAGGCGTGTATTCGATTCTTTGGTACTCATCGCCCTTGTAGTCGGAAATCAAACTCGCACTTCCCAAGTGATCACTGTGGTAGAAGTACTGCTTGTAGGTTTCCTCGTGGGCGGTTGTTTCCTTTGCGCCGGCAAGCTTCGTTACGATTCTTGTTTCACCAAGGTAGATGTTCTTTGCGTTCTGTCCGCCGTAGTAAGAGTTTCCGCTGTCCACATGCAAGGTCCACATCTTGTTGAAGTACAAAGTCTCAGAATTTGCCGTGTACTTATTTGAACGCTGACCATCCTGCCCGTAGGTATAGGCCACACTTACGGCATTGTCGCTACTTGCAATCAGCTGGTTGCGTTCGTTCCAAGTATAGGTTCTTCGGAAGCTTTGCGCACTTTTCATGCTTTCGCCAGATTTCTCCTTAAACAAGCCCCAGCCGTAGTCCGTTCCGTAGACGCCTTCGGCTTCTTCAGTTACTCTGTGGTAGGTCACAGTCTCCTCCTCTATCTGTCCATCCTGTTCTATTATTATATTACCGTTTTCATCGTATTGGTAGTAGCGATCTCCTGACCTTATTACCCTATGAGCATAATTTTCATCATAGACGTTCTCAAAACTGTAGTTAAGTTCGTCGCCTATCGCTTTTCGCGGGTTTACGGTTTCTGTAGATACTTTGCTCATCATGTTGCCAAGACCATTTGCATCAAAAGTAAATACCTGAGAATAACTTGACTCATATTCCGCAATTGGTGACATATATGGATTGTAAGTTGTACTTCCATCTACCCTTATCAGCTGGTACAGGTTGTCATAGGCATAGCTCTGGCTCGTCCTGTAGTTTCCCGTTTTCCAAACACCACCACCAACACTTCCAAATCCTATTTGTGTCGGATCTAACAAGAAACCTCCAGTTGGTCCTACTGATGATATAGCAAAAAACAATTTACTGCGGATGGAAAAGGCTGACGTAATAGTACATAGATGGAATTTATTCAAAACCTAAGTTTTTTAAACTTTTGAACAAAAATGCTCCTTCATCTTTCAACGCAGGTTTCTGCATTTTATGAATACTTAAGCAACAGAGGATATTTGGCTACTAAAAAATATATCAGACAGACCTCGTTTACATTCTATTCCATCAACCAGTCCAACGCATTCTTTCGGATTATTCCTTCATAGTCGCCGTCTGGATCCTCGTCTAGCGTTAAAAGTATTTTTGGATAATTATCCTTGATTGCTTTTAAAGGTTTTAGTTCCCTAGCTAAAGTATTTTCGTCTCTTACCGAGGCTGAAACTTGAATATAGGTGTTGCCTAGTGAGTTCTGTGCGACAAAATCTATTTCCATATCGTCTACTTTTCCAACGTAGACCTGATAGCCGCGACGGATAAGCTCGAGATAAACGATATTTTCAAGAATATGGCCTACATCATTTGCTTTCTGTCCGAGAAGCATAAATCTTAAGCCGATATCTACGGAATAATATTTTTCCAGAAGTTTTAAGTTTTCTTTTCCCTTTACGTCATAGCGTTTTGCTTCATAAATAATAAAAGAGTTCTGTAGGGCTGAAATATATTTTTCAACGGTTTTGCTGTCAATTTTTCTTCCGCTTGACGTCATTGTATCAGCTATTCTTTTTGATGAAAGAGGACTTCCTATACTGTCAAAAATAAATCGGACAATACTTTCAAGCATTTTTGCATCCGTAATCTTATAGCGGAAAATTACATCCTTTAAGACTATGGTGCTGTAAACACCACGCAGATAATCAATTATTTCTTTTTTGTCGTTACCAAAATTCAAGGCATAAGGGAAGGAACTTCTTTCTACATAGAGCCTGTACTTTTCAGTTAGAGAAAGATTTGAATCTTGGGCATCTGCAAATTCCCTGAAAGACAGCGGAAGCATTTCTATCGTAATGTATCTTCCTGAAAGCAGTGTTGCCAGTTCGCTTGAAAGAAAATAGGCATTGCTGCCTGTCATATAAATATCAATGTTCTCATTCAGAAAAAGGCTGTCTACAACCCTCTGAAAATCCCTTACGTTTTGAATTTCATCAAAAAAAACATAACTCATCAAATTTTTTGTAAGATGTTTTTTTATGTATTCGTATAAGTTTTTAGGATCTAAAAGTTCTGAATTGTCAAAATCTTCGAAATTCAGGTAAATGATTTGTTTTTCAGAAACATTACTTTCCACAAGATATGTTTTAAACATGTTGAGGAGAGTTGATTTTCCACATCGGCGGACACCTGTCACAACTTTTATGATGTGCTTATCTTTGTATGCTAAAAGCCTTTTAAAAAACTCTTTTCTAGGTATATCTTTCATAATTTGGATTATATTCCAATAATTTAAACAAAGCAAGGTTAAGTTTGGATTCTAATCCGATTTTTATACCTGTAATATACTTATAGTCATTATTTCCACAAAACTCTATTTCGTCAAATCAGGAAAATGAAATACTGAAAAAAAATCGGCAAGCAGTAAAATATAATTCCCACAAAAAAAGGTTTCCAACATCTGTTATAATGGAATTCAAAACACAAAAAACAGCTGCTTTGACTACAACAAACGGATTCTTTTGGAAGGATACCTTTTAGGGAAAACAGGTTTTCTGAAAGTTACCGCAGGACAGAACTTGCAAAAATATTCAACTGTGACAGAAAGCGGGGAATTAATCTTTACAAGTTACCTTTTTTGCCCGATTCTAGTAATCGGCAACTACAATCCGCTGATTTTTGCTTCGCGGTTTTTCAGGAATTGTATATTTAAGCTTACCTTCCTCGATAAGCGGAATTATGTAATTCTTCACAAAATATGCCGGATGTTTTGCGTCAAAACCAAACTGTTTTGCAATCATTTCTTTTGATCTTGGTTTCCGGCAAAAATCTATTATCTCTTCTGTTAATCGATTTTCAGATCTTTTTTCATTATAGAGAGTGACTTTAAATGTTCCTCTTATATTTTCAAATTTTGGCTCAAGTAAGCCTGCCTTTTTCATTTCTGCATAGATTGTAGGAATACCAGAGTATCTGTTTTCTGTCGTATTTAAGATTTCCAGAGCAGCAGCAATAAATGGATTTCTTACATCAGCTTTTGTTTTTCCAAGTTCATCAAGTGTGAGTCGCCCATATAATCCGCCCGGATTTGAAACCTCAATTCGATTCGGATACATTTCTATTCGAATAGGTTCGTTTTCTGTATGAATGCTATAATCCCGATGAATCAGAGCATTCAAAATAATTTCGCGAATAGCTTTTACAGGATACTCATAAACATCATTCCGATGTCCGCTTTCATCAATTACGGTTGAAATTTTCATATTCTGCTGAACAAAAGAAAGAGCACTTTCAAGCATCTGAGGAATCGTTCCATCAAGTCTCTTATTTACAAGAAAACGCTCTCCGGTTGCTGATTCTTCTGCATAAGTATTCGATGCACAGACAACAGCAACAATATCAAGATTTGGTGAAAGGTACTGAGGATATTTTCCAAACAGCATTATTCCGCAGATAGTAGGAGTTCCTTCTTTATCAGCAAGTCCGTTTAATGTAACAAGAGTTTTTTTATCCATATTTACAAGGTTCGGTTTTACAGAAACTGCCTTTGCAATAAATCCGTCCAGCTGAATCTGATCAATCATAGACTCATCAATTCTTCTGTTTGTTCTAAGCTCATCTTCGGTCTTGTATTTAAATGCATCATAGCTATAGATTTCATATTCTGTCATCGGTAAGTCAGCGTCGCCGATTCGAATGTAGGAACCTTTGCTTTTTCCTTTTCCGGTGTAATAGCATGGCTTACTGATTGAATCCATTTCGGAAATTTCTGCCGCTGCAATGGTTTTTCCATCATATTCACAGAAACTGATTAAAGGCCTGACAACAGGTTCCATTTCTTTTGCCTGTTCAACGACCTTCTTCTCAAGTTCATCAGGATTCTGAATACCGCAGACTTTGTATCCGGCTTTTTCATCAATTCCAAAAATGATGATTCCGCCCTCTGTATTAGAAAAGCTTGAAAAACTGTCATAAAGTTTTTCTGGAGTCCCACCTTTTGCACTTTTAAATTCTATTTTTGAAGTTTCGGCCTTTCTTTCCTTGATTTTCGTAATCAGTTCTATTAATTCAGAATCCTGCATGATTTCTCCCATAAAAACTCCGCGTCGCTTGAAACTTCGTTGCGAATAGCGGTTGCACAGGATGTGCAAAATCGCAGTTTTTGACAACGACAAAAAACTGCTTTGATAAAAAATTATACGGATGTAATTCTTTATCACTCCTCCAAAGACTTCATTTTACGAAAATAATAACACAAATTACGAAAATATGCAATTTTACGAAAATAAATTACGAAAATTCTTTTTCACTCCATTTTTTCCCTTACCCCCACAAATCTCTATTTGTGGGGGTAAGGGAAAAAAACTTGTCTTTGTGTAACGAAAGTTGTATAATTTTAGTTACAAGATAAGTTTATGAATGAAAATTCATTAATCAAATTAATAGAACTGCGTATTTCAGACTCAAAACCGGGGTATGTTTTTTCTGCAATAGATTATACTCATATTGCAGAATTAAATACCGTTCATCAAATTCTATCCAGACTCGAAAAGGACGGAAAAATTAAAAGAGTTATGCAAGGCCTTTATTATGCTCCACGATTTAGTGAACTTTTGCAGGAATACGAAGAACCATCCCCAAATGAAATTGCACATGCCATTGCAAGAAAAAATCGTTGGTCCATTGTTCCAGAGGGCAATACAGCGCTTAACCAGTTAGGACTTTCTACTCAGGTTAGTGCAAAATGGAGCTATATCAGTTCCGGGCCATATGCAGAATTTTATTATAAAAATATTGCGATTGAATTTAAGCACAGAACAACAAAACAGATTTCCGATATGAGTTATAAAACAAGTCTGTTAATTCAGGCATTAAAATCACTTGGAAAAGATAATATCAGCACAGAAGATTTATCAAAATTATCAGAACGTTATACAGCAGATGAAAAAGAAAAAATACTAGAGGAATCTCGTTATATCACATCGTGGATTTATGACAAAATAAAGATAATTTGTAAGAAGTGAAGCATTTGATGTATAGAATTGCAAAATATAGTGAAGATGAACTTAGAGTTCTTTTTAGAAATACTTCCATTAAATTCGGTCTGAACGAGGCAATTATTGAAAAAGATTTTTGGGTGTGTCTTATGCTTGATTATCTTTTTCACAAGTGCGAATACAAGGATGCTTTTACTTTTAAGGGAGGAACAAGTCTTTCCAAATGCTTCGGTCTGATTAAGCGTTTTTCTGAAGATATTGATTTAATTCTGGACTGGCGTATTTTAGGCTATGGATTAAATGAACCTTGGGAAGAAAGAAGTAATTCAAAGCAGGATAAATTTAATAAAGAAGCAAATACAAAAGCTGAGCTTTTCTTGAAGGATACCTTACTTCCTGTTCTACAAAATGATTTTCACAAACTACTCAATTTTAAAGATGCCTTCTATATTGATGAAACTGATGCACAGACTATCTGTTTTAAATATCCTGCAATTTATAAAGATGATTCAATTTTACAGATAATACGACTTGAAATCGGAGCACTGGCTGCATGGACTCCTTCTGTGATAAAAACTGTAAGAGCATATGCGGCAGAATATTATCCAAATATTTTTGAAACTGGAACAACGGATGTGCGTTGTGCTTCTGTTGAGCGTTCTTTTTGGGAAAAGGCAACGATTTTACATCACGAGGCAAATAGACCTGAGGAACTTACTATGCCCAAAAGATATTCCAGACACTATTATGATCTTTATGTTATTGCACATTCTGAATATAAGATTTCTGCATTTGAATAAAAAGATTTACTTAAAAAAGTAGCAGATTTTAAAATGAAATTTTATCCCAGAAAATGGCAGAATATGAAAATGCAAAAATAGGAAGTCTAAAACTTGTTCCACCAGAATATCGTCTTAAATTGTTGAAAGAAGATTATAAGAATATGGAAAAAATGTTTTATTCAGATTTTCCTGATTTTGATAGCTTGATAAATTATATTTATGAACTTGAAAAAGAAATAAATTCGATATGAGTACAGTAATGGCTTACTTATAAATTTACGGCTAAAGAACTAGACGAAGAGACAGGTTTGTACTACTATGGCGCAAGATATCTGGACCCAAAATACAGCCGCTGGTTGAGTACCGACCCAGCTCTGGGAGATTATATTCCGGCTGCTGGCAAAGGAAATTCCAAAGACGCTGGAAATCTTCCTGGTATGGGCGGAGTGTTTAATCACATCAATGGCAATTTGTATGCATACGGCGCCAACAACCCGGTACACTATATAGACCCCGATGGAAATTGGACCGTTTCAGCAGGGGCAAGTTTCTCTGGAATGGCTATAAAAGGCAAGTTTGGACACAATGAAGGTAAATGGGAATTTGAGTGGCGAATCGGAGTTGGAATAGGTTTTGAAGCAAGCATTGATTTTAATGATAAATCTTTTACAGATGGCAATTCTCTTGGGATATATGCAGAGGCCGAAGCAGGTGCTTCAATGGGTTCATTTTCTTTAGATACTGAAACATCGGTTGGAGTAGAAAATTGCGAAATCAAATCAGACGCATCTGTTTCAATTTCAGATACCGGTGGTAATTCGTATGAATTAGAGATTTCGGATGGAAATATTACTCTTGAACCAAATTCAGTAGATGGTACCGTAGATTCTTCCTTCGGGACAGATGCAATGTTGTTTTTTGGTGTTGGAGGCTCTGGAGTCTTGCATGAAGATTGATAAAGTTGAATACGTATCGAAACAAAATATGATAAAAATTGGTTTTGGGTTTCTTTTTGTAATTGGAATATTCCTTTTAGTCGAAAGCTTTTATAAATATTTTGATATAAAGCATCCTGAATATAAGGAAAATATTTTCAACTTGGCATCTATTTATGTTTCTACTGTTTTTGAGGAAAAAGATCGTTACAACATCCCTGCAGAATTAAAAAAAGAAGATTTTGAGTTTGTCTATGAAGAATCAAAATATAGCAAAAAGATAAATCTTTTAGACAGAAGCTTTACGGAAAAAGGTATTTTTGTATACAAAAGCAAGATTACAAATAATGCTATAGAAATTGAATGGCATTCAAATAAATCTAAATATGTTGATAAAGTTGAAGTAAAAATATATTTTTAACCCCCCTCCACACACTACATCTAGCGTAGCTCGGGTTGTTGGAAACGACCGATTTTAGTCACATCAATAGAGATTTGTGGGAATTTGGGCTATTTCTTATACAATTCAATAGTGTTAGTATTTCTCTAGAAAATTTATTAATACGAGGGAAATATGAATTTTGAAATGATTGACAGAATTAAATCAAAAATGGTGGCTGAACTTAATCCTATCCAACTTAAGAAGCTTGAATTGGTGTTGTTAGAAGAAGTTTCTGAGAAAGAACAGAACAATGTCTATAAAAACAAGAAAAATCTAGTAAAAGAATTTATAGGTGCAAAAAAAAATAGAGGGCTGTTCAAAGAGAACTGAAGAATACTATTACTCGGTTCTAAGATTTTTTGCAAAAAATATAAAGTGCGATGTCAGAACTGTAGATACAAATCAGATACGGGAATATTTGATAAATTACCAAAAAATTAATAATTGTTTAATGTAACACTTGATACGGTAAGAAGAATACTTTCTAGCTTTTATAAATGGCTTGAAGAAGAAGATTATATCTTGAAAAGCCCAATGAAACGAATCCAGAGGATAAAAACTCCAAGTATTATTAGGGAGCCATTTTCCGAAGAACAGATTGAGATTATAAGGCAGTCTGCTTCTGAAAATAAAAGAAACATTGCTATTATAGACATCTTACTTTCTTCTGGTATAAGAGTAAGTGAACTTGTCCATTTGAACAGATCTTCAATAAACTTGAATTCTCGGTCGTGTGTTGTATTTGGAAAGGGTTCAAAACAAAGAGAACCTATTTTGATGTAAGAACAAAGATTGAATTGGAAAGTTATTTACGATCAAGGAAGGATAAGAATCGAGCTTTGTTTGTTACAACTAATAAACGAACAAAGAATGGAATATATTCCAGATTGACAGTAAATGCGGTTGAAAAAACAATAGTGGGTGAAAGCTTAATTGATATCGGTCAAAAAACAGCGATCGAAAATGTTCATCCTCATAGATTCAGAAGAACCATGGCAACAAAAGCTATAGACAAGGGGATGCCAATCGAACAGGTGCAAGTATTGCTTGGACATTCAAAAATAGATACTACTTTACGATATGCAAATGTACAACAGGAGAATGTCAAACATTCACATCAGAAATATATCTGTTAGCGCCTCCTCTCATCATCAAGTTCTTGCAGAAAATAAAATATTGTTTCCTCATTTTGAAGAGCTTGAAGGTATCAAGGAGAACGGCGAACTTTTCTACGAGTACTATTTCAAGGAATACCATTCAACCGAGACTTTGAAAAAAATATCGTATGCGTCGGAAACTATTACAAGGATATGTATGCCCCGACAGGCGGAGTTGGGCGAAAGGAAAAAATCTTTTTCTATCTGCTTTATTCTATAATTATTTTGATGACAATCAATCTTGTGACTTATAGCTTGATTATCTTTTTAAGACATTCGAAGAAACTCAAACCTCAGACTGAAAAACTCAAAGAAGAAGTTTCTGTCGATTCCCTTGTGGGAGCTTCGAGCCAGGCTTTTGGAAACAAGATTCTGTCAAAGTATTTTGAGGAATTCAAGCAATCTGGTGTAAACCATTCAATCGCTTTTTTTGATATTGATAATTTCAAGTCTTTTAATGATACGTATAATGATACGTACGGTCATAATGTCGGCGATGAGGTTAGATGAGGTTATAAAAACTATCGTCTCGACTGTAAGGGATCAACTTTTGAAGGATGATTATATAATCCGATGGGGTGGCGATGAATTTGTAATCGTCTATAGTGACGTAAAAAAGAACATTGGCTCTATTCTGTCAGATCTGAACAAAAAAGTTTCTGAATGCCAGGTTGTAACCGAAAACGGTCAAAAAATCCACTTTACAATATCGATTGGGGCTAGTTGTTTTATGGAAAGTGATCAGAATTTGTCTGATGCAATTAAGCGGGTGAATGACGCACTTTATTTGGCAAAGCGCGACAAAAACACTCACTACGTTATGTAATCTTTTTTCGAAAATCAGTTTTCGTTTTCGAATGCGACCAAATGCTCTTTGCTATACATTTTTCTGAGCAAAGGCTTTTCAATTTTTCCGGTTGCATTTCGAGGAACTTTTGCAAAAATGATTTTTCGAGGTCTTTTATACCGAGGCAAGTCGAGACAGAACTCGTTGATTTCATCTTCGGTACATTCCATTCCATCTTTTATTTGAATTACGGCACCTGCTATTTCGCCTTGTCTGTGATCTGGCAACCCGATTACGGCAACGTCGCTTACCTTATCGAACTTGCGGATGAAGTTTTCGATTTCGACAGGATATAGGTTTTCTCCACCTGAAACGATGACGTCTTTTTTGCGATCAACGAGGAAAATAAATCCGTCTTCGTCTTCTCGGGCAACATCCCCTGTAAAAAGCCATCCTTCTTTCAAAACTTCTTCCGTTGCTTCAGGATTTTTGTAGTAACATTCCATTACGCCTGGACCTTTTACGCAAAGCTCGCCGACTTCGCCTCGTTTGAGCGTTTTTCCATCTCCATCAACGATTTTGCATTCCCATCCGTAGCCAGGAACACCGATGGCACCGACTTTGTGAACATTTTCAACTCCAAGATGTACGCATCCAGGTCCGATTGATTCAGAAAGTCCGTAGTTCGTATCATACTGATGGTTCGGAAAGTAATCCATCCAGTGCTTGATTAAGCTTGGCGGAACAGGCTGGGCACCGATATGCATGAGACGCCACTGCGAAAGACTGTAATCTGAAATTTTAAGCTCGCCTGAATCGAGTGCGTTTAATATGTCCTGTGCCCACGGAACGAGAAGCCATACGATAGTACATTTTTCTCGTGAAACTGCATCAAAAATATATTCAGGCTTTGTTCCCCTAAGCAATACGGCACGGCTTCCTGCTAAAAGGCTTCCCATCCAGTGCATTTTTGCTCCTGTGTGATAAAGTGGCGGAATGCACAAAAAGCAGTCATCTCGGCTCGTTGAGTGATGGGTCTGCTCGACTTTTGCGGCATGCATGAGGCTTCTGTGTTTGTGAATAATTGCTTTTGGGAATCCTGTCGTTCCAGAAGAAAAATAGATTGCAGCATAATCATCATCTTCGATTCTGATTAGCGGAGCTTCACTTGAGCAGTCGGCTACGAGTTCTCGGTAACTTTCTGCAAAAGTAGGGCAGTTTTCTCCAACGTAGATGAGCAATCGGTTTTGAGAGAGCTTATCGGCAATGGCTTCGATTCGACCTATGAATTCAGGTCCGAAAAGCAAAATGTCTACATCAGCAAGGTCGGCACAGTACAGAATTTCATCAGATGTGTATCTGAAGTTAAATGGAACGGCGATGGCACCAGTTTTCAGAATACCGAAGTAAATAGGAAGCCATTCGAGGCAGTTCATCATCAG
Organism: Spirochaetales bacterium; assembly: GCA_028725265.1. Lineage (GTDB taxonomy): Bacteria > Spirochaetota > Spirochaetia > Treponematales > Treponemataceae > RGIG9060. The sequence continues at coordinate 14,431 of JAQYSN010000083.1, read as the reverse complement.
AATTGCAACTTTATCGCCTTTTTTGATTCCTCGGCTCAGAAGCATGTTTGCCATTCGGTTGGCCTTTTCGTCAAAAACTCTCCATGTGATTTCACGTCGATAAGGCTGTTCAGGCGTTGGCTGTATGAGCGAATATTCTTTCCATGTAATTTTTCGGGTTTCTTTTTGTTCAGGATTCAACTCAATGAGAGCGACTTCATTTCCATACAATTTTTTATTGCGTTCCAAGTAATCTGTAATCGGCATTTTTTTAATCTCCGAGAAAAATTATAACATACATATTTTTATTTCACAATTACAGGGCATATCTGAAACGTAAAAAGAAAAATATATTGATTCAACAAAATTTAACACAATGTCATAATGACAAAACTTAAAAAAAATGTTATTTTGTCATCATGAATCATTTAGTTGCATTGTGTGCCATTGGAGCAGAAAAAGTTCTGGCAAACGAAATCAAATTTCTCGGATATAAAACAACAGGAAATGCACCTGGTCGTGTTTTTTTTGACGCAGACGATGCGGGCCTTTTCCGTACAAATCTTTGCCTTAGGACTGCTGATAGGGTTTATCTTCAGATGGCTTCATTCCATGCTGATGATTTTGATCAGCTTTACGACGGCGTTAATTCAATCGCCTGGCAGGATTTTTTGAAAAAAGATTCCAGGGTTGTAGTTGATAAGGTAAGGACTTTCAAAAGCAAACTCAGTTCAGAACATGCGATACAGACAATGACTTTGAAGTCTATTTACACAAAACTTCAGGATGTTTGGCACATGTCGATTATGCCCGAAAGTGGCGAAAAATCTGATGTAAGAATTCATATCGATCAGAATCAGGTTTCAGTCCTTTTGGATTTGAGTGGTGAACCACTTCATAAACGAGGCTATCGAACTGATGGTGGACTTGCTCCGATGCGTGAAACGACGGCCTGCGTTCTTTTGCAGATGATGCTCTGGAGACGAAAGACACCTCTCCATGACCCTTTCTGTGGTTCTGGTACGATTGCGACTGAGGCGACTTTGTATGCCTACGACGTTGCTCCTGGATTCGGCCGTCATTTTGCTCTGGAAAATTTGGCTATTTTTAACAGGAAGCAGGCTGATGAAATCCGCTGCAAGGAAGCCGAAAAAATCAGGCCTGATGCAGTTGTTCGGATTACAGGTACCGATATTGATCCAGAAGCCGTTCGCCGTTCTCAGCTAAACGCTGAGCACGCATGCGTGATGGCGGGTCGTGCCCTTCAGATGATTGGTAGCGACCAGAGGTTAGTTCGTCCGGATTTTGACGTAGCCGATTTTAAGGATATCAAGGCGCCTTATGAGCAGGGACTTCTTTTGGGCAACCCGCCATACGGCGAACGGCTTGGCGATGCTGCTGAGGCCGAAGCGCTTTACGGCGATATGGCATCCCTTTTCAGCGATTTTCCAGGCTGGCAAATGGGATTTATCACTTCGAACGAAAATTTTGAAAAGTGCATCGGGAAGAAAGCCGAATCAATCAAAAACTTGAAAAGTGGAAACTTGGATACCAAATTTTATATTTATAGATAGAGGAAAAAAATATGGCTGCCGTAGTAGAACATGAAGCACGAAGGAGAATGATTCTCGATAAAGCCCTCGCTCTTTTTATTGATGAAGGCTACGAAGATGTGACTTTTCAGAAAATTGCAGATAGATGTGGAATAACAAGAACAACTTTGTACATCTATTTCAGCAATAAGCGCGATATTTTCATGTACAGCATCAAGCAACTCGGCGAAACTTTGGAAGATGCCTTGAATTCAATTATCGATAACGAAAGCCTCTCGATGGCAGACCGACTTAAGGGCGTTATGATGAGTGTTTATAATTGTTGTCTTGAGCATAGGCAGCTTTTCAGCGTGCTTTTGATGTATCTTTTGCAGATTCAAAAGACAGGTGTGAATACCGAAGAAAAAGTTCGTCGAAGAACGCTCAGACTTCGTCATCTTCTTTCTACAATTCTCATCGAAGGAATCGAAAAGGAAGAATTTAAGAAGGTTGATGTAAAGGCAACTAACGAAGTTTTTTACGGACTTATTGAAAGCCTTATCTACAGATTGGCAATCTTGAATCAGACTGATTTGCCTGATTTTGAGCGAATGATTGATTTTACTATTAGTGGTATCCGAGCCAATTAACTTGCTTGGTTTGGCTAGTGCAAACTTTTTCATTGTTCGAACATCATTATGCTTACAGGTGGAAGCCTCAGAAATTTTTCCATTTTTTGTTTTTCACCCGTAAAAAGATTTTTCCATTCTCCAGTTAATCCGCAATTTGCATAGTACTCACTTCCGCCAAGATTTACGGCAATCAAAGCTCTTGATGTTTTTCCCGTAAACGGATCAGTGTGCTCTCGTTTGAATACAAACTGATAATTTGAAAGAAAGACTTTTTCGTATTTGCCGTATTTGAGCGCATTGCTGTTTTTTCGTACCCAGCTCAGGCATCCTATGAAATCTGTAAGACTGTTCCAGTATGGTCTTTCGAAGTTTGGACGCAAATTTTCATCGCCGTCTTCTTTTTTTCCTTCGGTTTGCCATTCGCTTCCATAATAAATGCATGGAGTTCCAGGCAAAGCAAAAAGCAGTCCGTAAATTAGGGGCAGAAAATTTTTGTCGTTCAGCAGGCTTGCGATTCTGCTAACATCGTGATTATCAACGAAATTGAAAAGAGGATTTGTCTGGACTTTCTGTTCGTATATACCACCTTTTCCGAATAGTCTGTTCAGTGAGTACTCGATTTCGAACATGTTCCTGCTGTTTAGGCTGGAATGAAGTCCCTTGTACACCTCGTAGTTGGTCGCGCTGTCCAAAAGACCATCGTTTACCATCCGCATACTTTCAGAATGAATCGTTTCTCCTAAAACGAAAATGCCGAGTTCCTTGCAAAGTGCGTGAAGTTCGGTCAAGAAATCTCGGTCGAGGCAGTAGGCAACATCAAGTCTTACTGCGCCGATGTCGAATTTTTGTTTCCAAAATCTGATGGCCCCAAAAAGATGTTCTCGGACGGCTGGATTTTTCAGGTTCAGTTTTACCAGGTCGAAGCAGCCTTCCCAGCCTTCGTACCAAAATCCGTCGCCATAGTTGCTGTTGCGTCTGTTATTTTCGTTGCCCCAATCGATATAAAACCAATCTTTGTAAGCAGAATTTTGCTTGTTTTGCTGGACGTCGCGAAATGCCCAAAAGCCGCGGCCGACATGGTTAAAAACTCCGTCGAGCATTACAGAAAGTCCTTCTTCGTGGAGAGTACGGCAAAGTTCGGCAAAATCATCGTTTGTGCCAAGTCGGCGGTCGAGTGTGTAGTAATCCTGCGTGTCATAGCCGTGGTTGTCGCTCTGAAAAATCGGGTTGAAGTAGATTGCATTTGCGTTGAGTTTTTTGATATGCGGAATCCATTCTTTGACACGAGAACAAAAATCGCTTGTCTGTATGTTGCTGGCTGAGTTTTGTCCATCGACTGTGTTTTTTCTGTCGGCTGTGTTTTTGCCGCCGAATGATAGTGCGTAAATCTGATAAAAAATCGCTTCGTTAAAATTCATCATGCTGTTTCCTTTGTAGTCTCTCGGCGAATTATGCTCCTTTGCAACGGCTACTGGGGCCTGTCGGCAAAGAAAGGCGTTGCCTTTTTATATAATTCCGACACCCACAGATGTTGCAGGAGCAACAACATTCGCCTACGACTGCCAATTAAATATCATTTTTCATAAAGGTTACAATTAAAAAGTAATCTTTTGCTTAATTTTATATACCGAACGGTAAGTAAATGTCAAGAACGATAGTATTCGTATTAAGGGGTGTTATCGTGGGATTTTTTTGCAATCGTGTAATTTTTTTTGCGATGATGATATTGTGATGGGAATTTTCCTAGGCATGTTGAAATAGGGCTGTGTTGAAGTAGGGCCGCGTTGAACTAGGCTCGTTCTGAAGTCGGACCGCGTTCGCACTATCGATTGCCGGTATCAGATTTTTCTAATTTATAAAAAATTTCCGTACGGACATCCCCTATAAGAGGGCAAAGTTTGTTTTCTTCGGTATGATGATATTTGAAACCGCATCTTTCCATGCATTTTTTTGAGCGTTCGTTGCTTTGATAAAAGCCGCACCAAATTGATGATGCGTTGAGGTCGCAAAATGCGTGGTGTAAGAGAGCTTTAATTGCTTCGTTCATGTAGCCTTTTCCCCAAAAAGGAACGCCAAGCCAATACCCAAGTTCAAATTCTCCATCTTCTAGCGTGGTGTGGGAATTTTGAGGAAAAATCAGGCTGATGCTGCCAACGGCAAAATCGCTCGTGCTACATCCTGCGGAATTTTTGTCTTTCATGCAGATGGCATAAGTTTCGTCTACGGCAAGTACATTTTTGATGATTTCACGGCTATTTTCGATGCTCGTATGAACGGGCCATCCGGCAATTGGGCCTACGAGAGGATTTGAGGCGTACTCAAAAAGGCTTTGCGCATCAGATTCTTGCCATGGTCGTAGTATCAGTCGTTCGGTTTCAATTTGCATTTTTTTTGTCACCTCGTATAAATATGATTATTGCGGATAATGGAATATTGTCAATGGAGGATTTTTTTTGGCGCACTACATAAAATATTTCCTTTTTTTATAAAAAATTATGTTATACTATTCATATGGTCTCGTCATTTGACTATTTAAAAAAAGAATTTCCAGTACTCGCAAAACTAGGCATATTGGCAGAATCATATTGTGAGACTGATCCGAATGGTGCTTTATATAAAATCCGAAAAATTGGTGAAACTATTACAGCCCTTATTTATCAATATGATGGTATTCCTTGTCCCACTGGAAGTATAAAAGACGTAAGTCAGGCTACAAGAATAAACACTCTCCAAGATTACGGTATCATTAATTCATTACTCGCAAAATCTTTTACCCATCTTAGGAAAATAGGAAATGAAGCAGTCCATGAGGACTTGGATTCTTCTGTATTAGTTAAAGAACTTCTTCCAATCGCTTACAGCTTGTGCCTGTGGTTTGCTGGAACTTATGGCACAAATAAAAATCCTGAATACAAAGAATATGTAACTCCAGAAAAACTTAATGCAGTTGCAAAAAAGAAAATAATCGTAAAAATAAAGAAGCCTGCTGATTTTACTCCTCAGGAAAAGCGGGATGATGAAGCAGAAAATCAGTTATTAGCAGAAGCAACTGTCGCCGCTGCACAAGTTCCAAAAATCTTAATTTCAGAACGTAAGAACCGTTCATATAAAGCAAACCGTGCTCGTCCACTTACAGAAGCTGAAACTCGAGAACTTATTGATGACCAACTCCGCAAAGTTGGCTGGGAATGTGATACAAATATTTTAAATCAAAAACTACACGGTACAAAGCCTCAAAAAGGTCACAACATGGCCATTGCTGAATGGCAGACTGATTCAAAAATTTACAATCACGGTTATGCAGATTATGCTCTATTTATTGGCGAAAAACTTGTTGGAGTAGTTGAAGCAAAAGCTGAACACAAAGATATTCCATGTGTAATAGACGGACAGTGCAAAGAATATGCAAGCCTTATAAAAGATTCAGATAAAGATTACGTTCAGGGAGTCTGGGGTGTTAATAAGGAATACAAAGTTCCTTTTGCATTTGCAACAAATGGACGCCCTTTTCTTAAACAGCTGGAAACAAAATCCGGAATCTGGTTCATTAATTTTACAAAACCAACAGAAGCTCCAAAAGCGTTGCAGGGCTGGATGAGTCCAATTGGTATTGAAGAACTACTTGAACGTAATTCTGAAAGCTACAAACAAGAATATGAAAAGCTTGATGATGAAGAATTCTTGCGAAACAAAGATGGCTTGAATCTTCGCGATTATCAGATAGAAGCTATTCACGCAGTTGATAAAGCATTGGAAGAGGGCAGAAAAAATATTTTATTAGCCATGGCAACAGGAACAGGAAAAACAAGAACCTTCCTTGCCTTAATCTATCGTTTCTTAAAGACAGGACGTTTTAAGCGAATATTGCTTTTGGTAGATCGTAACTCTCTTGGAAAACAAGCCTTTGATGTATTCAGTGAAGTAAAACTTGATCAGCTTCAGCCTCTTACAGATATTTACAATATTAAAAATCTTGATGAAAAAGTAATCGATAAGGAAACAAAACTTCAGATTTCTACAGTTCAGGGAATGGTTCAGCGCATCTTGTACAATGATGGCGACCGTATGCCAGCTGTTACTGATTTTGATTTAGTAATTATTGACGAAGCTCATCGTGGTTATATTCTTGATAAAGAAATGGCTGATGAAGAATTGTTCTTCCGGGACCAGCTAGATTATCAGAGTAAGTACCGAAATATAATTGAATATTTTGATGCAGTTAGAATCGGTTTTACAGCAACACCAGCTTTACAGACAACGCAGATTTTTGGAGAGCCTGTTTATACTTATTCATATCGCCGCGCAGTTTACGAAGGTTATCTTTGCGATCATGACGTTCCGTATATTATTTCTACAGATAAAACTCGTAATGGAATTCATTTTGAAGCAGGAACTATTGTAGATAAATACGACCCGAATAATAAGACTGTTGTTAAAGCCGAAGTAGAGCCCGATGAAGTTGATTACGATGTAGAAAAATTCAACAGAGATATTATTACACGTCCGTTCAATGAAGCGGTTTTTTCTGAGCTTTTTGAAAACGGATATCTTACTCTTGATGCACCAGACACACACGGAAAAACTTTGATTTTTGCAGTGAATGATGAACACGCAGATATGATTGTAGATATCATCAAAAAGATTTGCGAGAAAAATGAACTTCCAGAACAGGCTGTAATGAAAATTACAGGAAGCGCCGGTGGTGGAAATCAAAAGAAAATAGAAGACCTTATTAAACAGTTTAAGAATGAAACCTTCCCAAGTGTTGTAGTAACAGTAGATTTGCTTACCACAGGAATAGATGTTCCTTCAATTTCAAATCTTGTATTTATGCGATGTATCAAATCCCGCATTTTGTTTGAACAGATGCTTGGACGCGCTACAAGACGCTGCCCGGAAATCAATAAAACTCATTTTAATATTTATGACCCAGCCGGAGTCTATGACCATATCAAAGATAAAATAGATATGCAGCCTGTAGTTCAAAAACCAAAGATAAAAATGACAGAGCTAATTGATGCAATGTCATCTGTCCCAGACGCTGAACCAAGAATAATTCAATATCAAATTGAACAGCTCTTAGCAAAGGTAAACCGCAAAAAAAATAATCTCACACCAGAAGCAATTTCTAACTTCAAGATTCTGGCAAAAGAAACCAGCATAGAAACATATCTCAAGAAGATTGAAGAATTAAATCCTATCGAAGCAAAAAAGCAGATTATTGAAGACAGAAAAGTATTTGAACTGCTGGAAGATGATAAAGCGGAACTGAGAAAAATCATCATCGATACAAAAGAAGATAAAGATGTTCAGATAACCCGCGGATACGGCAAGCACAATCTGCAGCAGCCGGAAGATTACATCGAAGAATTTACAAATTACATAAAAGAAAACCGAAACAAGATTGAAGCCTTAAAAATCGTCTGCACTCGTCCTGCCGACCTTACCCGCCAGGCGCTTAAAAATCTTGTCGTTATTCTTGCAAATGAAGGTTATGACCTTACAAGCCTAAACACAGCTTGGAACAAAGTTACCAACGCAGACCTGACAGTAGACATTATCAGTGTAATCAGAACCTGCGCAATAGGCTCTCCAATGCAGAGTCACGAAGACAGAATAAAAAAAGCCGTTGCAAAGCTCAAGGCAAATCATAATTTTAGTCCGGTTGAACTTGGCTGGCTTAACGTAATAGAAGCAAATCTTTTACAGGAAAACGTACTTGAAGAATCAGTATTTGATAATGAAGTTATTTTCCGTAATAAGGGTGGCTTTAAACGCATAGATAAAGACTTTAAGTTCCAGCTCCATGCATTGATTGCTGAATTGAACAAATATCTGTATGATGATGCGGCATAAGGAGACTAAATGGCTTTACCTATAAACATAAAAACTTTGCTTACAGGAAATGTTGTTGAGTGGGCAAGAATCGAATTTAAAGAAACCTGGAATCCTGATGCCTCTTTAAAAACAATTACAGCCTTTGCAAATGATATAGATAACTGGTCTGGCGGCTACTTAGTTTTTGGTGTAGAAGATGATAACGGTTGCCCAAAGTTTCCTCTTAAAGGAGTTCCGGCTGCAGAAGTTGACGATATTCTAAAAGACCTCTTAAACAAATGCAAACTAATTACGCCAGATTATCTGCCGGTTGTTGCTCCTGTAGATTATGATGAAAATACAAAATTAATCATTGTCTGGTGTCCAGGCGGTCAAGTTCGACCGTATAAATCACCAAGTCATTTTACATTTAAAAGCGGCAAGACTATTCCATCCAGTGAAGCAACATATTTTATTCGTAAAATGAACAGCACAATAAAGCCGTCGAACGAAGAGCTTAATGATTTATTTTCTCTTGCAAACAAAGTTCCTTTTGATGATCGTGTAAACCATCAGGCAGAACTTTCAGATTTAAATATAACACTTATAAAATCTTATCTTCACGAAATTGGAAGCAGTCTTGAATCAGAAGTTGATACAATGAAGTTTGAAGATTTATGCATGAATATGGAATTATGCAACTCCCAGCCTGAATTCATGAAGCCGAGAAATGTTGCGCTTTTGTTCTTCAGTATGAATCCAGAAAAATTTATGCCATATTCCCAAATTGATATTGTTGAATTTCCCGATGGTATTGGTGGTGACAAAATAATTGAAAAAACTTTCAAAGGCCCAATACATCAACAGCTTAGGGAAGCTTTACAGTATATTCAAAATTCAGTTATCAAGGAAAAAGTTATAAAATATCCAGACAGGGCAGAAGCAGACAGATTTTTTAATTATCCATTTGCGGCAATTGAAGAAGCTCTTGCAAATGCAGTTTATCATAAAGGCTATGATGTTCGAGAGCCTATAGAAGTACGTGTAGAAAATGATAAAATTGAAATTATCAGCCACCCAGGGCCAGACCGTTCTGTAACGATAGAGGGATTGAAAAATTTTAAAGTCACAAACCGCCGCTACAGGAACCGTAGAATTGGAGAGTTTTTAAAAGAACTCCATCTTACAGAAGGTCGTAATACAGGCTTTAAGAAAATTCTGAATGCACTGGAAAAGAACGGTTCTCCTAAGCCAGAATTTGAAACGGATGACGACCACTCATATTTTATAAGCCGATTTTTCGTGAGGGAAGATTTTTATGCCGAATCAAATTCCACGGAAGAAACTGTGGAGAAACAAGAAACTACCCAGAAAACTAGGGAGAAAACTAGGGAGAAAACTAGGGAGAAAATCCTTGCATTAATAAAAGAGAATCCCGAAATTACAACTACTGAACTTGCTGCTTCAGTAGACCTTACTGTAAAGGGGATAGAATGGCAGATAAAACAGCTAAAAGAAAAAGGCATAATCCGTCGCATTGGGGCAGATAAAGGCGGATATTGGGAAATATTATAAAGGAATAAAAAAAATGACAACACAAGAAATCGTAAGCAAACTCTGGAACCTCTGCAATGTGCTCCGCGATGACGGAATTACTTATCAGAACTATCTGAACGAACTTACATATATCCTCTTTCTAAAAATGTGTTCAGAAATACCTGAAGCCGAAGAGCAAATTCCGGAAAAATATCGCTGGGCCAAGCTTGTAAAAAAAGACGGAATCGCCCTCAAAGATTTTTACAAGGAACTCCTGGACTACCTGGGAACAAAAACAAGCGGCCGCGTTCTTGAGATTTATGCCGGCAGTCAGACTTCAATCGATGAACCAAAAAATCTTGAAAAAATCATAAAATCAATAGATGCGTTAGACTGGTTCAGCGCAAAAGACGAAGGACTAGGCGACCTTTATGAAGGCTTGCTCGAGAAGAATGCCACAGAAAAAAAGAGCGGAGCAGGGCAGTATTTTACACCGCGAGTTTTAATCGATGTAATGACAGAGCTTGTAAAACCTCAGCTTGGCGAAAAATGCAACGACCCGGCTTGCGGAACCTTTGGCTTTATGATTAGCGCCCACAAATACGTACTCGACAACAATGACAACCTCATTCACTGTACAAGTGAGCAGCAGGAGTTTGAGGACAAGGAAGCCTTTACCGGAACAGAACTTGTTCACGACACACATCGTCTAGCCCTTATGAACGCCTATCTTCACGACATAAACGGCAAAATCACACTGGGCGACACTTTAAGTTCAATCGGAATGGAAATGAAAGGCTACGATGTAGTTCTTACAAATCCTCCATTCGGAACAAAAAAAGGCGGTGAACGTGCCCTTCGTACAGACCTTACCTACACCACAAGCAACAAACAGCTCAACTTTTTGCAGCACATCTACCGCTCATTAAAAGCAGACGGAAAAGCCAGAGCCGCAGTAGTTCTTCCGGATAACGTTCTTTTTGCGGACGGCGACGGCGAAAAAATCCGCGTGGACTTAATGAACAAATGCAATCTGCACACAGTCCTCCGCCTGCCAACCGGAATCTTTTATGCCCAGGGCGTAAAAACAAACGTCCTTTTTTTTACCCGCGGCAAAACAGACGAAAACAATACAAAAGAAGTCTGGTTCTACGACCTTCGTACCAATATGCCAAGTTTCGGCAAAACAAATCAGCTCAAAAAAGAACATTTTGACGACTTTATAAAAGCCTACACCGCTGAAGATAGGGCTTCTGTAAAAGACGAACGCTGGAACTGCTTTACCCGCGACCAGATTGCCGCAAAAGGAAATAGTCTTGACCTTGGCCTTATTCGTGACGAAAGTATCCTTGACTACGAAGACCTTCCCGACCCAATCGAAAGCGCCCAGGACTGCATAGACCAGCTGGAAATGGCCGCCGATTTGATTCGTGATGTAGTAAACGAACTAGAGAAGGTAAAATAGCTGTAGTTTTATTTGACTGAATGCTTGATTTTTATAGCAGTTAATTATTTAATTCTATATATTACAAAGAATTAAATAGCATATTCTTATTTGACTGGAGTGCATATGACAGATATTGAATTAAAAGAATTTGACTCAGAAATTAATTCTCGTAAAAATAAAAAGTACATTCCTTATTGGGCATAACGGAGAAAAATAATGTCAAAGAAAGTTGAGATAGAACAGACTGAAATAGAAGCACCGTATGAACTGTCGGAAGAAAGATAGATAATTGATAATGAATAATGGAGAATTTAGAATTGGAACTTGAAAAAAACAGACAGACAGAAATAGTCGAACCATATAAATTACCGGCCGGATGGAAGTGGTGTAAACAAAGCGAAGTTTGCAAATTGGTTGACGGCGAGAAAATTGCAGATAAAGAATATCCATATCTTGAAGTAAGGTATTTGCGTGGAACAAAAGAAAAAAGTTTTGTTACTTCTGGCAAACTCATAAAGAAAGGAACAAAAGTCATTCTTGTTGATGGCGAGAACTCTGGCGAGGTTTTTGCAATTCACGAAGACGGATACATGGGAAGCACTTTTAAAGCACTTTCGATTGAAAATGTTGATGAAAACTATTTACAGTATTTCATAACGACAAAAAAAGATTTGTACAGGAACAACAAAAAAGGGTCTGCAATTCCGCATTTGAACAAAGACCTTTTCAAGAACATGCCCTTTCCGCTCCCTCCAACCCTTGCCGAACAAAAGAGCATCGTAAACCGCATAGAAACAATGTTCGTAAAACTGGATGAGGCAAAAGAAAAAGCCCAAAACGTAGTCGACAGTTTCGAAACCCTCAAAGCCGCCATCCTGCACAAAGCCTTCAACGGCGAACTAACCGCTAACTGGCGCAAAGAAAACGAAGTGGGCAATGAAAGCTGGGAAGAAAAGACATTAGATAATTGCGGAATATGGGAGAGAGGCCGTTCTAAACATCGTCCTAGAAATGCTCCTGAATTATTCGGTGGAAAATATCCATTTATTCAAACCGGTGATATTGCAAATGCAGATATTTATATAAATGAACATAAGCAAACTTTAAGTGAATTTGGTTTTCAACAAAGTAGATTGTTTCCAAAAGGTACATTGTGTATAACAATTGCAGCAAATATTGGAAAAGTTGCTATTCTAACTTATGATTGTTGTTTCCCTGATAGTGTTGTAGGTTTTACACCATTTGAAAACGTAGATTCTAAGTTTATGTATTTCAAAATAAATGATATACAAAAAGATTTAGAAGCAATGGCTCCTGCTACTGCTCAGAAAAATCTAAATCTAAAACTTTTAACTTCTGTATTAGTGCGAATTCCCACACTCCCAGAACAACAAGAAATCGTCCGCATCCTCGACTCCGTGCTAGAAAAAGAATCTCGTGCAAAAGAAGCCGCCCAAACCGTCCTAGACCAAATCGCCCTGCTAAAAAAATCAATATTGGCCAGAGCGTTCCGTGGGGAAATATAATAGGAATGAAAAATCGTTTTAAAACAATACAATTTTGCAAGGGAAATGCATATAAAGTTGCTGAAAAGTTCTTGATATAGATGTAGTATAATAATCTATTATAGATAGAGTTTTATATAGAAATATTTTTTTTATAGGGGAAATTATGAAAAAGATTCAAATAAATAAATTATTTGGAAGATTTGATTATTCAATTTTATTAAAAGATGACGGATTAACAATTATTACGGGACCAAACGGATATGGGAAATCTACTATTTTAAAAATTATAAATGCTCTAACTAAAGGCTTTTCAAGTTTATATTTCTTTTTTGAGCTTGATTTTTCTTCTGTTATAATTTCGTTTACTGAAAAGAGTAAACTAACAATACAAAAGAGAAAGAATAGATTATATTTCAATGATATCGAAATTCGAGAAGAATTTTTTAAGGAAAATGTGATTCGAAGTTTGGAACGACATCCATTGTATTATCGTATAGATGAAGATACTTGGATAAACCGAAGAACTGATGAAAGATTTTCGTTAAATGAATATTTATATAAAAAATATTTTGAAACTCAAGATTATAGTGTAAATAATGAAATTTTATTGAATAATAAAATGAATTTATACGAGCTTTTTGAAGAAACAAAAAGACAAATTGGAAATATTTATTATATTAATGAACAAAGATTAATTAAAGAAGTTAAGAACCGTCGTGACGAAATAGAATATAAAAGTACAATTGATGACTTGCCTGAGAAATTATTAGATAGAATAAATAAAGTACAAAGTAATTATTCTGCAATTTCAAATAAACTTGATAGTACATACCCACAAAGATTGTTTAGTAATGAAGAGGCTATATCGAAATCTGATTTTAAGACAAAACTTGAATCAATGACTTCGAAAAATGAAAAATTGAGGCAATATCATTTTGTTGATGAGTCAATAACAAAAGGGTTGAAATTCAAGGACGAATATGCAAAAGCTTTGAAAATTTATTTTGATGATTTTGAAGAAAAGTATAAGGTTTACGAGGATTTGATAGCTAAATTGGATTTGTATACGGAGATAATTAATGCTCGATTAACCTTTAAGCATATTGAAATTTCAAAAGAAAAAGGACTTGTTGTAAAAGCAGATAATGATGAAAACAAATCGATCAGTTTATCAAAATTGTCTTCAGGTGAAAAACAAGAAATTGTATTATTTTATGACTTAATCTTTGGTTCTGATGATAAAGTTTTGTTACTAATCGATGAGCCAGAAATATCTTTACATATTATATGGCAAAAGACATTTATGAATGATCTGATAAAAGTAATAAAGTATAAGAAGATTGATGTTATTGTTGCAACACATTCTCCACAAATTATTAGTAATCATTGGGAACAGCAAGTTGATTTAGGAGAATTGTATGAACAGCAACTCAATAAGAACTAATATTTCTAAAGAAGATATAATTTCTGATATCAAATTAACAAAATCTGCAGATCTTAATAAGGAATATGTTTATTTAGTTGTTGAAGGTCCAGATGATATAAAATTTATGGCAAAATTTCTATCTGATAATGTTTTCTTGTATGAATCATATTCAGGAAAGGATGGAGTAGAAGAAATAGTAACATACTTTAATACTCAAGAAGTAATAGGAATTCGAGATAAAGATTATCAATTAATAAAAAAATCATCATATATATTTTATTATGATTATTGCTGTTTAGAAATGATGTTAATACTAAGTGATAACGTATTTAGAAATCTTTGTACTGAATACTATCATGGAAAACTCGCCTTTTCCGATTTACGATTAAAAATATTACAAGCATTAAAAGAAGTCTAAACTGCGCTATTTAGTCAACACAAAAATTTTACAGGTTTAAGGTGTAAAAAATTATGCAGCCCGTTTTCTTTCCAGTTCATTGTACTGGAAGCATTTATACATTTCATCAGGTACGTTGTAATCCAGAGACTGATGA
>JAQYSN010000082.1 GCA_028725265.1 Spirochaetales bacterium | reverse complement strand
CTTCTGGATGTCTTCCATTTCGCCGTTTCCTTTCGAGATTTTATCCAAAATAGAATGCATCTGTCGTGTACCGATTCGGCAAGGAGAACACTTTCCGCAAGATTCGTCTACACAGAATTCCATATAGAATTTTGCAACGTCAACAACACAGTCGTCTTCGTCCATTACAATCATACCACCTGAACCCATCATAGAGCCAAGTCGTGTAAGTGCGCCGAAGTCGATTCCTGTATCCAAAGCTTCTTCCGTGATGATTCCTCCAGAAGGTCCACCTGTCTGAACGCCTTTGAATTTCTTCCCGTTCTTGATTCCGCCACCGATTTCGAAGATGATTTCTCGAAGTGTCGTTCCCATCGGAACTTCAACCAAACCTGAGTGATTGATTTTTCCTGTAAGGGCGAAAACTTTTGTTCCTTTTGAGTCGTCCGTACCGATTTTATTAAACCAGTCCGCACCTTTTGTAAGGATAACAGGGATGTTTGCCCATGTTTCAACGTTGTTGATGACTGTTGGTTTTCCCCAAAGCCCGCTCTGAGCTGGGAACGGTGGTTTTGGAGTCGGCATACCTCGTTTTCCTTCGATAGAACGAAGAAGGGCTGTTTCCTCACCACAAACGAAAGCACCTGCTCCAAGTCGGATTTCGATATCAAAATCAAATCCTGAACCGAGGATGTTTTTGCCCAAGAATCCCATTTCTTTAGCCTGTTCCATGGCAATTTCAAGACGATGAACGGCAAGAGGATATTCTGCACGAATATAGATGAAACCTTTGTTGGCTCCGATTGCTTTACCACAAATCGTCATTGCTTCAAGGATTGAGTTCGGGTCACCTTCGATTGTCGAGCGGTCCATGTATGCTCCAGGGTCTCCTTCGTCGGCATTACAAACAACGTATTTGATGTCTCCCTGTGCCTTCATACCAGCTTCCCATTTCAAGCCGGTTGGGAATCCTGCTCCACCTCGTCCGCGAAGTCCAGAATTTTTGATTTCATTGATGATGTCTTCGCTTTTCATCTCGAAAAGTGCTTTTTCAAGTGCAAGGTAACCGTCGTGAGCGATGTATTCTGTAATATCTTCTGGGTTGATAAGACCGCAGTTCCTCAAAACGATTCGTTTTTGCTTTTTGTAGAATTCGATGTCTTCGCCCTTGCTTGCATGCTTTCCGTTTTCTTTGTACAAAAGTCGTTCAACTTCTACGCCTTTTACGATGTGGCTTTCGATTATTTCGCGCGCATCTTCAGGTTTTACTTCAACATAGAAAGATTCATCCGGCAAAACTTTTACGATAGGTCCTTTTTCACAGAAACCGAAACAACCTGTCTTTTTTACAGTAACTTTGTCGTCAAATCCGAACTCTTTGAGAGCGGCAACCAAATTTTCATAGATTTTAGGTGAATTTGATGATTCACATGCTGTTCCACCGCAAACAAGGATAACTTTTCCTTCAACTTCTTTTTTTCGAAGTTCAATTTTCTTTTCTTCACGCAATGCGCGCAATTGTTCCAATGTGATTTTTTCCATTCTTGTCCCCTGAATTGTTATGCGTTACGATACTTGTCCAAAATTGCAGGAACCTTGTCCTTGGTCAATTTTCCGTAAACTTCGCCGTTGATAGACATAACCGGTGCCAATCCACAGCAACCAATGCATCGAACTGGTTCGACAGAGAACATTCCATCGTCCGTTGAAACTTTTCCATCCTGTAGTTTTAAGAGATTGCGGCATTCATCGTAGATATCTTGTCCGCCTTTCAAATAGCAGGCTGTTCCCAAACAGACGCTTATCTTATATTTTCCTGGTTTTTCTGTTTTGAAGAAATGATAGAAACTCATTACTCCGTATACATTTGAAAGATGTGTTCCAGTTAATTTTGCAACTTCTTCGGCTGCATCTTCAGAAATGTAACCCTGTTCTTCCTGTATTTTGTGAAGAATCATGATTAAGTTGCCTGGCTTTTCTTTCCATTCGTCAATGAACGCTAAGATTTCCTTAGAGAACCCTGCCTTTGAGTCGTTCGCCATTTTAAATCCTCCGTTTATTTTAGTTTTGATGTTTTGTTTCGTTAAAGTTCTGATAAAAACTTTTTTTAATTAAATAGATTTTAAGGGTGGATTTTAAGTTTTGCAATTAAAAAGAGAGTGAGAAAACTAAAATTTGCTTTGAAATTTGAAAATTTCGTGTAAAATGTGAACGGCTAAAACTGAACTACAAAAGTTGTCTCTGTCGGAATGCTTAGATATCTGTAAATTGGAATCGTGATGAGTGCAGTTTTTCCTTCAGAACTGATTTTTGCCCTAAGTGGATATTCTGATATTTTGTTTTCCAGAATTGAAGTTGATGCAATCTTTTCTGGAACGCTGATTTTTATCTTTAAATCTGATGAGGCAAATTTCTCGCTGCTTTGTTTTCCGTAAAAAGACGAGAGCACTTCAAGATATTCTTCTGGAGAAATTTGTTCCTGAGTGTAGATTGGAGCCATCAGAAGTTCCATTATTTCATTCAGGCCTTCTGTTGATTGAACGAAATCCAAGAGCATTTTCGATGTAAGTTCGAACCTAAGCTGAGTTTTTCCATTTTTTTTCTCAAATTGAATCGTATTTCCGAATTTTTCGTCGACATTTGCAATCGAGTTGAATTTCATGCTTGCTGTAAAATCTGCAAAGTTTTCGACTTTGATTGAAACTCCGGATAGCCCGTTCTTTTCAAGTTCAGATTTTACGGAAGTTTCATCAATCATGCTTTTGTTTTCGTCAACGACTCCAAAACTTTTGGCAATTGAGTTCAGTTCTTGGCTACATATATTTTGGATTTTTACGTCGGCTTTTAAACTTTCATCTATATCTATGAAAACTGATGGCGTGCATGAGAAAATCAGTGTAATAAAAAAAATTGAAGAAAAAGCGATAAAAACTGAAAATGCCTTTTTCATTCTACATCCTCCAAAATGGTCTGATCTTGCACTTGTGTTTGACTCTGTGCTTGAGTTTGGGTTGCTTCTTGAGACTGTTCGACTCCGGTATCTTTCTTTTTTTCTCGTTGTGTTTGTTGCTGCTTCGGCTGCTTTGATTTTATATGCTGCGGTTTCGGAATATAGATATCAACCCTGATTCCTGTTTGAAAGGTGATGCCTGATGCACATGATTCAGCAAAGGAAAGCGCTGAGTTATTCGTGTTGTTGAACACTTCGTATGAAATATCTTGGGTAAATCTCAATCCTACAACGTTTGCAATCTGAATTGCCGGAGTTTGAAAACTGATTCCCATGATGCCTGGAAAAATCGACGCTTTTATTTCTTTGTCGCTTCCAATTAAGTTTGGTGTTCCAATTGTGAAAACAGGACCTGCATAAATTCTGATGTAATCTTGCGGAGAAAGAGTGAGCAAAATCGGAATTTGAAAAACACTCATTTTCGGTTCGTATCGAAAATCAACGCCGAACCCTGGACGTAATATCCATCTATTGTATTGGGAATGAATTTGAATAGTGAAACCTCGAACATTAAATAAAAAAGCGTTTGAGGTAAAAAGATTCCAGTTGAAAAAGGCTGCAATGTCAAAATCAAACGGGATTCGGTCTTGTGCTTCTGACATTAATTTGCTGGCTTCTGTTGTGATTTTTACTTGGCTATTAGAAAGTTCCGTTGATTTTTTTTTCGAATCGGAAGCAGACGGTGGGAAAAATGTACCTGTTCCGACAAATTTTGGTTTCCAGTAGGCTTGGTCAAGGGATGAAACTATGACTCCAGTGTTTGGACCGTCACTTATCGCATGAATGAATTGGTTCTTTCCTATATAAATTGCAACATGGGAAATATTCCCTGTGTTATTCGTCTTGAAAAAAAGAAGGTCGCCCGGCTGTTTCTGGGAATCTGGAATTATTCGTACGTAGGAATATATGTCGCTTGCTTTTCGCGGAAGAATAGTGCCGGTTACATCTCTTGCCGTCACCATGACAAGCCCTGAGCAATCGATACCTTCTTTTGATTCTCCGCCCAAAACATAAGGAGTTCCGATATATTTTTTTGCTTCTTCGACAAAGGCGAGCCTCTTTTGTGTCACAGTCATTTCCTGTGCAAAAATGAAAGAAAAGGCAAATAGTAAAATCGATAAAATACAGATTTGTTTTTTCATCATCTTTAATATATCGGAAAAATAGTAAAAAAAATAAAGTTTTTTTTGACAAAAATGAAACTTTTGCAAATATAAATTGTCTAATGTTTAAAAGACTAATATACTTTGATAGGAAAAAAAACTAAAAAAATCTGGGGGATTATAAAATGTCAAAAAAATCAAAGCGACCTTTACCATGGTTGTTTCTGGATGAATTTAGGGGAACGGTTTTCAATGGTGAATGGCCAACCTTAAATGAAATAATTCAAATTTCTGCACTTCGTTTTCCTGATAGGCCTTGTTTATCAGTTTTCGATCCTGATAAAATCACTCTTACCTACGCACAGACAGTTGAAAAAATGAAGGCTTTTGCGAACTGGCTTTTGGCAAATGGGCTAAAAAAAGGTGATAGGGTAGCCATGACTGGTAAAAACTCGCCTGAATGGGCTCTTGCTTTTTACGGAACATTTTTTGCTGGTGGCGTTGTAGTTCCGATTGATCACGGACTACACGAAAATGAAGTTGAAAATCTTCTTGCAACTGCAAAACCAAAGTTTTTCTTTGTTGATGAAGAAAAATACGAGTACTTTTTGAAAAATTCGAAAGGTTATGAAGTTTATGCCTTGAATTCAAAATTTCAGGACAGATATATCTACAACCTTAAGTCAGATGAAGTTCACAGTGCCGATCTTCCTTGCGAAGACGATCTTGCGGCTCTGCTTTTTACATCAGGAACTACTGGAAATCCAAAAGGCGTTATGCTTACTCATAAAAATCTTGTTTCTGACTGTTTCCTTGCGCAGACAAATCTTTTGATTAATGAAAAAGATACTTTCTATGCACTTTTGCCAGTACATCATTCTTATACAATGCAGGCCGTTCTTATCAATGGTATTTCTGTCGGTGCTGAAATTCTTTTTGGAAAATCGCTTGCAGTTTCCAAGATGCTTCGTGAAATGAAGGAAGGACACGTAACTCTGTTCCTCGGAGTTCCGCTTCTTTTCAACAAACTTCTCGAAGGAATTATGAAAGGAGTTAAGGCAAAAGGACCTTTTGTTTACGGACTTATTCGTATGCTGATGGGAATTTCCTATATCATCAAAAAGATAACTGGAAAAAATGTCGGCAAAAAGATGTTCAAAGCAATTTTGGACAAAGCTTGCATTAGCACCTGGCGTGTTGCAATTTCTGGTGGTGGACCTCTTGCTCCAAGCGTTTTCAAGGCATATCAGGAACTTGGAATCGACTTTATTCAGGGCTACGGACTTACGGAAACATCCCCTATTATCGCTCTTAATCCAATCGAAAACTTCAAAATTGATTCTGTTGGAGCCTTCTTTGCCCCTTACATGCAGATTCGTATTGCAGATAAGGATGAACACGGAATCGGAGAAATCCAGGTAAAGGGACCGATGGTAATGCAAGGTTACTACAATATGCCTGAAGAAACCGCTGAAATTTTTACAGAAGACGGATGGCTTAAAACTGGTGACCTTGGTCGAATCGATAATGAAAATTATGTTTATCTTTCAGGACGAGCTAAAAATCTTATCGTTACAGAGGGCGGAAAAAACGTCTTCCCTGAAGAAATTGAAAATGCGTTCCAGCTTTTCAATGAAATCGAGCAGATTACCGTTCAGGGATACGTAATGAATGCTGATTCTAGGTCAGAGGGCGTTGAAGCTTTGGTTTATCCATCTGATGATCTTATGAAAAACCTTAAAATTGAGCGCGATACAAAGGATGAATCACTTAAGGATCAGATTTTGCAGGTTATCAAAGGAATCGTAGATAAGGTTAACAAGACTTTGCAGCCGTATGCACGAATTTCAAAAATCACAATTCTTGATAAGGCTCTTGAAATGACAACTTCTAAAAAAGTAAAGAGAAATTACAAGAAAATAGAAGAATCTGAAAAGAAAATAGAAAAGTTTGCTACAAATACGACATCTACTTCTGATTCTTCAGAAAAACAGGCATAATTATTTTGCTTTTGGTATAACCACAATGTGGCGCTGGATATCGGTTAGATATGGGACTTTTACAGGTACCATTTCCCATTCCGGCGCCCATTCTTTTATAGTCTCAAGTTCTTCCGTTGTCTTTTCTTTCGTTCCCTTATAAGAAGCCAGTTTTCCACCCTGTCTGAGAATTCGCAAAAGAGGTCGAATCATTTTTTTGCAGAATGGCGAAAAAGCCCTGAACACGACGATATCGAAGCTTTGCTGTGCTACTCTTTCTACTTCGATTGTGCTGACGGTGACGTTATCAAGTTTAATTGTAGAAACTTCTTTTTCGAGAAAAGCCGTTCGTTTTGTCATTCGTTCGATAAGCGTGAAATGATATTCTGGAAAAACTATCGAAAGAGGAATCCCTGGACATCCGTTTCCAGAGCCTACATCGGCAATTTCAATTTTGTAATCTGCACCATTTTTAGCTTTTATCTCATCAATTAAATTTTGAATGATTTTATAAGGTGCGATGCTGTCGAGTATGTGTCGAGAAACTATTTCCTCGTAGGTTTCAGCGCCTAAGGCCGAATGGCATATAAGATGAAACTCCTGGAGTTCTTTTATATAAAGTTCAAGTCTCGGTAGCATTTCATCGATTTTTTCTGTCGAAAATCCAAGTTCTTTCAGACCATTTTTTAGCATGAAATACCTCTTTACATTGTCATAAGATTTGTTGTTTCAACGGTTGAAAGAATTTTTGAAAGTTGTGATTTTTCAACCAAATCGATAGGACGACCTTCAACAAAGGTTCTTGCTTCATCCGTATAAGTACCTGCTGTAAAGCAAATTCCTCGTCCGGCTTTTTCGTCCTTAATCTTCGAATGGAAATCTCGGAGGAAAAATTCTCCAGTTGCACCTGTCGTTCTATAGAAACGGAACATGACGGTGTCTTCCCATTTATCAGTTTCGATTTCGGTAAAAATTTCAGCACATTCTGATGTTACGTTGATGTCGACGATTTTTACGTGCGAATGTTTATAGAAGATAACGACGATTTTTCGGCAAAGGGCAACGAATTCACTCGTTGTGCCTATCAAATACGTCTTGAGGTTAGAGTTCGAATTTAATTCCTGATATTTTGAAATCAGAACTTTTACGTCTTTGTAGTTAGGAGATGAATTTGAAATTTCTTTGAGAAGTGCAAGACCTGCTGGAATATTGTTTGCTTTCAAGTGACAGGTTGCAAGTCTATATTTTATTTCAAGAAGAATTTCGCTTGGAGCTTTTACGTGTTTAAGCCCTATCTCAAAATCCTTGATTGCTTCGTCAAATTTATTGTTCTTGAGGTGATATTTTCCAGCCTGAAGACAACTTTGTGCTCCGTAATTAGGATCGGCTCTCAGGTGAAGGAATATTTTGATAGCTTTGTCCGAATTTCCTGATTCGATAAGGCTATTGGCCATTTTGTAAAGCAGTTCTTTGTTTTCTGGATGGAAATCCAATGCTTTTTTAAGGTAAGGAAGAGCATCTCTATGCTTTTTTGACTCATAAAATGTGTTTCCAAGAATTTCGTATGATTCAGGAAATTCGTTGTTAATCGTGATAGCTTTTTTCAATACAAGAACGGCCTTGTCGTATTCTTTGAGGGTATACAATGTTTTTCCCATATAGAAATTGACTTCGAAAGTATCCGGATTAATTTTTCGAGCCGTCATTAAGGCATTGAAGGCTAGTGATGGATTGTTACAGTTGATAGCACAAATTCCGAGTTTAAGGTTTACCTCTTCGATGTTGATTCCCTTTCTGGTCTTAGCGAGTCCTGAAAGCGATTCAAAAATAGGCATGGCCTTTTCCCAGTTTTTCTCCTGATAATACAAATCTCCGAGCTCATGAAGAGCCATTACGTTATGAGGATCGGATGCTAATTTTCTGGTTGCTTCCGTTATGATTGTCTGTCTACCCTTTTGTTTTGCAGGTCTTTTGTTTGAAATCTTTTTTCGCGCTGAAAATAAAACTATAACTAGAACAACTATCGAAATGACAATTACAGCTGCAATTAAAACTGGGAACAATGCTTCCATATCTTTCTTATTATCTTAAACCTTTTTATAAGTGTCAAGAAAAAAAAATAATTGACATTTAAGTCTATGCATAATAACATAATATTGGAGTTACGATGAATAAAGAAATCGGTATAAAACTTGCAGATGGTTCTTTTTATCCAATAATAAATGATAATCCTTCTCAATCAAAGGACATCCGTCTTACTACAGTCACAGATGATCAGACAAAAGTTCAAATAAACTTGTACAAATCAGATGCCGATAATATTACTGATGATGATTACGTCGGAACTTTGACGATTGATGGTCTTAGTCCTCAGAAAAAGGGCGAAACTAATCTGCGTCTTAGCGTTAAAATTGATGATGATGGCGATCTTTTTGCTGAAGTTACTGACGAACTTACCGGAAAAAGTTGCAGTTTGGAAGTGTCGTTGGGTGACTCTGATAAAGAAGATCCGACGGGCGAAGATTATTCTAAATTCGGAACGGCTGTTGCTGCCGGAGTGCTAGGCGCTGCTGTTGGTGCGGCATTTTCCAACGGTGAGGATAAAACTGAAAATTCGGAGACGAAAATGGCAAATGAAAAAACCGAAGAAATGAATCTTGATGAATACAATGATATGGACTCTTTGATGATTGAAGGTTCAGATTCAGCAGTTATAAATGATGATGCAAATAATTTAGAGGAAGGTACGATTATGGAAGATATGGACGATTTCAAACTCCCAGAAGATGATTCTAAAACAGAAACAGATGATTTTCCTTCACTTGATGATGACATGAAGATGGATGATGACCTTAATCTTGATAAAGACTTGAATCTTGATGATGACATCAGTTTTGATGAGCCAACTCTCGCTGATACATCGGATGCTTCTGATTCTACAGAAAAAACAGATTCTAATTTTGATTTTGACGACAAATCCTTTGAGAAAGAAAAAACTCAGTCATCATATTCTTCTTCTTCACCACTTTATGACGAAGATACTTTTGATGAGACGGCTAAGGACAAGAAGAAAAAGGTTTTGATTCCTGTCGTAATCTGTGGCGTTGTGGTTGTCCTTGCACTTGCAGTTCTTTTGGTTTACCTTTTTGCAATAAAACCAAAGTCTCAGGCAAAAGAACAGACCCCTGTAAAAGTAGAACTCGTTGAAACTGAAAACAGCGATGCTGCTCGAGAAGATGAAATCATAATCGTTGAAACTCCTGTAGTAGAACCTGTTAACAAAAATTCAGAAAAATCTACGAATACTGAAGTAATCAGCTACAAGATAAAATGGGGCGATACTTTGTGGGATATTTCAAAGACTTATTACAAAACACCTTGGCAGTATCAGTTCCTTGCTGATTACAACAACATTCAGAATCCTGATCTTATCATTGCAGGCAAAAATCTGGATATTCCGCCTAAATAAGGTGTCTTAGATTTGTATGCAAATTAAACTAAATAGAATACCTCATTTTGTGGTTCTAAGCCTGTGCTTTATGTTGAGTGCAGGCTGTTCAGCGTCTGATAGTTATTTCCTTGGAATGGAACAACTTGATCGTGGAAACACCGTAAAAGCTCAGAAATATTTTGAAAATGCCCTCAAGGCGAACAATTCTGTTGAAGAATATTTGGCATTGCAAGAACTCTGTAAAATTGCACCTGCAAGCAAAAGGCTTGCGTACACAAAAAAATGCAAGAAGACAACACATTGCCTTGAAATCGATGTTGATAATCTTTATGTGCAATCTCTCGTTGATAATCGGCAGTATGCAAAAGCTTTTGATGAATGTGAGGTGATGCTTGAGCGAACCGATTTGAGTTTTTCTCAAAGGACATGGTTTCAGTATTGCAAAGCAGTTTCGCTTCTTGAAATGAATCGTTCTGCCGGAAAATATAATTTTGAAGACGAGTATGTTCTTTATTTCATGCAGGAAAGTGCCGTAAACGACTATCATAAGGAATTTTATTTAAGATATCAGGATGAGGATTTTTTTCAAAAGCCATTTTTGAAATTCAGGGTGCTTGTTGCCGATAAGGATTATCTTGGTGCAAAAAAAATCTTCGAAGAAGAATACGGAAAGTCTTTTTCTCTTGAGTCGTTAAAACCAAGCCAAATTTCGGATTTTGGAAAATTCATTTTGTTTTCGCAGAAATTTGATAATGCGGAATGGGCAAAAAAATTCGCTGATGTTGCCTTGCAGAAGGGAAAGTGTCGTGAAAGTTTTTATCTGCACTTTTATGCAGGGCGCCTGTACGATAAGGCCAAAAATTTGAAAGCCGCTTCTGATGAATTTCTTGCCTCGGCCGACTGTAGCTTTTCTGATTCTACTTACGACAATGCCTTGTGGTATTATTTAAGCGAACGAAAAACCGTTTCAGAAGCAGACTTTCTTGTCGCTCTTGAAAAATACGGACCAACAATCAAGAATAAAGGCTATTATTCGGATTTGTTCGAGCAGGTCTTTGTAAATATGCTTTCTGGCCGAAGATGGACTTCCTTTTGTAACATTAACCCCCTCGTTTCGAAATTTGCTTCAGAAAAAATCAAGGGTTACTACAATTACATATTTGCACGCCTTTTGCAGGAAGGCTTTGTAAACCGCTCTTCATTTTCATCTTTTGACGAAGAAAAACTTTTTCACTCTGTAATTGAAAATTCGGAAAGTTCAACTTATTACATCATGCTTAGTGCGAAACATCTCGGGATGACACCAAAAGCTGCATTGGAAACGCTATTTGTGAATGAAGAGTTTTCGAGTCCTGATGAAAAAACAACGAAAGAAGTAATCGAATTTTTGGATTATGCCTTGAAGCATAAGAGGATAAAGGAACTTTATTCTGTTTACAAGGATTTTAGAAAGTATGTCAGTTCGGATTATGTTGCAAATCTTGCTTATAAGGTGAATGAACTTGCCAAGAAGAATGAATCTTTCTATCCGTATGTTCTTCGTTTGGCTAGTTGGGCTATTTTTACGGAGGGCGGAGGAAAAAATCTTGATTTGTATGAGCTTTATTATCCGCAGTTCTATAAAAATGAAGTTCATGAAATGGCCGAAAAGTATGGTCTTGATAAATATCTGATGTACGGATTGATTCATAGTGAGAGTTTTTTTGATAAAAATGTCGAATCCTTTGCGGGTGCCATCGGTCTTTGTCAGCTTATGCCGTCTACGGCTAGTGATATAGCAAAAAAATTGAAAATCTCTGAGTATGATTTGAAAGATGCCGGAACAAACATAGAGTTTGGTTGCTTTTATTTTGCAGAAATGATCAGAAGACTTGATGGTTCGGTAATGAGTGCTATCGTTTCCTATAACAGCGGAATTACTCGTGTTAGAAATTGGCACAAAAAATATCCGAACGTTCCGATTGATATCTTTATTGAGATGTTGCCAATTCAGGAAAGTCGCGGCTATGGGAAAAAAGTGTTGAGTGCTGCAGCTATTTACGGCTTTTTGTATTATGATACGACTACCGATGAAGTTATTAATTCGATTTTGCGTTAAAAAGGTGGATGGAGAAAAAAATGAATGAAATCAACGAGAAAGACATTACCGATGATTCTTTGTACGAAAATGCAAGTTGCGAGCAGTCTTTTGAACGGCTTTATGCCATTGTAAAGAAACTCAGGTCTCCAAGTGGTTGTCCGTGGGATCGGGAACAGACTCCTGTTTCGATGAGACAGCCCTTAATTGAAGAGTGTTATGAAGCAGTTGATGCTATCAATCAGAATGATGCAAATCACGTTTGCGAGGAATTAGGTGACGTGTTTTTGAATTCAGTATTGATTTCGAATATTTACGAAGAAAAAAAGGATTTTACGCTTGCTCAGGTTTTAAATGGCGTATGCTCGAAAATTGTTAGACGACATCCTCATGTGTGGCCTCCTAAAAACAATGATGGTGCAGAATGCATTAAATCCGCAGGTGATATCAAGACCGGAGACCAGGTTGTTAGTCAGTGGGAAAAAATAAAGCAGCAGATGGAAGGCCGAAAGCAAAAGTGCTGCCTTGATGAAGTTTCTTACGGATTGCCACCGTTGTTGCGTTCTTACAAAATCCAGAAAAAGGCTGCGAAAAAGGGTTTCGACTGGGATAATACGGAAGATGTTTGGAAAAAAATATATGAGGAGCTGGATGAACTAAAAGAGGCTCAAAATTCAGGTGTCCAGGATGATATCGAGGCAGAACTTGGCGATGCTCTTTTTTCGATTGTCAATCTCGCACGCAAATTGAAGGTTGATCCTGAAGTTGCCCTTTCAAGGACTAATAAAAAGTTTCGTGATCGTTATGCTTTTGTCGAAGAGAAAATGGACGAAAAGGGTATTGAGATGAAACAGGAAAATCTTTCAGTAATGGATGAATTTTGGAATCAGGCCAAAAAAGAAGGTCTTTAATCTGCAATCAAGTTTCTTTACATATCGAATCTCAAAAAGATTGCTAAAAATGGATAATTTTGTTATATTTAAATAAATGCTGGCGAGCAGCGTAATTAATTTGGAGAAAGTTTTATGTTTTTTGAAGAAGAAAATGATGAAAAAGAGTCAAACGCTAAAAGTTCTGAAGCACTTTTGGGTAAACTTCTCGAAACCCGTCAAATCTTACTTTCAGGCGAAGTAAACAAAGCTCTTGCTGAAAAAATTGTCAACCAGTTGCTTATTTTAGAAGCAGCCTCAGATGATCCAATCTATATTTATATTGATTCACCTGGTGGAGACGTAGATTCTGGTTATGCTATTTTCGACATGATACGTTTCGTAAATGCTCCTGTAGTAACAGTAGGAATGGGCTTGGTAGCAAGTGCCGGCGCTTTGATCTTTCTTGCATCTCCAAAAGAAAACCGAATAGCGTTGCCAAACAGTCATTATTTAATCCATCAGCCATTGAGTGGAATGAAAGGTGTTGCAACTGATATTGAAATTCATGCACAGGAATTAGAAAAAGCAAAGGAAAAAATAAATATCCTGATTTCAGAAGAGACTGGCAAAGATTTAGAGCAGATTAAGAAAGACACCGAGCGTGATTATTGGATGAACGCACAGGAAGCTGTTGAATATGGTCTGGCTGGAAAGATTGTTTCAAAACGAGCTGACTTGAAAAAATAACGGCGTTTTGGAACTGAAAACAAATTTTTCAGGAGATTTCTATGTCAAACAAAAAAGATTTACCAATCGACATGGAGCAGTTGGCAGCAATTTTTAAGGATGCTGTCTCAAAAGTACGTATTGACGAAGACCCTCTCGTCTTGAATGAATATCGCAGTGTTTTTAAAAAGAATGTACCTTTTAATCTTAGGTCTTATGTAGCTGCATATTTGGCTGCTCAGATGTGTCAGAAAGATGGTTCTAGAAACTATCGTCATGGCCGAAACAACGGAGATTTTAATCGAAATAGCAGAAAAAATTCCACCGAGATTTCTTCTGTCGAAACGGAGTCAGTTCCACGACCACCTCGAGTTGTAATTCCTGAAGAAAGTGCAGCTCAAATATTTATTGGTATCGGAAAAAATCGGCATGTAAAACCTAGGGATTTGGTCGGAATTATTACCCAGGTTTGTCACGTTGACCGCGATAGAATCGGTTCAATCCGAACTATGGACAATTACTCTTTCGTAACTTTATATAAAGAAGATGCTGAAACGGTAATCGGAACATTGAATGGATATCAGTTTAGGGGTAAAAACTTGAATGTTGCTCATTCAATTCCTAAAAATCGATCAGAAAACGATTCTCCTGCAACGGACACTTCTGTAGTAACAGAAACCGATAACCAGGAATTAGAAGCATAAACTTTTGAGGTTATTTCGTGGATGATATAGTTTGCCTTACATTGGGCGAATTTGAAGTTAACTGCTTTCTTTTTTCCTATGAGGATAAACTTTGCGTAGTTGATCCTGGGGATGCATGCACGGCTTTAATCCACGAAATCGACGAAATTTGTCGGGAAAATAACCTTACTTTTTCATCAATTTATTTGACGCATGGTCATCTGGATCATGTTGCGGGCTTAAATCGTCTCAAGAAAATTTATCCTGATGTTACGATATATATCGGAAGTCGGGATAAATCTTTTTTAGGGCATGGCTCTTACGACGTGCAGTATAAAACTTTTTCTTCTGGTGGAATGGGCAGTTTTGTTCTTCAGACGTTAAAGGAAGGGGAAGATATCGTTCCTGCTGATGTTTATGTCAGCGATGGAGATGTTGTCTTTGGCGATTGGAAGGTCATCGAAACTTCGGGGCATACTCAGGGCTCGACCTGTCTTTATAATGAGAATCGTAAAATTGTATTTACTGGTGATACGCTGATGTTCTACAATTACGGCAGAACCGATTTGTCGGGTGGAAGCGATACGGACATTCATGCCTCGCTTAAAAAAATCTTGGCTTTGCCAAAAAATACGATAGTTTGTCCTGGTCATGAAAATTATGGATTCAAATTACAAAAAGCATTTTTGTGGTCTTTTATGGGTACAATATGAAAAAATCAATTAGGCTTATAATTTTGTCCTTGTGTGCGTTGCTTTTAATTTCTTTGTGTTCATGCAGAAAGGAAGTTGATAAAACGAAATGGGTCCCAGAAACTGGTCATGTTGCAGTTTTGTATGGCTACGGATATAACGATCCTGAGTTCGTACAGAACAGTTTATCTAAACTTTCGGAAAAATTCGGCTTAGTTCAAGATGAAGGGCTGATTGTTCATTTTGTTTTTCCAGATGATTTTTCCGCAGGCGGTGCTGGACGAATTTCAAACCTTTCGTACTATGTCGAAGAAAACAATTGCAAGGCGCTGATTACTTTGGGTGCTCCAGAATATACACATAGGGCTTTGGCAAGAATCCAGGATGCTGAACGAGAGTGTTTTATCATTTCGCTTTTTTCACAGGATGATGTTCTAAGTACAGAAGCTGACTCGGATGTTGTAATTGACTTTATCGAACCTGAAAAGTCGGTTGAAATGGAAGTTGAAATTGCCGAGGAAACTTCGATGCAGCATATCGAAAAAACTCAGTTCATTTTGGAGCGAACGATAAAATCTGTTTCCGGCGATAATCTTTTTAAGGAAAATTCCCTTCAGGAAGTGATTTCTAGCCTCTACGGGCAGGACTGGAAAGTTGGTTCTTATGTTGATTCATCGACAGGTCTTAAGGCTAAAAATCATTTTGTATTGAAATATGTTGAAAAAACGCAACCAGAACGAAAGAAAAAAGGAAAAGCTTCTAAGTAATGAATTCTCTTTTGCAGGAAAATGGTTGTTTGCTCGGTTCGCTCGAAAGCGTTGAATCTTTGTCTAAAAAACAGAGTGCAAGACTTCTCGTTATTTCTGATAGTCATGGAAATAAGGATGTTTTGCTGGACATAATTGAAGAATTCGGACTTGTTTCCGATGCTCTTGTTTTTTGTGGCGATGGTTTACGTGAATTGATTTCGATAGTTAACGATGCATATCACGATGTGAAGTTGATGGCTAAAATTCCGACTGTAATTGCTTTTGTTCGTGGAAACTGCGACCGGGAAATTTATGAAACGGAGGTTTCGTCCGGACCTTTGAACTGCTCATATTCTGTGGGTTTTGTTGCGGCTGGTAGACAGATTTTCGTAACTCACGGACATCGTTTTTCAGTGATGTCGAACCCGGACATGCTTTTGCATGAAGCTCAAAATTACAATGCCGATATTGTTCTTTACGGTCATACTCACTATCCGAGAATCGAAGAGGTT
>JAQYSN010000081.1 GCA_028725265.1 Spirochaetales bacterium | reverse complement strand
AATGCGCTCATTATTATAATATTCGATGAAATCGTCAATAAGTTTTTTTGTTTCTTCGTACGAAAGAAGACCTGACTTTAACAAATCATCGTAACCGCTTTCCACTTTCAGCGTTCCGAAAAAATGCTCCATGCAGGCATTATCGTGAGCAGTTTCCCTTTCGGCTCATACTTTGAATGATGCCATTTTTTTTGAGGCGTTTTCTCCATTTTTTTGAGGTATAAAGAACTCCCTGGTCGGAATGGAGAATTGAGCCGTCAAGGTTTCCCAGTGCAAGAAGTTTGTCCAATGTTTCCCCGGAAAGAGAATTAAGGTTAAATTAAAAGGACTGACCCCTTTACAATTCAGGAATCAGTCCTTAAAATCAGCCTAGTTAAAGTGTCCAATAATTGGGGTGCACTTCAAAACTTCGTGCTTTTTCTTTGGAGATGGGGAGAATTGAACTGGGTTCCGCTCAAAAACTTCCTATTTTCTCGCTCCACCCCGCCTTCGCTCTCTGACGCCGACATCCATGTCGGCTCTCCGCAAAAACGCTCCGACACTGCTCGCCTTTTTGCGCGTTCGCTTCGGGGAGTTTGTGCACTTGCAGTGCACGACGAGTTTTTTCGCTTAAAAATACAGATGCAAAAAAACTCGCAAGACAAAAAAAAAGCCCTGTCGAAACAGAGCTTTTTGGAGATGGGGAGAATTGAACTCCCGTCCGAGTATGCAAACCAGGAACATCTACAGGTTTAGTGATGCGAGGTAATTGTCGGAGGATGTTGGCAGCATCACAAGAGTCATCCCCTTATTTCGGAAAAAGTCCCTTCTTCCGCCCGAACTCAAAAGAAAGCAAGCTCTGATTAGTAACAGAACATCAGACAGCGCAGAGCGGAGCAATCTGAGTTCCGCGATTAGGCAGCAAGTGCGTAATCGTAAGAATTGCTATTATTTGCAATTATTTGTTTGTCAGTTTGAAGTACTGGCAGACTTACCTGCAATTCAAGATTCGAACCACACCCGTCGAAACCGGTGCACCCCCAAAATCTTGTCGTTAGTTAATTTATTAAAACTTCACTTAGTTGTCAATAGAAAGTTCTCGTGTTAAAATCAAATCATGATGAATTTGAATGAAATTAATGCACAACTTGAAAAAAATGATCAGCAACACCTTCTTGCATATTATGATCAATTGGATGAAAAGGCAAAAGATAGCCTTCTTGAACAGATTGCTCACACAGATTTAAGCATAGTAAATCAGATTAAAAACAAACAGAATCTGAATCAAAAAGGAAAATTTTCACCGCTTGAAGCAATGGAACTCGATGAAATTGAACAAAACAAGGCTGAATTCGAAAAAATCGGTCTAGATGCTATCAGACAAGGAAAGGTCGCAGCAGTTCTTCTTGCAGGAGGAATGGGAACTCGACTTGGAAGCGACAATCCGAAAGGAATGTACGACATCGGAATTACAGCTCCAAAATATATTTTTCAGTGTCTCATCAACAATTTAATGGATGTTACGAATGTGGCACAAACGAAAATCCATCTTTTCGTGATGACAAGTGACAAAAATCATGACAAGACACTTTCTTTTTTTAATGAAAAGAACTTCTTCGGCTATGATTCAAACTTCGTTCACTTCTTCAAACAGGAAATGGCTCCAGCTTCGGACTACAACGGAAAAATTTACCTTGAAGAAAAAGGAAAACTTGCGACATCCCCGAACGGAAACGGCGGTTGGTTCTCTTCACTTGCAAAGGCTGGACTTCTGGAACTTGCACATAAAGAAGGAATCGAATGGCTGAATGTTTTTGCCGTTGACAATGTACTTCAGAGGATTGCAGATCCAGTTTTTGTTGGCGCGACAATACAGAAAAATTGCACGGTCGGTGCGAAAGTCGTAAAGAAAGCAGCCCCTGATGAAAAAGTCGGTGTAATCTGTCTTGAAAACGGTCATCCTTCAATCGTGGAGTACTACGAACTTACAGAAGAAATGATGAATGCAAAAGATAAAAACGGAAATCCAGCGTACAATTTCGGCGTTATCTTAAACTATCTTTTTAATGTAGCTG
>JAQYSN010000080.1 GCA_028725265.1 Spirochaetales bacterium | reverse complement strand
AAAGATGTTCAGGTTATGGTTGAAGGCCCTGGTCATGTTCCGCTCAATCAAGTTGCGGCCAACATGGAAATTCAGAAAACGCTTTGCCACGGAGCGCCTTTTTATGTACTCGGACCTCTCGTAACGGATATTGCACCTGGTTACGATCATATTACGGGAGCCATCGGCGGGGCCGTTGCTGCGATGAGCGGTGCATCATTTTTATGCTATGTGACACCTGCGGAGCATCTTGCACTTCCGAATGTTGATGACGTAAGGCAGGGAATCATTGCGTCAAAAATAGCGGCTCAT
The DNA here is from genome assembly GCA_028725265.1 of Spirochaetales bacterium. Lineage (GTDB taxonomy): Bacteria > Spirochaetota > Spirochaetia > Treponematales > Treponemataceae > RGIG9060. Next base: position 2,972 of record JAQYSN010000080.1, on the reverse strand, counting down.
GCATCTGATATTGCAAAGAATCTTCCTCATGCAAGGGATATCGACGATAAAATGGCAGATGCTAGAAGAAAACTGGATTGGGAAAAACAGTTCGAATGTTGTCTTGATGCTGAAACAGCAAGACAAATACGTGATAGCCGAAAACCAGAAGATGATCATAGCGACACATGCAGTATGTGCGGAAAATTCTGTGCCGTGAGAAGCATGAACAAGGCCCTGAGCGGAGAGGTAATCGATATTCTGTAATGATTGCTCTTGCGTGTGCCGTTTTGTTTCCAGAAAAGAATTTACAATTTTGCAAGTGTAATTTGATATAAGCTATGATATGATTTTATTAGTAAAAAATAAAGGAGTGCTGTTATGGCAAATTTTTTGGACAAAATCGATGAAAAAGCTGCTGCGAAGGGGGCTTTCGTAAAATTTTTGTGGCAATTTTTCAAATTCATCATTGTAAGTTGTATGGCAATGATCATTCAGTTGATTCTTGTAAACGTTCTTTACAAGGCTATGAAAGATTGGACACCTGATCTTCCAGGTTGGCTTGCAAAGATTTTCAATGAAACAACAATGGGTGAAGGACATTCTAACTGGGGTTACGTTCTTCCTTTCCTTCTTTCTAACTTGATAGCAAATATCTATGGCTATATTCAGAATAAGATTACAACATTTAAATCAGATTCACCTTGGTGGTGTATGGCGATTTATATTGTTCTTCTTGTTGCATTAATTCTATTTAGTACTTGGTTGCAAGGTCTCGTAAACAATGCGTGTGCAAAAGTAGACGCACTTGTTAAATACGGTCCGACGTTGGCGGGTGCAACAGCAGGTGTTCTCCAGTTTGCTGTACTGTTCCCTGTTGAAAAATTTGTTCTCCTCCGAGAAAGAAAAACCGAGAGTGACGGAAAACTTGAAATCTAAATTTTAGTTTCATTTCCCTAAGGTGCAGGACTTTATTTCCCTAAGGTTCTGCACCTTTTTTTTTGCTTTTCATTTTGATATAATATCCAAAAATTTGTTGATATTAATTGATTCAGGGGCTTTTATGAAGAAAATCAGCGTTGAAGAATTTTGGAAAAACTATTTGAAATCATCAGGAAAAGATCCGTCAACTGGATATACAAGCGAGCTTTCCTTTGGTGATGATGATGAAAGTTCGTCATTGAACATTCTTGAAATTCTTTCTGGAAAACGAACGGCTTTTTCTTCTTCGTATTATGCTTTTGAAATTGACAGGGAGTCTCTTCCAAAAAAGGGCAATCTCTATGTTTTAACAGATTGGCTTGATAATCCCTATGCAGTTCTAGAAACCAAGGACGTTACGACCCTGCCTTTTAACATGATTCCTTGGAGTCTTGCTCAAAAAGAAAATGAAGCTGAATCTTTAGATGAATGGAAGGAAGTTAAGGCTGAATTTTTTGAGTACGATGCGGATGTTATGGGATATAATTTTTCTCCAGAAATGCCTGTCGTTTTTGAAGAATTTGTAGTTATCTATCGAAATCCTGAAGCTTGCGGGCTTTAATTTTTTTTCTAGTGTATATCGATGCCGAAAACTGGACATGCTGATCTTCCGCTTCACGGTGGAACTGTTCCGAAGTGGCTTGCCGACAGAATGATGATTCTCGGAACTCAGATAACCGAAAGCCTCATTTTTAATTTCGGACGGGATGAATTTTTGCGTCGAATAAGCGACCCGATGTGGTTTCAGTCTTTCGGTGCCGTTCTGGGAATGGATTGGCACTCTTCGGGAATCACAACAAGCGTGATGTATGCCCTGAAGCGAGGTTTGAATCCTCGTGCGCATGAACTTGGAATCGTTGTGTGCGGCGGGCGCGGAAAATATTCCAGAAAGACGCCAGATGAACTTTTGTTTCTTGCTGATAAAACAGGTCTTAACGGTGATGAACTCATTCGAACAAGCCGTCTTACTGCGAAAGTCGACAACACTGCATTGCAGGACGGATTTCAGCTTTATCAGCACAATTTTATTTTGACGATAGAGGGCAACTGGTCCGTCGTTCAGCAGGGAATGAACGCGGCCGAAAAGTCGGCAAGGCGCTATCATTGGTGCTCGCTTGAAATGTCGGAAGGCAATCCTGCGGCGGGGGGCCATCCTTTAGAGGGCAATTCTGCTGAATACAATCCTGCGGCGGGGGTAGAAATAATAAAATCAGGCTCGAAGGACAGATTTCTGAACAGTCCGCATTCAGGCGTGACAGGCGAAAATCAGGGGATGATTTTGAACCTGGCCAACAAGGATGCTCAATCGACGCGCTCTTCGATACTGGAAATTTCGAGGGAAAATCCTGAACGCATTATCAGTGAATTTTCTAAAATAAACGACTACCGACACCTTACAATGCCACGCCACGAAGATGTGAGAGCAGAAGATGTGGATCTTAAGCGGCTCGGTGCGGTCCTTGCGACAAGCTATGAAACACAGAACACAGATTTTGAAAGCCTTTTGCTCACACCAAATTTGGGACCGCGAACACTTCAAAGTCTCACTTTGGTAAGCGAAGTCATTTACGGAACTCCGAGCCGCTTTTCCGACCCAGCGCGCTTCAGTTTTGCGCACGGCGGCAAGGACGGCCACCCATTTCCAGTTCCACTGAAAATTTACGACAAGACTATTGAAGTCATGGGAGAATGCATCGAACGCTCTAAAATGGGCTACAAAGACAAAAGTGACTGCTTAAGGCGACTTCATACTACCGCCGTGCAAATGGAACAAAGTTGCGCGCCCATGGCAGATTTCGAAGCAACTATTGACCGCGAAAAACAGCATTCCGATGAATGGGGCGGGTGCACGGTGTAGCTTTCACTGGAAACGAACTCAGATGTGCCATTCAGTAATATTGTAGAATATGCATCATTTACAAACTGAAATTTGGCTCATGGATTTTGGTATCCCTGTCGGTAGTCTGCCATCAAAAATTAACTCGACAATTTGACAAGCTGTAATCTATAAT
>JAQYSN010000079.1 GCA_028725265.1 Spirochaetales bacterium | reverse complement strand
ACAGTCAACTTACCGATAATATCTAATGCGTCTTTGATAGTAGGCATATCCAATTACCTCCTTCGGTGGTACTGTTTCTTACTATTATTATACGCTATTTCTCGTCAAAAATCAACCATTTGTTGTGACAGAGCCTTTTTTTTCATCAGTATTTCCTTGCGAAAAAAATATCCAATTATTAAAATATTATTCATGTGAGAGGTAGATTACTATGTCAACATGGCGAGATATTTGGAAAAAAAGTATAATTGCAAATTCAAAAATGGTTAAAAATGAAAAAGAAGGCTTAAAAGAATTTTCAAAGTTATTAAATGAATATCGTGATAAAGAAACAAATAAAGAAGATGGTATGATTCATTATGCTATGGGAGAATCATATGAATATCTAAAAAAATATGATGCAGCAAATAATGAATATTCAAAAGCTAAAGAATTATTCCCTGTTCTGCATTGGAAAAATGTTGCACAAGAAGCTATTGATAGAGTTAATAGAAAAAAAATACAAAATATAAGTACAGAATACTTTTATAGGGGGGAGAATTTTAGTACTTTACTTTGGTATTTATTTCAAAAAGTTTGGGAACTAGTAAATCTCGATGATTTTGCTAGATATATTTGTTTATCAGCAGTTTCTAGAGCTGATTCTGAATGGCCTCTTTCTTTGACAGATTTTAGAAGTGTTTTAGAATGGCAGATAAAAAAATCATTTCCTAAACAAGTTAAAAATCTAATTGATAACAAAAATTTTACTTTAGAGAATATAATTAATAAATTGCAAGATGATAATCTTATAAATCAGAATGTTTCAAAATCAATGCATCAAATTCGTCAAGAAGGAAATTTGGCAGTGCATGAATTAGAAACAATAGATAAAAATGCAAAAGCCAATATAAGAAACTTTTTAAATGTTTTAAAATTTTTTAATAACGAGGCTGATTATGACTAAAATCGTATTTGTTACTCTCATGATGGCAGATGACATGCATAAAAGACATTTCCCGGTAGATGGAAATTCTTTAATTGAATATCCAGGCGAAACATATTATGCAATCAACTCTGTCCTAGCTCAGACCTTAAAAAAAGATGATAACGTAAAAATCATTCTTCTTGAAACAAATGCCGGAGAAAAAGCCGGAAAGAAAAATGCCGAACTTTTTGAGAATGAATTAAACGAATTAAACAAAGCTGGTGCTTCAATCTCTTATCAGGTAATTACAGCCGAGTTTACAGGCGATAAATCTAAGTACAAAGAATTATATAAGTCCCTCGTAAAAAATCTAACAGAAGGTGCTGAATTATATGCAGATATAACCTTTGGAGTAAAAACACTTCCTATATTAATTCTTAATGCCCTGCAGTTTGGTGAGAAGTTCTTTGACTGTTCTATTGGTAATGTAATCTATCTCAAAACAGAATTCAAAGAAGGAAAAATCGTCGAAGGCTCTCAATGTATTTTTGACATAACACCTTTGTATATGCTCTCAAGTTTTACAAATACAATGAATTTTGCTTCAGGAGAAAGGGCCTTAAAAGCAATTGATGTATTGTTTGAGGAATAGGATCCATGTCAGAAGAATTAAACAGAATATGTTCGGAAATTGATGAAAAGTATTCTGAATATAAAAAAACAGAAAATATAGCATCTTTGGAAAAGCATAGAAAAAAAATACGAATTGAATTGATTGAAAAAATACTGAAGATGGTTCTGATACATCCTGATTTTTCTAAATTATATAATGCTGAACTTCCTAATTCAGTTTTTGATGGATTTACAATTACTCAAGCAGCAGATGATGCTATGAAATCTTATCCAAGTTTATATGGATATTTTCATAAATATCTTATTAAGTGCCTAAATAATAAAAAGAGTAAAGATACATCTGAATTTATAGATTCACCTTTAACAGATAGCGAACGAAAAAAACTAATTAAGATAAAGCGCGTTTTAAAACAATGTGAAAACAATCATAAAAAAGCAGCATCATTTTTACAAATCTCTGAAGCTGAGATTGATGAAATTCTCGAACGAGAAAAAATATATTCGCTTGATTACAGTAATGACGCAGACGATTCCAAATCTTGCATTCTCAACGAGTGCTACGATAAAAAAAATCTTTCACCAGATTCACAAATTGATGCAGTAGAAGCCGTGAACGAAGAATGTCTGTTAATCGAAACCGAATGGATAAAACTAAAATCTGCTGCAAAACCTGTAGTTTCTGATTTTTTTACTGCAAAAATTCTCTCCTATGAAAATAACAAAATAGTAATTTTGCTTGATTCTCCAGAAAAAGTTATGGAATTATTGTTTAAATTTGCTTTCATTAATAAAAAAATGGTAAAAGACTTTTTTTATGTAAAAGACTATATTCTACCGTTAACACTAGATACTCTTGCAGAAAAACATGGAATTACAAAACCTACTGTTAGTAAATATATTGCTAGAGTTTCTGATTCCCTAGAAAACAAAGGCCTAATAACAAAAAAAGGAAAAAAAATAAAAAAAGTATAATTTTTTGGAAACAATAAATCAGACATCCCCCTTTATATGTGTAGAACGCAATAAAAGGAGTCAGATTTATGAGATGGTTTGATAATTCATTAATAAACATTGGTGCAGAACAAGTTGATAATTTGGTGTATCAAATGAGGGTAGACGAAACAATACAAAGAGAACTGTCTAATCAAACTCAAATTTTAAGGGATATTCGAGATTCGAATTTACACCAAAATTTAGATATTGGGACAGGATTGTTCTCTCTGCTTTTTCCTTATTAAATAAAACATTTGAGACAGAAAATGAAAGATAATGAACTCTTAAAAGACTTAGAAATCGATGTCGATAATACGATTTCGCTGTATGAAACTTATTTGTCTGGATCTGCTTTAAGGACTCGTCAAATGATTGAGCGCAATGGTGTCTTGAAGGCACTTGAAAAACTTGTAAAATCTCCAGATTCTCAACAAGGTTTTAGAAAACTGCGTGATAATAATCAGCTAGACAATAGTTTTGAAGCATTGGTATTGAAGTACAAAGATTTGTTCCCTAATGATGCCGTTATATGGGCAGAATTTCGATTGAAAAATCCTGATGTACTAAACTATAAATAAGGGAAATGAAAAAATGAAAAAGATATTTCTAATTGCTTGTTGCAGTAAAAAATTGGAAGGTACACATCCTGCGGAAAAATTGTATCAATCAGATTTGTTTAAAAAGAGCCTTGCGTATGCAAAAAGTCAATGTGCGGACGGAATATATATCCTTTCTGCAAAACATCATTTAGTTCCTTTGGATATGGAATTGGAAAATTACGATGTTACGCTGAATAATTTTTCAGTAGCAAAAAAGAAAGCATGGGCAGAAAAAGTTATTTCGCAGTTGAAAGACAAATGGGATTTAAAAAATGATACTTTTGTATTTCTTGCAGGTAATAATTACAGAAAGTATCTTTTGCCGCATATCGAACATTATGAAATACCAATGAAAAACTTGAAGATAGGAGAACAACTAAAATGTCTGAAGGAAAACACATCGAACAAATGTTAATCCAACTTGGAAAAGACTATTATGAAAAAAACTTGCGTGAAAAGAAATCCTATGACTTCAATGTTTCTGATGAAGCAAATGCGCTTTTGAACGATTTTGAAAATACTCCTCACGCATTTGTTCTTGCCGCTCTTATGGATAGGCAAGTTCCTGCAGAAAGAGCATGGGAACTTCCTGCAAAAGTAAAGAATCTGCTTGGAACTTTCAACATTTTAGATTTGGAAAAATATTCACCTGATGATTACAAAAAGCTTTTCAACGAAAACAAGCTGCATAGATATAACGATACGATGGCGGATGTCTTTTTTAAAGGCGTGCACAGAATAATGGATGTGTATGATGGCGATGCAACTAAAATCTGGTCGGATAATCCACGAAGCGAAGACCTTGTTTCAAGGTTCGGAAAATTTCATGGAGCAGGGCAGAAAATTTCGACTATGGCAGCGAATATCCTTGTCCGGGATTTTTTCGTTCCAGTGCAGGACTATAAAGCAATTGATGTTTCAGCAGATGTGCATGTTTGCCGTGTCATGAAGCGAACTGGGCTTGTTGAAACTGAAAATCGCGATGAGGCTATAGAAAAAGCACGAAAAATTTATCCAGAATTTCCAGGAATCATAGATTATCCATTATGGAAAATAGGAAAAGATATTTGTCGCCCACAAAATCCTAATTGCGCAGATTGTCCGTTAAAAGACAGTTGCATAAAAAATATATGATTAAGGAAAATTAATAGCGACCCAAAACAACCCCGTTTTCCAATCATTGGAGTTTGCGAAAGTGGGTAACTTGTAAAGATTAATTCCCCACTTTTCTGTCAGAAATTGCAACATTTTTTGTATATCATGGCGGGAGTTTTTCCGCCATGAAGCCGTCTCGGGTAGTTGTTCATCCAGTGTTCTGCATGAGCGACTTCCTCGTCCG
>JAQYSN010000078.1 GCA_028725265.1 Spirochaetales bacterium | reverse complement strand
GCTCTTCGAAGTTACCACCTGCAGGAGATACTGTACCACCGATAGTTACAGAACCGATATTTCCGTCCTTAAGTCGAACGACACCTGCTCGCTCATAGAAAGAAGCGATTGTTGATTCCAAGTATGCAGGGAATGCTTCTTCTCCAGGAATTTCCTCCAAACGACCTGACATTTCTCGAAGTGCCTGTGCCCATCGTGATGTTGAGTCGGCAAGAAGAAGTACATTCAATCCCATCTGTCGGTAGTATTCAGCCAAAGTTACAGCTGTGTAACAAGAAGCTTCTCGCGAAGCTACAGGCATTGAAGAAGTGTTACAAATGATGATTGTTCGTTCCATCAATGAACGACCAGTTTTTGGGTCTGTAAGTTCTGGGAACTCTGTCAAAGTTTCTACAACTTCACCTGCTCGCTCACCACAAGCTGCGATAATTACGATATCGACATCTGCATTTCGTGAAGTCGTATGCTGCAAAACCGTTTTTCCGGCACCGAATGGACCTGGAATACAGTAAGTTCCACCCTTTGCAACAGGAAAGAATGTATCGATAAGTCGGATTTTTGTAACCATTGGTTCTTCCGGCTTAAGTCGTTCTGCATAGCAGTCTACTGATCTTTTTACAGGCCATGTGAAAGTCATAGAAAGATTGTATTCCTTGCCCTTCTCGTCTGTTACGACGGCCATTGTGTCAGTAAGTTTGTATGTACCTTTTTCTTTGATAGATTTTACGGTGTAAGTTCCGTACATTCCGAATGGAACGAGAATCTTGTGCGTAAAAGCACCTTCTGGAACAGAACCGATATAATCACCTCGACGAACAATATCACCAACCTTTACGCATGGTGTAAACTCCCATTCGCTATCGTGGTTGAGTCCGTCTAGATAAATACCTCGCTCCAAAAAGTATCCTGCCTGTTCAGCAAGCTGTGGGAGCGGATTTTGAAGTCCATCATAAACCTGGCCTAAAAGACCAGGTCCCAATTCTACAGACAAAAGCTCACCCGTGAATTCTACATCGTCCCCACAGGCTACACCTTTCGTCATTTCATAAACCTGAAGTTGCGCCTGACCACCGCGGATTCGGATGACCTCGCTCTTCAGTTTCTTACCACCTACACTTACATAGCCAACTTCATTAAGAGAAACATTTCCGTCGAATTTTACAGAAATCATGTTTCCATTAATAGCGACTACTTTACCTTTTGTATCCGTCATGTTGATTCTCCAAGTATCGTGTCATATATCTTTCGATATGAAGCCATTCCTGCTTCTTCATTAAAGTTTTTAATTCGTGTTGCGAGTTTCAGTTTTAATCCGTATGCAAAAACTGCATCTTCGCAGAATCCATCCATTGGAAGAATGTTTGTAAGGTATTGTACCCTTGCTTCATTCAAATAATTTTCTGCTTCCAGAGGACTGTCGAAGGCAACTGCATTTCGAGCAATTGTCATAATATCACTTGGGACTGTAGAAAGAATCCTATCTTCATCGATAAATTCTTTCTTCATTTTTTGCGCACGTAATTGTGCAAGCGAAAACCTTAATTTTCTTTCAAAATCATAATATTGATTTACTAATTTTGAACTAGATTTTTTTGCCTTTTTGGGCGGTTCCAAAGTAAGATTTTTTAAAACCTCAACAGATTTTTTATTTAGGAAACGAGAACATAATTCAATAAAGTATTCTTCTGTTACAGGAAGCGGACCGCTTTGATTAATTGAGAAAGCTGGCAACTGCGACATAAGATAATACTGTCCCTGCACTCTTACAATCCTTTTGAAACGGCATCTTTCATAATCTGAGCAATTTTTGGATTGAGATAAGATGCAAATAATTCTGCAACAGATTCAGCGGAGAAATCATAATATGCAGCACCATCTTTTGTTCCAATTCTAAATCCCTGGGAAATAGAATTGTCAGCTTTAATTTCAAGTCCTTTTGAGATTTCTGATTTAAGACTAGCCTTAAAACCTGATTCCAGTTCTTTAAGTGATTTTTCATTCAAAAGAACGGCAAGATCATTTGTTTCATCTTTTTCGGCCCAAGCTTTTACTGTCTCAGGGATCAAAGTCTTTAAAAGATCTGAGTTATAGGCTTTAGATGTTTCAGACTCAATCAATGCAGATAATTGTGCATTAATTCCATCCCTAAAACTGATAAGGATATTTCGACCTGCTTGACTTATTGCATCGATGCTAGCCTTTTCCATTCTTTCAGTTTCTAATTTACCATTTTTAATTATTGATTCAGCTTTTGTTTCTGCATCAGCAATGATGGATTTAGCTTTAGCTTCTGCTTCTGCGATAATTTTTGCAGAAGTATTTTCAGCCGATGCCACTCCATCTTTTTTGATTTTGTCTATCAACTCTTGTAATTGAATATCCATAGAGCCCCTCAAAATATAAAGTATAAAGAAGATTTTAAATGCAAATAGGTCAAAAATCAACAAAAAAATAAAAATTTACTTATGGAATGATAATTATTTTTTGTATCCAAAAGAATGCTTGGAAAATTATCATGATGAAGAGCGTCTACGTAATTTTGTGTTTCAAGGGCAAAACATGCATGACCTTCCCATACTTTACCTTCTGACATTACCAAAGGATTTTCTTTATCATAAAACGGGGTGTAGAGTTGTATTGCATTTTGATTTGTAAAAACTTTCATTTTTCTGCCCGATTTCTCATCCTCAATCAAGGCATCAAACTGGTTGGCTTTCGATAAATCCTTTGAAATTATAAAACAGTCATCAAAAATCGACCCGTGTCTTTCGAATGCAGTCTTAAAACTGATGTTTTCTCTAAGATCGGCATTATTTTCCCTGACAGATAAGAGTTTTCCTGTCGGAAGATTTTTCTCATCTTTTTCAAGAATGTATTCTGAATTAATCTGTATGTAACTTTCATCAATTGAAGAATGAGAGTTTCCTGCAAGATTGTAATATGAATGATTGATTATATTTACAGGTGTCTTTTTATCCGTAGAGGCTTTAAATTCCATGATAAATTCCGATTCACCTTTGCTGCTCTCTTTTTTCAGTGTATAAATAATCTGGACTGTAAGATTTCCTGGAAAGCCCTGCTCTCCATCTTTGCAGACTCTCTCAAAAATTACACCTGCCTTTTCTTCGTCACAAAATGTTTTAGCTTCAAAAACCTTATCTGACCAGCTTTCAAAGCCACCGTGAAGGCAATTATTTTCTTCATTTTTGTCAAGGATGTATTTTTTTCCGTCTATCTCAAAACTAGCATCTTTTATCCTGTTTGCAACTCTTCCTACTATTGCCCCAAAATATTTTGGATTGCGCACGTAATCATTCAACGTAGGAAGTGAAACGATGATGTTTTCACAATTTCCATTTTTATCGGGAGTGCAGATTGACGTAAGAGTTGCCCCATAGTTCATTGCGCTAAAAGATGTTGTGCCATTGGAGATTTTGTAGACGTTTATAGGTGTTCCGTCAGATAAAACGGTAAAATTAACTGTATTTGTATTCATAAGTTCGATTTTATTCCAAAAGCATGTTATACTCAAGTTCAATGGGTAATGATTTTGATAAATTGGGTGATCTTCTCAAAGATTACATTGATGATAAAGACCAACAACGACAAAATTTAAATGTACAAAATTTCTCATCAAAAGAACAAGTACAACGAACAGTTGCGGATGCATTTAATATCAGCGATTTTATAGATTCGAAAAATAGGTCTCAAGGCAAGGTATATTCATCGCAAAAAGGTGAATTTCGCGCTTTAAAGCCTGAGTTTGAAAGAATCCGAACAAAAGAAATTTCTGTTCAGTTAATAAATGATTTTAAAAAACTCGGAGTCGAAGCACCATCATCCCTTGAAAAGTGCAAACAAGCTTACAAAAAACTGATAAAAAAATACCATCCTGATAACTATCTTAATTCTCCGTTAGATTATGAAAAGGCAACAAAAATTACGATTTCATTGACGGAATCTCTTGATAGAATAAAAGAATGGTATTCTCTTTGAGTTCTGTTTCCTTACTCAGCTTTTGTCTCTTCGTTTTCTGATTTTTCATCAGATGAATCTTCAGCTTCAGTTTTTTCTACTGGTATCTTTTCTGATACGAAAAGTTGATTGACAGTCTTATCTGAAAGTTCATAAACCCTGAACGCATTCGGCTGAAGTTTATTAAAACTTACAAATTCGTCATTAAAATCAACGCAAGCAGAAGTATCTGGACCAATAAGTACTTGTAATTGCTTATTCGTATTCAGAAGACCATTTTGATAGAAAGAAATTTTTTCGATTACGTCTTCACTGAAATTGAAAACCATAAGGAATAGTTTTTTATCAGAATATATTGCGTAGGAAATAACGTTTTTTTGCTCAGGCGTCGTACTAGTAAATTTTACGACATTCCCTTTTTTGAATTCCGTATTTTCGTTTCGTAAGGAGATAAGAGATTTCGTAAGATACAGAGGGGATTCTGCATTCTCATTTTGTTCATCAACTATTTTCCAGTTAAATTCTCCGTCTGCAATTCCCGTTTCATTTCCAAAATAGATAAAAGGTACAGTCGTTCTTAACAACATAAGAGCAATGCTCTGATTTAATTTTGCCTTGTTATCAGAGAATACATAACCAAGACGATTAAAATAATCGCTTGAAGCACCAATATAATTTGCAAACGCTGCAGAAATGTACGGAGCTTTCACGGTCAAAGTGTTACCGGTAAAATCTTTGCCACTTTGAACAGATTTTAGGCAAGAGAAAACTGAATCGCAATCAAAAAGCATGTTAAACTCAGGCTTTGCTTCTGATCCAAAATACTCTTCGAGAACCGCTCTGTTATCACGGATTTTAGTTTCTGTTACGATAAATTTTTCAGAATCGTATTCGTTTATCAATTCACGAATTTCAGATAAAAATTCATGGGTCTTTTCTGTGTCGCAATAATTGTTTTCTTCCTCGATAAGGTATCTTATGCCATCAATTCTTAAGCCATCAAAACCTTTGTTTAGCCAAAATTTTATAATGTTTTTAATTTCAGTACGGACTTCTAAATTATAATAATTCAAGTCCGGAAGATCCTTGTCCAAAGCTGCATAATAATATTGCTTTGAATATGGATACCATGTATCAACTGATAAACCATTATCCCAATACAACTTTTCTTCAGACCAAAGGTACCAGTCTCTTTTTTCGCTATTTTCATCAGTGCTAGCGACAAACCAAGGATGTTCCTTTGA
>JAQYSN010000077.1 GCA_028725265.1 Spirochaetales bacterium | reverse complement strand
ACCTGCAGCCCACCAGTTATCACTTGCAGGAAGGTATGCAATTTTATCTTCTGGAATTCCGTTTTCTTTCCAATAAGAAGCAGCCTCCTCATCACGAGGCGCATTATCATCACCTGCAAAAACAGTAACACTGATTTTTTTAGGATCGAGTGCAAGCCACTTCGGACTTGTCAAAAATTCATAAGAAAAAGAAATCGATTCTTTTTTGAAATAATCACCCAAAGACCAGTTTCCAAGCATTTCAAAGCATGTGAGGTGACTTGGATCTCCGACTTCTTCTATATCGCCCGTACGAATGCATTTCTGATAGTCAGTAAGGCGTGTTCCGGCTGGATGTTTTTCACCAAGCAAATATGGAACAAGAGGGTGCATTCCTGCCATTGTAAACAAAACAGAAGGATCATTTTCTGGAATCAAACTCTGTCCAGAAATTTCAACGTGATTTTTTGATTTGAAAAACTCAATATATTTTGAGCGTAATTCATTTGCTGTCATAGTAATTGATTATACTTTTTTTTATGAGTTATTTCAATGTATGGAAAAGAAAGAATAGATGTAGTAAAATGATTTTATGAACATGAAAAAAACGTCTATCGCCATTTTCAGCGTTATCGGAATTGCAATAATTTCGCTTGCAGTCACAAGCATCATTATAAAACATAAAAAGATCGAAATTCAAAGACCTAAAGTAATTCTTCCGGCAAAACAAAAAGAAACAGAAGATATCGCCCTTAAAGAACTTTATATGAGCACTGAATTTGAAAACGTTTCGCTTATTCCACTCAGAATCGAAGAAACGCTTATATCGACTCTCAGCATCGATTTTAACGGAGACACATACGAAGATCAGGTCATCGGAATAAAAAGAGCCAGCAATCCTGAAATCATTGTAATTTTCGGAGAATACAATCCTAAAAAAAGTTCATACGAAAGAACGATAGAAATCCAAACACAGATAACTCAAGTAAAGACCTTTAACTTTAGTGCGATGGACCTTCTCGGTACCCACGTAGATACCATAATTTTTTCAGGATTTTCGGAGAATAACAACTCAATCATGCAGGGATTTATCCCTATCAAAAGCGAATCATCAGTTAAACTCAAAAAAATCCTAGATTTTGATATTGATGGTACGATTCTTATCCAACAGAATACCAGATCTGATTCATATTCAATCTATAACGAAAATGAAGAACCATTTTCTATCCTAACAAACACAACTGAAGAAAAAAGCGATGGCAAGGGATTTGACCAAATTCAGACGACGTACGAATGGGACAAAAAAAAGGCTGAATATGTCGAAACAAATGTGACTAGAGTTTCAAGTCGTAGGGTTGCCGCAAAAGAACTTTCAAGGATTCAGGATGGAACCGTCGAAACTTTCATGGGTTTTCTTGACGGGCTTTGGTACAAGACGAATGACAATTCAAAAACCGAGCATTCTATCTTTTTCAGTCCAAGCGAAAATGAAATCATATTCTGCACGGATGAAATTCAAGAAGTCTATGACATGATAAACACCTCTTTGAGGCGATACGGAATATTTATTTCAAGTTCGAACAAATCTATCTCAAACCTCGTCCGATATTTCCACATTGATTTGGTTTCCGCAAATGAAATAAGAATTAGAATCACAGATGACGTTCGAATGATTATCGGTACGGATGCCGACTGGGACGGAATTTACAAAAAAAAGATTGCCAAAACTACGACAAAAAAAGAATCAAAAGAAAAAGTTGATGAAAGCAAAATCTGTTCAATTCTGGAAAACGGAAACGGAAGATGGGATTTTCAAGGAGATTCGGTTATTTTTAATGATAAGTCATTCAAGTTCTATGAAAATGGCAAAGAACACGAAGGAACCTACACTTCGATGAGTCTGTTCGACACAGAGCTTCTCCAGTTCCGTGCCGATGAAAAAGATTGCATTCTCAACGGATTTTTTATGTACAAGCTTTCAGGTGAACGACTTGATTTGATTGCGGTAAAGCTTTCCACGGAAGGTTGCATCATTTCGGGAAAAAGCTTTCCGATTCGTCTGGAAAAGTTCAAGTCAAATTGATTCCAAAACGCACAGAAGAGTCAGCCTCAATAGCCTATGACAGGCACGGTTATGTTCAGTCAAAAATCGGATAGCATTCAAAACCGCTGTTCTTTATTATAGTTGCCATCTTCTCATCACTTGAAACAACCACAACCTGATAATACTTGTTACCACTCGGCTTGATATCTTCTCGGATTTCAGCTTTTATTCCTTTTGCAGAAACTCTCTTAACCAAATCCTCAGCATTTTCGATTCGGGAGAAAAAACCCAACTGATAGTATTTTATGATTCCACCTGAAACGCCATTATCAGAATTAGACTTTTCATTAATTTTCTGCCCGCGTTCCTTGATAGCAACATTCGTGTCATTTTTAATTGAGTCTCCGGCACTTCGCTTCGAATCAGGATTGACCTCATACGGAACTGAAGCTACAGCACGAGCACTCTTCACCGTGTTTTGAGCAGCTTTCTCCCTCGTGTCTTTTGTAAGTTCCTCAATTTCTTTCAAGTCACCCAATTTTCTAGCGCTAAAAAACCAGAACGGAGAAGGCGAAATTTCCATTCGAGAGCAAATTATTGCGTATTCTGGACTTTGCGGAAATTCATTTTTAAGCATTTCAGCATATTTTATTTCACCAGTGATGTACCAGATTGTAAAAAGCATTTGTGGTCTTACTTCCTGCATCGACCCAAGTTCAAGATAAGATTTAAGAATTGCTATCGGCTCAAAAGTTTCATCATAGGAATTGCATTTTGAAAGCCAGCTCCAAATTGCATAGAGCTTAAAACGAGCCGTATATTCGTTAGACCTTGCACCGTTTGCGATTTTTGCAAGAAGCTCATCAGCCCTCTCTGAGTTTCCGTATGAAAGACTACAACGAACTGCATTCAGAATAAATTTAATTTTCTGATTTGCCCCTGCAAGTTCTGCGCATTCAAAATAGGCCTGTTCTGCTTCTGGAAACATGTTTGAAAATTCCTGACTACGACCTATTTTTTCAAGAATCTGAATTTTCTTTTCATTCGAGGAAACTTTTTCGAGTTGTGATGTCAGATTTGCAATTTCGGTTTCAAGAGTAATTTCGTTTGTACTGTTTTGAGCAAAAAGAAAAACCGGCAAAAAAAACAGGCAGAGAAAAACGTTGTATTTGAGAAAAACTCGATAAAATCTCATTTTTGCTCTTCGGTTTTTGTCTCATCAAGATGCTGAACAGGAACGTATTCCGTTTCATTTTCAGGATGGATGATTTCAACCTTTTGGTTCTTTTCTTTTTTGGTCTTATTTTTCGGTTTATCGACTGTCACATTTTTTTCTTTGGAAGGCTTTGCAGATGTGTGATCAGAAGACAGCCTTGCTTTTATGACAAAAGGAATCATTACGAGAATTCCTATCAGAAACGCTATCATAATCGGCATGAAAACATGAACATTTTCAAATGTATGAAATATGAGAGAAATAGAACATAGATTTTGTACGTTAAATCCAATAAAAAATATTGCGAGGATTACAATTACTATAAATAATATCAATTTTGCCATAAATTTATTCTATCACGAAGTTTTTCTGCTAGCAAGTTGGCTCATGCTCAAATTCTGACTCACGATTGAAGAGAACCACGGAACGTAATACCACTAAGTTCGTTCAGACGAACCGTCACGAACTGCCCGATAAGACTTTTGTCGGCAGCAAAAACCACTCGTTCGTCTCGTTCGGTTCTTGCGATAAGTTCTCCTTCGTCGTTATGAGATACACCTTCGACTAAAGCCGTTATCATAGTTCCAAGTTGCTTTTTCATTTCTTCTTTGGTGATTTCCTGCTGCAAATCGATGATTTTCTGCAAACGATCTTTTTTTATTTCAACAGGGATTTGGTCTTCATACTCTGCGGCTGGAGTTCCTTCACGAGGATTGTAATAGTACATAAATGCCGTTTCGTATCGCACTTGTTCCATAAGGCTAACGGCTTGTTCAAACTGTTCTTCGGTTTCTCCAGGGAAGCCCAGCATGATGTCAGTCGTAAGCGACACATTCGGAATTTTGGCACGGATTTTTTCAACAAGCTCAAGATAATGCTCTCGAGTATAGCGGCGGTTCATTCGCCTAAGGACTTCACTTGAGCCGTGCTGAACTGGCAAATGGATATGACGGCAAATCATATCTTCTGCGGCAATTACATCAATTAAATCGTCCGACAAATCTTTCGGATGGCTAGACATAAATCTAATCCACTTAATGGAAGAATTTGTTTCTTTTAGATGTTCAGCGATAAGGCGAAGTAATTCTGGAAAGAAAATAAAATCTCTACTCTCGACCTCTTGTGCAGTCAAGTTAGCACGAGTATTGCTTTCGTTTTTGGCTTTGTTCCAGCAGAACGAATTAACATTCTGCCCCAAAAGCGTAATTTCTTTTACACCGTTTTTTGCAAGGGAATCAAGCTCGCTAAGTATTTCCTTTGGATCACGACTGATTTCCCGACCACGAACATAAGGCACGATACAGTAAGTGCAAAAGTTATTACAACCGTGCATAATCGGAACGAAAGCTGAAAAAGTACCTTTTTCGTATGAAACAGGATCAAAAATATAGGCAGGAGTTTCTTCAAGAGTATCAAGGTGAATTCCCTTCTCTACAGCCTCAAAAATCTCATCGAAAAACTTTTTCTGAAAATTTCCTACGACATAATCCACTACTGGAAACTGTTTTTTAAGGTCGTTCATCAAGCGTTGCGCCATACAGCCCATAACAATGAGAGTGAAATCTTTTTTTCCATCTTTCTGCGCCTTTTTTGAAGTGCGCTCTCGTCGCAACGCGGTGTAAGCACCCAGTCTTCCGTGAATTCTACTTTC
Source organism: Spirochaetales bacterium (assembly GCA_028725265.1). Lineage (GTDB taxonomy): Bacteria > Spirochaetota > Spirochaetia > Treponematales > Treponemataceae > RGIG9060. The sequence continues at coordinate 400 of JAQYSN010000077.1, read as the reverse complement.
GGCAGTTGCCCTGACAGAGCAAGTATTTATGATGACAAGATCGGCGTTTTCTGCAGTGTCGGATGCTATCCAGCCTCGATCGATAAGTTTTTGCTCGGTACTTGCACTTTCGGCCTTATTCATCTGGCAGCCATAGGTTTCAAAAAAATAAGTCATAGTGATTCATTATACAATTTGAAGACAGTATAAACAAGGTGAAAAAATCTCAATTTAAAGCAAGTAAAAAAAATATGCCTGTCAAATCACGCTGTAAACCAATCTTCGACGTGTAAAAATGACCTTTCCTTGAACTGTTCAAAATCCGAAACATTATGAGTTACCAGCACCATTCCATTTGAAACTGCCGTTGCTGCAATCTGCGAATCATAGTAAGAAACAGTTTTTCCATCTTTTTCAGCTG